>CANQNZ010000013.1 GCA_947625365.1 uncultured Bacilli bacterium | reverse complement strand
GTGGGCGATATAGGACTCGAACCTATGACCCCCTGCTTGTAAGGCAGGTGCTCTAACCAACTGAGCTAATCGCCCAACTTGCATTGGACGTTATTAAATATACCATTTAATTTAAGGTAAGTCAAGAAATTATTGAGCTTTTTTATATTTTTTTGCAAAAAAGAAAAGCCCATATTATCTGGGTTTTTCTCTATTTAATCAAAATTTTCATAGCGCAACAAATCTCGAATATCTTTTTCTGTCAAATTAGCCAGTTCGACTCTTGCCGAGGCATCCTTTTCAATTAACTTATCACTTAAAGTTTGTTTCTTCTTTTGAAGCTCCAAAATTCGCTCTTCTATTGTCCCTGAAGCAATTAATTTAATTACTTCAACAACCTTAGTTTGACCTATTCTATGGGCTCTATCTGTAGCTTGATTTTCAACTTGAGGGTTCCACCATAAATCCAAATGGATTACCACATCGGCACTTGTTAAATTAAGCCCAGTCCCTCCACTTTTTAAAGTGATTAAAAAGACATTTGTATTGTCAGTATTAAATTTATCTACTAACATTTGGCGTGTTTTAGCTTCGACGCTACCGTCAATAGTATAAAAAGTAATATTATTTTCTTTAAACTTACTCTTAATAATCTCTAATGCCGACTTAAAACTTGTAAAAAGCAAAATTTTATGCCCATTTTCCACTTCTTCATTAACTACTTTTATTAAATTTTCTATTTTTGCACTAGAGCCCTTATAATTTTCATATATTAATTGAGGGTCAATACACAGTTGACGAAGCCTAGTTAAAAGTTGCAAAATTTGAAATTTAGAACTATTAAAACTTGAATTTTCTAATACTCCATATATTGCTTCAGAAACCTTTTTAGTTTCCATAGCGTACAGTTTCTTCTGGTCATCATCTAAATCAATGTAAATATTATTTTCAATTTTAGGTGGCAATTCTTTGGCAACTTCTTCCTTTTTACGACGCATTATAAAAGGAGAAATTATTTTATTTAATCTGCCCGCCGCCTGCAAAGCATCATCGTCCATTTCTTTAAATTTGTATTTTTCATTAAACTTATTTAACGAACTTAAAAAACCAGGCATAATAAAATCAAATATACTCCATATTTCGGTTACGGAATTTTCCAGTGGTGTTCCAGTTAAAGCGATTTTAGTCTCAGCTTGAATTTTTTTGACTACTCGGGTATTTTTGGCTAAAGGATTTTTAATGTTTTGTGCCTCATCAATAGCACACACTTTAAATTGCTTATCGTTATACAATTCGGCATCTTCTCTTAAAGTTCCGTATGAGGTAATAAATACGGTAGCCTCACTATTATTAATAAAATCAACACGTTTTACTTTAGGTCCAGTAATTATTTGTACTTTTATATCTTTAGCAAATTTATTAAATTCATTTAACCAATTATAAATAAGTGCTGTAGGACATATAATCATAAATTTGGCAGAATTATCTTCTTGCAACAATTTTTTAAAAAAGTAAATAGTTTGAATAGATTTTCCTAATCCCATTTCATCAGCTAGAATTCCTCCTAAATCACATTTGTGAATATTGTATAACCACTGAACTCCTCTTAGCTGATATTCTCTTAAAACTTTCTTTTCTTCTTCAGTAAAATTAACTTCATTATCCTTATATTTATTAAATTTATCAATAAATTCATCAAAACTATGACTAGTTTTAATATTTGCATATTTTTCTTTCCTTAAACTATCTAAATATATTGCCCGATATTTTGGGATAACTCCGGAGCTTTCTTTTAAATCCAGATTTAAATCATTAATTAACTCTCCGACCTCATTTAAACTTTCATCTTCTAAAGATACTATATCGCCATTTTTTAATTTATGATATTTCTTTTTTTGTTTTAAAGAAGAAAGTAAATTGCCGAGTTCATTACTATCTATATCACCCAAATCAAAATCATAATGTAAAATGTTATCCTGGCCAATAGAAAAATTACTATAAATACTTAATTTTTTCTTTACACTAGTTGCCTTTAACTTCTCCGAAGTAAAAACTTCATATTTAGCTGACAAATCTACTAAACCTGTTTCTAAAAAATAAACTATACTTTCCAAATCTTCCAAACAAATTTTATTTTTAATTATTTCAAAACCAAATTTATTTAAATCTTTTATAATTTCCTTTTCAAACGGAATATCTCTGAGTATTTCTTCATTTTGCGAAAAATAGTCAATTTCTTCATTTTTATATTCTAATTTTACTTTACAGGTAATATCATTTTTATTTATATCAAAGTATAACTTTACCCTCGGCTTAGACAAATCGCTAATCTCTTCAATATCTTCGCTTATTTTTACTTCATCTTTAATTATTGGCAAAATTCCTTCACTAAACGTATGCAAATCATTTTTACTAAAAACTAAAGTTTGAACTTCATCTTCAATTAAAGCAGTTAAAAGTTTTCGATAATCACTATTTAAATGATATACTTGTTTGCTTAATAAAATGTATTCCAGATTATTAGTTAAAGGGATTAAGTCTTGCGTAATATTAACATCTAAAATATATTCATCGTTTTGCTTACTAAGAGAAATATCTAAAGGCATTTGCTCTTTTATACCATTAATTAAACCAACATTTTCAATATAAAAATCACGGTTTTTAAATAGTTTAAAAAAACGCGGAAAATCTTTGTCATTTATATTTATTTGTCCATAATGAAAATCACAATTATCATATAAAAAATCTAATATTTTATTATCAACATCATCAAAATAATATTTTTTAGGGTCATAAACAAAATATTTACCAAATTCTACTTGCCCTTCTTTATCATAATAAGCATTAATAAATTTATTATATTTACTACCTATAGCATACAGCTTGTCATAACCTAATTTTATTTTAAGACTCCAGTGTTTACCCCAATAAGTTTTATATAAGATAAAAGTATACTCTATATTTAATTTCTTTTTGATTACATTTAGAGCGTTATTTTTAGAAAACATTTGCAAAATTTTTTGGGATTTTTCTTTAATGTCATCTTCCTTATCAGCATCTATTTCATTTTTACAATTAATAACAACAGCAGGTATATGCTCACAAGAATGTAAAGTTTGAAATTCTAAGCAGCTACAAACAACCGAAGAAATATTATGATTAATAATTCCTATCTTAACTATTTTTTCTTCTTGACTTTCATCCAAAGGCTTAACGATAAAATTATACTTATCTTCACCGGCAAAGGTAAATTTACCTACCGAACGAATTAAGTTTCCATTGTACAAATAAGCCCTATTAATATGATAACGATAAATAAAATTTTCCAATTGTTGTTCTAAAGTCTTTTTCATAAAAAACTCCTTCTGTAATTTTTACTATATCAAACTTTTGTATGCTTTGTAAAGAGTAAAAAAAAGAAATTTAAATTTCCTCTAAATTTTCTAATGTTTTAGCACTTTTTTGAGAGCTTTTATTAACTTTCGTTTCTGAAGCATACTCTAATTGATAAAATCCTTGCTTATTCATGTAATTAAAAATATCACGTTGAGCCTCTTTCGAAGTGTTAAAAATATCTTCAAAGGCAGTGCTTAATTTTTCATTGCTAGCTTCTGTAATAGCAACAGCAACATTTTTTACCATGTTTTTCTCAAGTTCAAGTAAGATATTTAAAATTTCTTGGTCTTTTGTCATATTCTAGTCCTTTCTATTTAAAGAGTTTTAAACATTTATCACAATTTTCCTTATGACTTGTGGCAATTTTTTGAACAATATCCACAGCTTGTTTATCTTCTAGTAAATTACTAAAATGTAAAAATGCATTGTAACAATTAATATTCCAATTAAATATATCTTCGACATAACTTAAATCTTTTGCCGTAAGACTACTTTCTTCCTTATTCATATATTTCCTCCCCTAATATTATCAATTAAAATTTAAAATTTATACAAAAAATAGACCACTCAAGTCTATTTTAATACTTTAACTTTTACTTCGTATAAATTTTTAGGTTTTTGGTATTCCTCTTCATCACGGACCATTTGTGTTTTACGATACTCTACTTTGCCAATAATGCCAAAGTAGTTCAAAATATCTGAAGAAGCAAAAAATCTTTTAGCATATCCATATGCATAGTAGTAATTTTTTTCTAACATTTCCCCAGAGCCAGCGCCAAAATTATAATCATCTACGCGAGCTACTCTAGCAAGTAAAATACCATTTGGTTTTAAAATTCGTTTTATTTCTTGCATTATTTCTTTTGTTTTTTCATCACTAAAATATTGCAAAGATAAATCTGCTATAATTAAAGAAAAACTTTCATTAGGTAAAGAAAATGGTTCTAGCATATTTAAGTATTGTGTTTTTATATTTTTAATGTTATTTTGCACATTTGTTAAAGCTTCTATCGAAAAGTCTACTGCCAATACATTATAGCCTTTTTCACTTAAATATAAAGCGTTTGCTCCTGTTCCACAACCTAAATCTAAAATAGTTTCTTCTTTATTTGCTTTTAAAATATCTTGATAATTATCTAACCATGTATCATAAACGGGTTTGCCACTTCTTTTTTTAGTCCAATTATCCCACATATTTACATAACCGTCATTCACTTGTATCACCACTGATATTTTATCAACTAAAACATTTTAATTCAATATTGTAAAAATGAACCTATTTAAAAAGCCCACATATATTATAGCGAGGTGAGATTGTGAAATATGATTATCAGTTTGGCAACACGGCATATCAGTACGATAATAAATACGGTATAAAGTTTACAAAATATAAGATTTTAGCTCCCGAGCAAGCTCAAGATAAGCAACCGGGAATGGAATATTTAATGACACCCCTACCTATCTTTGATAATCCTAATTATAAAGGAAGTGGGAAGTTAAAAAATAAGGTAGCCATTATTACTGGTGGTGATAGTGGGCTTGGGAAAGCGGCGGCGATTGCTTTTGTTAAAGAAGGAGCAAAAGTAGTAATTCCCTATTACGATGAACATAAAGATGCTAAAGATACTAAAGAATATATAGAAAAGCTGGGAGGAGAATGTTTATTATTAAGCGGTGATATAGCTGACAAAAACTTTACAAAGCAAATAGTAGATAGCACGTTAAATAGGTTCGGTAAAATTGACATTTTAGTTAACAATGCCGGCGTGCAGTATCAACAAGATGACTTAACTTATATTTCCGATGAACAATTTGATAAAACTATGAAAGTTAATGTTTATGGAATGTTTTATTTAACAAAGGAAGTTTTACCATATTTAAAAAGTGGTGCTTCTATCATTAATTTAACTTCTGTAACAACTTTTTATGGTGAGCCCCAATTAATTGACTATGTTACAACTAAAGGAGCAATAGTAGGGTTTACTAGAAGCCTAGCTCGTAATTTAGCTCTTAAAAACGTGCGCGTTAATGCGATTGCTCCAGGATTTTATTGGACTGCGTTGCAACCGGCCTGCTGGGTTAAAGAAAAAATACCTTCTCTCGGTGCTGATGCCGCAATGGCAAGAGGAGCTATGCCTTACGAACTAGCGCCAACCTTTGTTTTTTTAGCTAGCGATGATTCATCTTACGTAACCGGGCAAGTACTTCATAATAACGGTGGACAAGTTATGGGATAAAAAATTAGGACTCTCTCCTATTTTTTGTTTTACCAAAAATTAGAATTTTATTTTTAAAACATTTGTTTGCTTTTATAATTTTTTTGTTATATAATGATATTGGTGATTTAAATGGAGATTAAAGAAAAGCTAAGAATCTTAGCGGACAGTGCTAAATATGATGCCTCTTGCTCATCAAGTGGAAGTAAACGTAAAGGTGATTTAGGAAATGCCTCTTTTAGTGGAATTTGTCACTCTTTCTCGGCTGACGGGCGCTGTATTTCTCTGCTTAAAATTCTCCTTACTAATTGTTGCATCTATGATTGTAAATACTGTTTAAATCGCAAAAGCAATAATATTAAAAGAGCTATATTTACCCCTGAAGAAATATGTTATATAACCATTAATTTTTATAAAAGAAATTATATTGAAGGCTTATTTTTATCTTCCGGAATAATTAAAAATCCGGATTATACTATGAATTTAATCATTAAAACTATTACCCTTCTTCGTAATAAATATCATTTTGGCGGATATATCCATGCCAAAGCCATACCTGGTTGTAGTGAATATTTAGTAAAAAAATTAGGTCTGCTTGTGGATAGATTAAGTGCTAATATTGAACTGCCCACAGAAAATGGCATTAAACTTTTAGCTCCTCATAAAGATTTTAAAAATACGGAAAAAATTATGGGTTATGTTAAAGAAAATAAATCTCATAAATTTGTACCTGCTGGGCAAAGCACGCAAATGATTATTGGTGCGACGAAAGAAAGTGATTTAGACATTTTAAGTAAAAGTGAAGCAATGTATAACAAATTTAAGCTAAAAAGAGTTTTTTATTCTGCTTATATTCCAGTTAATAAGGATAATTTATTACCTACTTTAGAAAAACCACCTTTAGTTAGAGAACATCGTCTTTATCAAGCAGATTGGCTTTTACGCTATTATGGTTTTAAAACTGAGGATTTATTAAATAGTAAGCAGGCGAATTTTAATTTGCTAATTGACCCTAAAGCAGCTTGGGCTTTAAATCATCTCCAAGAGTTTCCGAAAGAGATTAACAGTTGTTCTTATTATGATTTACTTAAAATTCCCGGTATAGGCGTAACTAGCGCCAAAAGAATAATGAGTTCTCGTAAACATTTTAAAATTACGTTTAAAGATTTAAAAAATATGGGCATAGTTTTAAAAAGAGCTAAATACTTTATAACCTGCAATGGTAAATATTTTATTGATACCACTTTCTTTAATAAAAATTTTATTGAAGCTAATTTAGTTTTAGAAGATAAACCAAATAATGCAGTAGAAAGAAAGCAGTTAAGTTTTTTCCATGAATAGTATTTATTTATATCAAGATGATTTGCTATCCCTTTTAAATCTAATTCATTATTTAGTGATAAATAAAGTTACACCTGATAATATTAAGCCTTTAGATTATGCTCCGACCCTGCTTGATGAAGTTATAAATTTAAAAATAGAAGTTAATAATGATTTAATCAAACAAATTATTAATAATTACAGTATTAGAATTTTTAATATTATTTATTATGTTTTTCTTTCTGAAAATGAAAATAAAGAATTAATTATATATTATTTTTATTTAAATCTTTTAAAATATAAAACTAATATTATTTATATGCGAAATTTAAGATGTGTTTCTAAAGCTTTAAAAATATCTAAATATGTAAGTAGCGAAGCGCATCGTTTAAAAGGATTTGTTAGATTTAAAAAGTTAAAGCAAGAAATTTATTATGCAGAAATTGCCCCAGAAAATAATGTTATTTTTCTCTTAGCCAAACATTTTAAAAATAGATTAAAAAATGAATATTGGATAATTAAAGATGTTAAAAGAGGTTTAATAAGTATATATGATAAAAAAGATTTTTATTTAACTACAGAAAGCAATTTTAAAATGCATGATTTTAAGACTTCTGAAGATGATGCTGATATTAAAGATATGTGGAAAGAATTTTATAACATTATAGCTATTGAGCAAAGAACTAACGAGCGTTGTCGCATGAATTTTATGCCAAAAAAATATTGGAAATATATTATAGAAATGAGTGATAATAATGAAAAAAATTATTAGTAATGATGTTTTATACGCTAAAATGGAAGAAGCTATAAATCTTTTATGTGATACAGTAAAAACCACTTTGGGACCTAAAGGATGTAATGCCATTATAGACCATTCTTCCTTTACTCCCTTTATTACTAATGATGGCGTGACAATTGCTGAAAATATTGAAAGTGACGATGTGGCTATAAATACAATTTTAGAATTAGCTAAGGAAGCTTCAATTAAAACTAATGAAATTGTGGGAGACGGAACAACTACTACTTTAGTCTTGCTTCAGAGTATTTTTAATAGTGGCTTAAAATTAATCAAAGAAGGCGTTAATCCTTTAATTTTAAAAGAAGAACTAGCCTGTTATGCCCAAAAGATAATTTCCGCAATTAAACTAGAAAGCCGCATTCCTACTAAGGCAGAATTAACAAATATAGCTGGCACTGCCGCAAATGATGATAATATTGGTAAACTGGTAAGTTCTGCCTATTTTAAAGTGAAAAACAAAGATGCAATATCTTTAGTAGAAGTAGATAGTAATATAAATCAGATTGAATTTTTAAATGGCTATACAATGAGTATTTCCTTATCATCGCCCTATTATCTAAAAAATGAAAAAAAATTAGATTATACTAACCCTGTGATATATTTAATAGATACTTTATCAGATTTAGATTGTCTGGAAAATGCTATAAATTATGCTATCAAAAATGATGGACCTCTTATTATAATTACTAAAGAATATGAAGAGTATGTAGCAAATGAAATTATTTCTTTATATATAAACGAAGGAGTCAAAGTAATTCTTGTCAAATTAGAAGAATATGGCTTAAATAAAGAAATTATTTTTGATGATTTAAAAGCCATTACTAATAGTAGTAATTTAGCACAAGTGCGAAAAATTTCTATATCTTCAGAATTTGCTACTATTGTTTTTGATAATAACCCTCAAATTAAAAAAAGGATTGTAGCCATTAAAAAAGAATTAGCTAACTTACAAATTGATAAGGCTTTTTACAATAAAAGACTAGCTATGTTTAAAAATGGTCTGGTAAATATTTTAATAGGTGCTCCTACAGCTACAGAAAGAAGAGAAATTAAAATGCGCGTTGAAGACGCCCTGTGGGCAATTGACAGTGCTACGAAAGGGATTAATCTTGGCTGTGGATTAACATTGTATAAAATAAGTGAAAATTTAAAAGATGAAGGTAATGCTTCTAAAATTTTAATGCAAGCTTTAAAGAAACCTTTTAAACAGATAATGCAAAATGCTGGATTAGATGAGGTTAATATAATTAAAAATATTAAAAAAGAAGATTATCAAATTATCTTCAATATAAAAACTAATTGTTGGGAAAATATTCAAAATTCTACAGTTTATGATGCTACAAAAGTAATCGAAAATTCTTTTTTAAATGCTGTTTCAATAGCAAGTATGTTACTTACTACAACCTCTCTTATTATTAATGAATATCAAAATAATTTAAATAAATTAAATGATACTATGGAATTATAAGTTTACCTTATGTTTCAAAAAATCCGGCCCATGGGTCTTTTCTTTTTAATCTTTTTAAAGCAATATCTAAAGTAATTTCATTGGGTTTTACTTTATCAAGTTCACTCCATTTAATCGGCATTGAAACAGGGGCATGGTCTCTAGCTCTTAGGGAATATGGAGCAACGGAAGTTGAAGACCTGGTATTTCGAACCCAATCAATATAGATTTTACCTTTACGATTTTCTTTACGCATATTTGCCACATATTTATCCGGCCATTTTGTAGCCATTAATTCGGCAATATTTTTGGCTACTTTACGAAAGTCTTCCCAGGTTGTTTTATAGTTTAAAGGTACAACAACATGATACCCTTTACCGCCACTGGTTTTTAAATAAGATTTCAATTGTAAATTATCTAAAATACTTTTTAAATCTTTAACACCCTGTCGTAACTTAGTTAAACTAAGTTTTTCATCCGGGTCTAAATCAAATACCATATAGTTAGGATTTTCTAATTTTTG
The DNA here is from genome assembly GCA_947625365.1 of uncultured Bacilli bacterium. Lineage (GTDB taxonomy): Bacteria > Bacillota_I > Bacilli_A > RF39 > UBA660 > HGM10766. The sequence goes on along the minus strand of CANQNZ010000013.1, from coordinate 10,066 downwards.
GACATTACTGCCCCATATATGAAACTCCACACTATTATTTTGAGCTTCACTTATTAGCCCACGCGTATCAGTAATGTAATAATAATCATCTTTGTGACCTTTATCATTTGGTAAAATTATTTTCTTAATTCCTTTACTATCACTATCCAAATGTTTTTTAAAAAATTTATCTTTTTTTATACCTTCTGGGCATCTTATTGTACTTATAATTCTATTACTTAAATAAGGTAACATTTTATCAGCTACTTTTTTATAATAATTAACCATTTCTTTTTTAGTTATTTTAGGACGTGGAAACATAATTTTATCAGGATTAGTAATCTTTATTTCATTACTTGGTATATTATCAGCTATTTGTTTCATCGTCCTTCCCGTTTTAATGCTAGTTTTAAATTTGGTAATATCTTTATAATTTAAGTATTTATCGTTTTCTTTTATCAACAGCCAATTATTATTATCAAAATTAATTAATGTCCATGCTCCTTTTAAACGTTTTCCATGTAAAATAAATTTTAAAGAACCTTCCTTAAATGATTTACTAAAACTACCTATTACTTCATAATAGCCTTCATCCCAGACCATCACTGTTCCTCCACCATATTCGCCTTGAGGAATAGTATTCTCAAAATCTTTGTATTCATAGGGATGGTCCTCTACTAAAACAGCCAAACGTTTATCTTTAGAGTTATATGAAGGTCCTTTAGGTACAGCCCAACTTTTTAATACACCATTATGCTCTAAGCGGAAATCATAATGGTCATGACTTGCTAAATGATGTTGCACGACAAACTTTAATTTATTTCCTTGAGCTTTTTGCTTTCCTAAAGGCTCTTTTGTTTTATTAAAATCTCTTTTGGCTTTATACTTTTTCAATTTATCTTCCATATACATTACCTCGTTATTAGTTTGAATTAATACGCTAAAATTATGCTTGATTAAAGTATTTTTATAATCTATAATACTTTCTTGTGAGGTGATATTTTGGACTTTGATTTTGATAACTACTTTCCGGAAATCAGTAAAGATAAAATGGAAAGTTTTAATGACTCAGCAGTTAAAGTGGAATTTACAGATTATGGATTGTGCATTAATTATTCTGGATATAGCCTAAAAAATATAAATTTTACTATAGAAAGTGGATATTTAATTATTTATTTAATAGTTAAATCTAAATATCATAAGATTAAATGTCATAGAGCTTTTTATATCGGACGAAACTTAACTTTAGATGATATAACTGTAAATCAAAAAGATGAAACTGTTGAAATTAATTATCCTAAAAATTTAAATAAAAGAAGAACAAGAACATACAAATAACATAGAGCTTAAATATTAAGTTCGATTTTTATATCAAATTATTTATTGTTTTGCCAAATTTTCTAATACTTCGGCATTGTTAAGCTTTAATAAATATTTACTTGGTAACGAAATTTTTGATTTTTGTAAACCGCTGCCACAAATAATTCTTTCAACTTCCAATATTTTAGGGTCGATAAATAATTTCCAGTCCTCAGGTAATCCTATTGGATTAATGCTTCCATATTCCATCTTCGTCTTTTCTAACACATAATCAAGCGGCGCGACTGATACCATTCTAGAATTCGTATATTTTCTTACTGTGGATGACATATTATATCTACATCCTGTTGGCACTAATAATGCCACATAACTTTTATTTTCTCCTCTTTTGCATTCACATATTAAGCAATTAACTCCTGTTTTAATATCAAGATTATAATGTTCACAAAGTTTTATACCATCCATATATTCTGGATTTATTTCCGCAACTAAAAAATCACTTTTTTCTTCTTCAGAAAATAAATTATCTATACAATTATAAGTAGTTTCTGCTACCAAATTTTTGTTTTCTACTAATTTTTTAAATTCTAAATTGCTATTCACAGCTTGGCTCCTCCTCAATTAGCATGTCCTTTACTCTTTTTAGAAATAACTGCTTGTTTTTTTAACTCTTCTATCAATCTGCTTTTTAATATGCTATATCTACTTTTTGTATTTTCCGTTAACAATTTTTGCCTATCTATAATTTGATATTTTTGATAGTCTATTTCATGATTAAATTGACTTGAAGTTAAATCTACAATTTTATTTTCTATCAAATTAAAATAATGACTAATTCCATTCACATGAATTTTACAAATATCGCCACCAAAATAATCATTAACGATTAAAGATGTTATTGCACACATACCAAAACATTTATTATTATCATTCCATTCATTTTGAATTTTTGAATAACATAAATCTTTTGTATAGCATTTTAATAAAATTTTTTTGATATTATCGATATTCACAACAACACATCTTTTCAATATATTATATCAAATAAACTTTATTTAGTCTTGACCTTATTAGAAACGGTTTTTATTATCAAGAACTTTATCATTTTCTTAGCATACTTTTATCTGACTCTAATATACTACTAATTTCTTCAATATTTATTAATGAATTGGCTTGAAGAGGTATAATCCTTGTCATACTTTTATTTAGAAATGCACAATGATGTTTAATACTAAAACATTCGCTATCTGTCATAAGTTCATATTGTATATATATATCGGGAATAAATTGATAATTGCTATCACTATTACTCTTGCCATAATCAGTATCACTTTGAGTATAGCTACCTTCTAACATGCTCTCTAAAAGTGATGGTCTATCACAAGAACCTACATCTATTTCATTTTCTGGGTCTGTCTCATTGTTAATTGGTTGCTGATTAAGATTAACATCTGTTCTTTTTATATTAAAGTAAGAATAAATATCTCTTAGGATAGCATTATTCAATGTCTGACTTAATGCAGCTGATATACATATATCAACATTAGTATTTTGGTTTAATACCATTAATCTTACAGGTACACCATCTTTATAAAAAACAATGGCATTATGCTTATTCCTGATATTCAAATTATCTTTATTGCTACTAATAATACAATTACAATTTCTAATTACTTTATAAGAGTCAAATGGAATACTACCGTTTTCAAATCCATCAACAAATGCACCACTAAAGCATTCTAAATGATTATCATTTTGTTCAGTCCATAAATCTATTGTTTCTATAACATTCAAGAAAATCATCTCCATTTCATTTAATATTTTACCATATCTTATGTACTATTGAAAAAAATATAATGAATTCCTATAATACTTTTCTTATTCATCTTCACTATTTTTGCAAAATAAAAAAAAGTCCATAATACTAGCTATGAACTTTTATTTACATAATATGGGGCGAAATGTGGGGATCGAACCCACGCATACCGGAGCCACAATCCGGCGTGTTAACCACTTCACCAATTCCGCCATGACAAAGATATATTATCATATTTTATTGATACCGTCAATTTTAATCAGTAAAAAAAGGAATTATAAAGCTTCTAAAAGTTTAGCTAATTCCTCTTTTGTTTCTTTAAATAAATAGAAACTAAAATTATTAATTCCCATTGTCTTAAAATTAGGAATATCTTCTATTAAATTTATATTTTGGTAATGTAAAATATAAGTATTACAATTTTTATTTATAATAGGTAAAAACTTTCCATTTCTATCTTTTAAATAATATTGTTTTTTATCTTTACATACTGCGCACTTTGTATCTTTATTCAAAAACATATTTAAAAAGCAATGCTTTAAAACCATCAGTTCTACTCTACCATAAACTAAAACGTCAACATTTGGCATCGTATTAAAATTTCTTTCAAAACCACTGACTAATTGTTTTATCTGATTAATATCATTTTCAACTGACAATGTTATTTTTTTTGCGCCTAAATCATTTAAAACTGCTAAAGTATAAGAATTAGTAACATTAAGATAAATATCACTAAAAACTTCATTATTTTGACTATACTTTAAAACACCACTTAAATTGGAAGCTACAACTTTTTCTTTATTTAAATCAATTAAATGAAAAGATGTTCTATCTGTTAAAAAATATACATTATCAGCTTTATATTTCTGATATAAAAGGTAATCGTCGACATATATATTAACTTTTTTATCTAATAAATATTGTAATTGTTTTTCCTCTCTAACATAGAAATTATATGACTTTGTTGGCTTAACTTTTTGAGCCGGCCACTCTAACTTAGTTATAATAGGTTCATATTTGGCCTGCGTTCTTAAAGTAATTAATTTAGTCACTAAATTACGGCGCAACTGACTAATAATTTTAATTGGAATAAATATCTGTTCATCTGCATCTATTTGAATATCTTTTAAAATAAAAGGCGTATCATTTAATTTAGAAAATCTATCAACTAATTCTGATTTAGAAATCGGACAATTTTTACTGATTTCTACTTGGCCTAACTGCTCTGTTATTATATTCTTATCATCTTTAATAGTAGCTTTTAAAGGTTTGCCAACTTTAGCTTCAACGACTATATTAATATTGACCTTGCGCTGAGGAATGTCTTTGATTTTTTCCATAAGTTCTTTATCCAAAGTCTTAAAAACTTGTCCATCTGCTATTAAATTAACTTTATTATCAACATACACTATTTGCCCTTTGCTGGCTTTATTAATTAATAATAATTTCTCATCATAAAGAAAGTTAACAATCATCCCCTCTTTATTGGCAAAACGAATACCATCGCCTTGAGCTATATCATCATCAAGATAAATCATTATTTTATTTTTTTTGACTTTTGCTTTTCCTAAAGGGGTACCTACATGATTTGGTGTCTTAATATTCATTAGTTTATAGTTTCGTTCTTTAAATAAATGCCCTAATGTAAAATCTCGATTATATAATTTTTTTAAATTATTTTCCTCTTCCAAAGTAATATTCATTGCCTCATTAGCATAATAAGCATCGATTAAGCGGCGAAATATTCTGGTAACATAGCCAACATATTCCGGGCTTTTCATTCTTCCTTCAATTTTCAAACTGTCTACACCTGTATCAATTATTTCGCGCAGGCGAGATAGCGTATTAAGTTCTTTAGGACTCAGTAAATAATCTCCATCGGTAGCTATTTTTTCACTTTCAGAATAAAGTTCGTATGGCAAACGGCACATTCCCGCACATTTACCTCTATTACCACTTCGATTTAAAATGCAAGAAGATGCCAAGCATTGTCCAGAATAAGAAATACACAAAGCTCCATAAACAAACACTTCTTTTTCAATATCACATGGTAATTCTTTTATTTCATCTAAAGATAGTTCCCGTGCTAAAACTGCTCTTTTTACTCCTATTTTTTTTAAATACTCTAAATTTTCTTTGGTATGATTATGAAGTTGTGTAGAGGCATGAACTTCTAAATTAGGAAAAGTTTTTAACACTAGATTAATTATTCCTAAATCTTGCATTATAACAGCATCTACACTAGATTGATATAAAAATTTAACATAATTTATAAAATCATTAATTTCATTTTCATAAATTAAAGTATTAATAGTTACATAAACTTTTACTCCGTATAAATGAGCATATTTAATTGCTTGCTTTATTTCATCATTAGAAAAATTATCAGCAAAAGCTCTAGCTCCATATAATTTTCCCGCCAAATAAATAGCATCTGCGCCATTTTTGATTGCCGCCTCTAACATTTCCTGATTACCTACAGGACTTAAAAGTTCAACTTTTTTCATATTCATCACTAATTAAATTATAAAAACAAAAATAAAATAAGTAAACTAAGTTACTTATTTTTTCGCACGTTTTTGACGTTTTTTCGTACTTTTCTGCATCTCATAATATTTTAATAGGGCTACTATAGCTAATCCAACAATAAAGGTTATTGAAACAGCAATAATTTCATTTTTCATACTCCAAAATTGTTTTTTAACTTTAATAGTATAAGTTTTGGTATTATTATCTTCAGAAGTAACAATTATTTTTATTTCCTTATTTTGAGATTTAGTATCATTTCCTGATATTGTTACTTGAGAAAACTCTGAATATGGGTAAGCACTGACAATTAAATTTCGATTATAATCTGCAGTTATTTCATAATCATATTTATCTGGTTTAAAATTAATATTAAACCCACCAACATTTAAATATTTTAGGTTATCAGCATTTTTAATCTCATTATCTTTTTGTCTATTTACCGTAATAGTATAAACTTTTTCTTGATTATTAAATTTAACGATTACTTTAATTTCATTTTGCCCAACAACTAAGTTTTGGCCCCCTTCAATTTGAACTTCCGCGTTAGGATTTTGAGCAAATGCATAAACACTGATTTCATCAACATTACTTGGAACATTAACTTTATAATTTAATTTATCTTTTTTAAATTTTATTAAACCATTACTTAAAGATAAACTAGCTAAGTCTAAACTATCAGAATTATTTTCGAGCACATCTTCTTCAGTATTATTTTTAAAAATATTTATTTTATAATCTCTTTCTACTCCTGCTTCACTCTTAACACGAATAAAAGCTACATTTAAACCTTCACTTAAACTTATCTTACGAGGTTCATAATTATTAACAAAATGAGATTTAGGTGATTTCAAAGAAGCATTAATAATAATTTCCGAAATATTTTTGCCAACATTAATATTATAGCTATATTGATTAGTATTAAATTTTAAATCTTTAACATTAGTAGTTAAATCACTTAAACGATTTTCTGTACTTCTTTTATCAGGTTTGTTAATAACTAAAGTGTAAGTTTTCGTTGTTTTATTTTTATTTTTTATTTCAATAGGAACATCTACATGCCCATAACTTAAAGTTACCTCTCTTGGTCCAAATCCTTCAACAAAGCCAACATCAGAATCTTTTAATGTAGCATAAACCGTAGCTTTTTCTGCATCTACTGTAGTATCAAAATTAGTTTGATAAGATACATAATTATAACCATAAACATTTTTAACATGTAAAATAATTCCGACAACATTTAAAGACAAAGAAATAAATAGTATTGTTATAACAAAAATATAAACATTACGATTTTTTAACTTTCTCATAAAAGCTCCTTAATACACCCAAATTATACCATTAGAAAGCGTCAAAAGTAAAGTTAAACAATTTTAATATCTTCAATTTTATTAATATCAATTACTTCATTATCCATAGTTAAAAGAGTTGTTGGAGTTTTACCTATGATAATTTTTTTCTCTTCTATACCATTCATTTTAATTAAAACTTCTTTTTTATAAATGTAATTTGGAGAATTAAAAATACGATTTATTTTTGATGAAATACTTAAATTATCTGTTTCAATAGATGTTCTATTTTCTTTTGAATAAAATATTTCTTGGGTATTATTCACATCTTCTCCTATTTGACCGGGAAAAACATTTGGTAAATCCTTATTCATTATATCCACCTCTATAAATAATATATGAAATGCGCCCTAAATGTTGTATAATCCCTAAAATTGTCCATACTAAAAATATGAAAAAAATTATATCTAAAAAAATATTATTATATTTAATTCCCATTGCAATACTTATGCTTTTAAGTTTGTTAAATCTTTATTATGCTCCAAATATCTCTAATTTATTTAAAGACTTTTTCTTTAAACAAATTATTTGGTACATTCTATCTATAACTCTTTTTATCTTAGTTATTCTTTTAAAACCTAATTTTATTTTAAAATTAAGTTTTCCTATATATCTACTTAATATTTTTCTTTTAGTTATGGTTTTATTTTTTGGAACAACAGTTAATGGTTCTAAAGCTTGGTTTAATTTTGGTCCCTTTTCTTTTCAACCTAGTGAATTTATGAAACTATCTTTAATTTTATATTTAACTAAAGTTATTTCTACTACTTTTTTAAAAACTAATAAAGACCATATTATCCTGCTGGCAAGAATAATTATAATCTTTTTAATTCCTTCTTTACTTACGTTTTTAGAGCCAGATACAGGAGCAATTGTTATTTACTTTTTTATTACTTTAGGAATTTTATTAACAAGTAAAATTAAAAAAAGATATTTTTTCATTCTTCTTGGCATTGGAACTATTATTTTAGGAGGATTTATTTGTTTATATTTTTTTCAAAAAGATATCTTTATTAAAATATTTGGTTCTAGTATTTTTTATCGTATAGAACGTTTAACAGAATTTAAAAAAGGAGGAGGCATGCAAATTGAAAATGCCTTAACAACTATAGGTAGTGCCAAATTTTTCAATCTTCCTAAAAACGCGCATAATTTATATTTTCCAGAAGCTGCTACTGACTTTATTTTTGCATTATCTATCAATCATTTTGGTATAAGCGCCGGTATAATTATCTTAGCTTGTTACTTATTTTTAGATTTAATTATAATGCATAATATAATGAATGTTAATAATCGTAGTTGTAAAATAATTACTGTAGGCTTTTTAGCAATGTTTTTATATCAACAAATTCAAAATATATTTATGAATATTGGCTTGCTTCCTATTGTAGGTATTCCTCTTCCCTTTTTATCTTATGGCGGTAGTAGCTTAGTCTTATTTTTTATAAGTATTGCTTTAATAGTTAAACTTAGTTTAGAAAAAGAAAAATACCCTTATAGAGTATTTTATCGATAATATGGATAATATCCTGGATTATAGTAACCGTAATTACTATAATAGCCATAACCACCAGGGCGAGGTCCACCATATGGTTGATTAACATATACCGGTCTCGGTCTAGTAAGACCAATGGCAGCTCCACCTGTAACAGCCCCTACTAAAAATGGAAACAAAAATTGTCTATCATTTGAGTAGGCAATATTATTATAAGGAGTATTGGCCATATTATAATTTGGATAAGTATACATAAATATTTACTCCCCTCTCACTTTATTTTATGTTTTATTTTTAATAGAGTTCTAAAAAAACACCGGAGTTAAACCAGGGTTTTTAGTCAAAGAAATAAGATACTTTCATCATAGATTTAGTTTATATGAATAATTATTTTCCATCATTTCTTTTTTAATATTTTCTAACAAATCTTTATTTTCTAAAAGATAGGCTACAACATCATAAGGAAGGGTATCACTATATAAAGCGGCAGCATCCAAAAGCATGCGTTTCTCTTGATTAGTTAAATTTAAACAGCTAAAAACTTTTTCACATATTTTAGCATTAGGAGTCCTATTCCCTCTTTCAATATCACTTAAATAAGGGTTAGTTATTCCCATTTTATCAGCTAAAGCCGGTAATGTTATTCCCTTTTCTAAACGAATTTTTCGTAAGTTTAAACCAAATAATTTTTTGTCCATAAATACCACCTTTTTCAAAAGTTCTTTTACTATAACACCAAATTAATAGAAATACAATAACTAGTGGTTTTTCGTTATCGCTCTTGCTAGCTTAACCTATCTTATTTTAATTAATTTGCTATATATCATCATAAAAATTTTCTTATTTTCAACTTACTACTTAAACTTTACAAACCTCAGACTATCTAAGAGTTTTCTTTCACAAAAAACACCAGCATAGCCAGTGTTTAAGAGTCAAAGAAATAATAATAGGAATACATTTTTATTATATAACGAAGTGTAACAATAAAAAGTTTTCTTTGACTTATCTATATATAAACGCATAAGCGTTTATACCTAATTTATTTTTAATGGTGAACTAGATGTTCCATCCCCGCTAGTGGACTGTGTACCAGCCCGCAGATTGACAACTGGCAGCAAGTCGTAACCGCTAGTGACGTTGTTGCTGAGGCGGTAACCACTGAAACCTTGCATAACATAGGCATCACTAGAGTTGGCGTAATTAGGCGACAGGTTCCACCAATAATATGTATGATACAGATAGTTTTCAGTTGTTGCATTCGTTGATGAACTATTAGTATAATTTATTCCTGCCATGTTCATTTCATCTGTATTTATTAATCCTATTTTTAGTTTATATACCCCTCCATAAGTTCTTAATTCACTATTATCCTTCTTATATGGGTCGGGACATTCTAGGCTGGGCTTATGGTTTGTATACACTCTATCAATTGAACCATAAAGTAAACTGTTTGAACTATCTTCTTCTCCGGAACCATATGACACATCATTGCAGAATGTCGTGATTGCTATCTTTGAGTCGAACGTTCTCAAATTTGAACTATACCATTCTTCTAAGTACGATTTCATATCTGAGTTCGTT
>CANQNZ010000012.1 GCA_947625365.1 uncultured Bacilli bacterium | reverse complement strand
AAATAATAGCTTGCTGTGATAAAAACCCGCTCACGCGAGGTGGGCATCACATACAAATCTTTAGGATCCTGAATCACTTAATGGCTCAGTCTTCTACACCGAAATGTAATTAGATTCCCAATGTATCACTTAGTCGGTTTTATATAAAACAAACTATTACTCTAGGTACTTTTATTATAACACAATAATAAATATTTATACAACATATATTTATGATTGTAAAATTTATTTTTTTTTGCTATTATAAGGCTAATTTAAGGGGGAAAATTAAAATGTTAGCTTATCCTGATTTAGATATATCTCAAGCACGTAATTTTATAACCTATTTTGAAATTCAAAATGATAAAATTATAGTATATTATGCAAATAAACAGTCTAAGATTATTGATAATACTCCTGATAATATAGATGATTTATTAGCAAAAATGGAAAGGCAGTTGACTAGTCGTACCTCTTTTGATATGAGTTTTGTTATTCCTACCCTTTTAAGTAATCTTCTGGCTCTTACTATTTTTACTAATTTAGTTGATAATCTATGGCAAAATCCTAGTATTTATAAATTAATTGGGATTCTGGCTCTCATATCACCTTTTGTTTTAATAGATAATAACCTTATAAAAAATTATGAATGTTATGATGATTTTCAAAAAAATAGAATGTTTCGCTTTAAAAGGGATTTAATTAATGAAAAAATAATGAATGAAAATTTTGATATTTCTTCTTTAAAGCTCGAGACTATAACAAAAATATATTATCTTCGTGCGAAAATGGAAAGTTTAAATATTAATAATATTCATAATTTTACTCGCAGAGAGTTAGACGATATTATCTCTTTAATTGAAAATAAATCTGATAATGTATATAGGTATTTAAAAAGAAGATATTTTTAATCTTCTTTTAATTTGGCATTATAGGATTTACCATGCCCGCATTTGCCGCAGGATTAACTTGAACTGTTTCTTGTTGCATAGTATTTACAGTTGTTTGCCCAGATACAGGAAGACGCCATCTTGCAGAGACATCACAGGAATTACTATATGGACTAGGATTAGGCATTTCCATTTTAATAATCATATTAATCTTAAAGGCACTACCAAAACCTACACAGTTTCCTGGTTGTAGTACTTTTTGTTTATCTAAAACATCAGCAGAGATATTAGGTAACATTTTACTAATATATTCAATATCTAATGGGTGGGTCATTTTAAATATTAAGAAGTTAGAACATTGAGCAATAACGGTATCAGAAAGTTCTACTGGTCTTTGTGTTATTATGTCTAATAATACACCATATTTACGACCTTCTTTAGCGATACGGTCAAAGATATTATAACCAATTAAGAAAGTATCAGTATCTTTTTGAATATATCTATGGGCTTCTTCTACGAATAAATTAAATGGGATTGAAGCTCTTTCTTTACGTGATTTAGCAAATTCAAAACAAAATCTAGCAATAATTTTAACAATAACTTTAGCATAAGTATCATCTACATCTTCTAAATTAATATTGATAATTTGCGCCTTTTTATTTTGACCTACTGCAACTAATGAGGAAATATAGCCTTCCATAGATATTGGATTATCATAAGTAAAGAATGAACCTACTTTACTATTAATTGCAGAATTTAAACGAACTTGTAATAACATTGCATCATCATATATTTGTTGATTGTTTTGAAAACCTTCTGATATCAAAGTAAATTCCATTGCTTTACTAAAATCTATTAAAGTATAGTAAGCATCATTTGGCTCTGGTGTTCCCTCAAGAGAGTCATCTATATGTTTTAAAATGTATTCAGTAATTAAAACGCTTTCACCAAAATTACCATTAGAGTCTATTTCAAAGCATTCACTAAATACTCTTGTATACCCTAGCCCTTGAATTTGCGCGTCAAAGTTAAATTCTGGAGTATTACAAGCTTCTATAATAGTAAATACTTCGTTTTTCTTATGAGAAGTTGTTTGATTAGAGAATAATACGGCTAATAAAGCTTTGGCTATTAAATGATTTTTATATTTCATAGCATGTTCATCATTTTTAGAAAAGATTTTAGCTAATTTTAATGTTCTTTCAATAATTGGTATTTGACTATGAGAGTCAGCTTGTAAGAATAGTGACCAGTCATCTAAATTTAAAAGATGAGGAGGAATACGCAAAGGTACATCTTCAGGGTCTGTTGGATTAGAAGTAATAAATTTATAACTAAAATAAGGATTTATTTGATTTATATTCCTAAATGCGGTTTTATATTCGCCATAGGCATCAAAGATAAATAAATTGGCATTATAAGGAACCATATTTTTATTTCTAAAAATATTTTGAACTAGTCTTGCTACTCCACATGATTTACCACTACCAGTATTACCAAATATAGCAGCGTGGTTAGCAAACATTTGATTAATATCAACATAAACAGGTTGGCCGTTATAAATTGAACTTGTTCCTAGTAAGAATGATGAAGCGGCATCTGTTCCCATTAATTCTGATAATTCTCCTTCATTGATTACTCTTATTTTAGAAGATAATTTTGGTTTTCTAATAACACCGCTAACATAATGACCGTTTTGAAATTCACCTAAAAAACGAATTTTAATTATATCTTCATTAACTTCAGTTACTTCTCCTAATACTGATTGATTTTCATCTTCAAAAACCACATGTACATTCATTAAATCGCCACTCATATTAATGCCGGCAGCATTTACAACATGGGCTTCATTATCACTAATATATTTGATGTTTCCAAACATATTTTTCAACTCCTCTTTATTATAAAGAAATTATAACATAAAAAAAGAAATATTCAAAGATATTTCCATTTATATTTCATTTATTTCATTATTTACTAAATCATTAAGTTGAGCGATACTAACATATCTTATCTCATAATTATATGTTTCTAAGGCTTTTGTAACTAAGCTGATCCAGTGAGAACTTACGGTTTTTACCCCGTTAATCATCTGCGGACAGAAAACATAGCCAATACTTTCAATAGTATTTAAACCTTTTGCATAATATTGTTCTGACATCTTTTTAATATATTGCCAAACACCATATTCAATATTTTTATAAGCAATTAGTCCACCAGAACCCATACCACCATATATATTATTTTTATAAAGCATAGTACTTGCCGTATAATAACCACTTTCTGCGGCTCCAATACTTAGCATTAATTTATAATCTACATTATCATATAAAGTACTAAAGTACTGGACTAAAGCTTCGGTATATTCTGGATTTTTATCACCTGGCTGATATTTATTAGTAACCAGTTCCGGATTAGTATTTTCTAAAGAACTAAAAAACTCTAAAATTCCTCTATCAATAGAATTATAAGTTAAAACATTGCCATCAAAATCCTTTATTAAACCGATATTATATTCATTAAAATTACTTGCATCAACATTTATTTCTCGTATTTTTTGGATAGCTATTTCATAATCAATGTCAAACATTTTGGCAAAAAAACGAATTTGTTCTTCATTGTCTTTAATAAACGTATCTATATTCTCGTTTTCTTCTTCTTTTAAAATTAAATCAATTTGATTTTCCGCTATATATTTAGTATCAGAATTGGTTTCTGTTTTAATAACCATTTGCCTAATACTTGCTCCACTTACTAAGATAGTTAATATAAAGACTGCCATTATCTTCCCTATTTTTTGAAAATAAGGATTTCTAAATAGTTTCATCATTTAAATTCCTCTCTTTTTAATAGAGTAAGGATATTTTACCATATTAAAGAAAATTTTGCAAATTAGTAACAAAAAATCGCCATTTTAAGGCGAAAATGACTAAACTAATTTAAATTTAAAAGTTCTTCTACTGTAACAAATTCATAGCCTTCTTCTTGGAGTTTATCGATAATCAACAAAGCAGCATTTACACTGCTTTTATAAATATCGTGCATTAAAATAATACTACCATCGTTTACTTTATTAATGACGCGATAAGTGATACGTTTACTATTGCGAATTTTCCAATCTAAAGAGTCAACATTCCATAAAATAGCTTCCATATTAGCAAGTTTTAATATTTTTCCATTGTAATTGCCATAACTTGGCCGAAAGTATTTGGGCGTTTTTCCCGTAATAGCTTCTAATATTTGATTGGTTTTATCAATTTCCTTTTTTATAGTTTCTTCTTTTAAACGATATAAATTTTTATGTGAATATGTATGATTACCTATTAAATGACCTTCATCACTTATTCTTTTAACTACCTTATAATTTTTTTCGGCATTACTACCTAGAATAAAGAACGTTGCCTTTACATTACGTTTTTTAAGCCCATCTAAAAGAATATCTGTATATTTATAATGGGGTCCATCATCAAAAGTCAAAGCTACATATTTTTTATCTGTTTGCTTAAAAGCTAAAACTTCATTATTTTGATGAGCACGATTATCTATAAAATAAAATAATCCGCCAATTATGACAATTAATAGACTGGCTTTAATAAATTTGTTCATAGTAAATCACTTCTTTTAATAATATACAATTTACTTCCCTTATAAAAACAATAAAATACATTTTCAATTTTTAAATTCTTTTGATTTAATATTTTATTTAACCAAGATTTATTTTTATTAATATATTTTAAAGCTTTATCTTGAATTTCTCCATCTACAATTAGTGGCATTGGATAATTACTTTTCATTTTAAAGAAGTTATATTTAAATACTGATAATTTACCATTAGGTTCTAAAAAAGCATATTCAACATTTTCTATTGATTTAATTTCTTTTTGACGCAGTTCTAAAAGCAAATCATCCATACTATATCTTTGTTTAACCATTTCTTTAAAATTAATTTTTCCATTACATATAATCAGTGATGGTTTGCCACCAAAGATATTACGAAATTTACGAGATTTTATACTAATAAATGCCAGAAATAATTCTAAGCCAACGAGTAAAGCAATTGGTAAAATAGTATATATAATTGGGTCTTTGGCATTTTCAATACTAATAGCGACCATTTCTGCAATTAAAATAGATACGATTAAATCAATTATCCCAAGCTGAGCTATTTCTCTTTTTCCCATGATACGATATGCTAAAAGAATAAAAAAATAAAAGAAAGCAGTTCTAAATATAATGGAAAATAATTCCATAGAATATCACCCTTTTTTATTATGGGAAAAAACATATTATTTTAAACATATCATATGATTAATTAGGTGATTTTAATGGAAAAAATATTTAGTTATTTAAAAAATATTAGCTATTTTGGCATAGCTATAATTATTCTATCTTTTATTTCCACTTTATTAAATTTTTTTACTTCTGTAAGTATTAGTTTTATAAATACTTTTAATACCCTATCATTATTATTAATTTACTTTGTTTTATGTTTTAAACAAGGGAAATTATCTTCCAGCAAAGGCTGGTGGTGTGGTTTAAAAAATAGTCTTATTTTAACTTTTACCCTTTTATTAATAAGTTTAATTTTCTTTACTAAAGATATAAAGCTTTCGACTTTCTTATATTACGGTATTTTAATTTTAGGAGGAATGTTTGGCTCTATTGTAGGTATAAATAAAAAGAAGGAAAATTAGTTAAAAAATTATTTAATTTTAAAAATACAAAAACCACTTTTAAGTGGCTTTTTTTACATGCTAGAAGCTTCAACAATATTAAAAGTTGCTGTTTTTAAAGCGTCAATTTTGTCAGATGATACTAAGTTAAAAATTTCAAATTCTTGAGTTTGACCAGCATTTAAATCATTAGCATAAACATAGTCGTCATCTAACCTTGAACCATCCGGATTTACAGCTTCAATATGCAATGTAAAAGATTTCTTTTCATCGCTAATGTTTTTCACCGTAATAATCATTTTAGTATCTACTAATCCATATTGACCTTCACTGACTTCAAATTTACCTAAAGTCACATTTGCTTCATTTTTTAAAACTTCTTCCGTACTATTGCCAAGCGCTTTATCAATATCTTTTTCGGCTTTATTGGCAGTATCAACAATTGCTTGTTGCATAGCTAAAGTAATAATAATAGCCATTATTCCTAAAATTAAACCAGCTATCGATTTGCCTTTATTAAAATTTTTAACTAAAGAAATTATCCCAAAAATTAAAGCTAAAATTCCTAATACAAAAGCGGCATTGTTAATAATAGGAATAAATGCAAGCACTACTCCGATTATGCCTAAAACTAAACTAGCTGTAGATAATCCGCTTTTGTGATTACTTTTTACCATAAGTTACTCCTCCTTTCATTTTAATTATATCTCAAAACAGGACCTGTGAATACCCTAAACAGGACTTTTTTGTTCCCGGACATAAAAAACCATAAATAGGAAAATATAATTAGAGGTGAAGAAAATGACAACTTTTAAAAGAGAATTTCAGTTTGAAAATAATATAATGACAAAGGTTTCAAAAAATATAAAAAAATATCGAAAGGTTGCCGGTATTACACAAGAACAACTAGCGGTAGATGTTGGGTTATCTTACGACTTCATTCGCCGATTAGAATATAAAAAAGGATCAATAGGTTGCTCTATTGATACTTTATATAAAATATCGGTTGTTTTAGGAATTACAATGGATAAATTTTTTGAATAAACTAATTTTAATCGTTTTCAATAAAAACATATTTCCCTTCTTTTTTTATAACATAATCATCTTCGCTAATATATTCATTAGTTAAGGGATTTACTGTTTTGGGTAAATAATTACCATCATATAGTTGTTTGATAAATATTTTTTTACTTGTACATACTTCTTCGTTAACGCATTTTTTAGCAGCTTCAGTAATTTTTAAAACTGTGCTATTATAAAGTTTATCTTTATGCCTTTTATTTACTAGTAAAACCGATGGAATACTAATAACTAAAACTATCGTCACTACAGCAATTGCAATAACTATTTTATTATTATTCATGATTAGCTCCATAATAATTTTTAATAAAATTATCTCTATATTCTAATATATTATCATTTTTTATTGCTTCTCTTAAATCTTCTGTTAATTTAATTAAGAAACGAATATTATGAATAGATAAAAGACGAGCTCCAAAAGTTTCATTACAATTAATTAGATGTTTTATATAACTTTTTGAGTAATTTTGGCAAGCATAGCAATCACATTCCTTAGAAATTGGACTAAAATCTTCTTTATATTTGCTATTTTTAATATTAATCTTCCCATATTTAGTTAAAGCATTACCATGACGAGCTAGCCTAGTTGGCAAGACACAATCAAATATATCTATACCTCTAATTACGCCTTCGATTATATCTATCGGTTCTCCCACTCCCATTAAGTAACGAATTTTATCTTTTGGTAAATAAGGCGTTGAATATTCAATGGCCTTATACATAGCATCTTTGTCTTCTCCATCATTTGCCACTCCACCGATGCTATAACCATCAAAATCTAGTTTAACAGTTTCAATAGCTGAATATTTACGTAACTCTTTAATTGGTCCTCCTTGCACTATGCCAAATAATGCTTGATTAGGATTATTATGAACGTCTTTTCCTCTTTTAGCCCATCTTAAAGTTCTTTCAATACTATTTTTTAAATATTCGTAACTAGCACTAGCTGGGGGACATTCATCAAAACTCATGGCAATGTCACTATCTAGTTTATTTTGAATTTCAATAGATTTTTCTGGAGTTAAAAATAAACTATCACCGTTTAAATGATTTTTAAAATGTACACCTTCTTCGCTAATATCTTTGCTAGATGCTAGGCTAAAAACTTGAAATCCACCCGAGTCTGTTAAAATCGGGCCATCATAATTCATAAATTTATGAAGACCTCCAGATTTTTGGACAATATCTTCACCAGGTCTTAGCCATAAATGATAAGTATTAGCTAAAATTATTCCCGCTTTTACTTCTTTTACTTCTTCAGGTGATAAAGTTTTAACCGTGGCTAAAGTACCTACCGGCATAAACATTGGAGTATTATAAGTGCCATATTTAGTTTCTATTTGTCCTAAACGGGCTTTTGTATCTTTTTCTTCTTTTAATAATTTATATTTTAGTTTCATAACCATCACTTTTATAAGTTTATCAAAAAATTAGGTTTTTTTAAATAAAAAATAAGAAGATTTGATAATCTTCTTAGCTTTGAGGTAAATATGTCCAAGGACTTACTAAACTATTCTTATAATTACTGTATGAGCAATTATACTCCCACGCACAAGTAGCCGTTTCTAAATGAAGATGAGGCCCCGTAGCATTTCCGGTTGCTCCCATAATTCCTAATAAGTCATTTTTAGTTACCTGTTGCTCAGGATTTAAAAATACTTCGCGCATATGCGCATAGGTTGAGAAAACTTCTTCTCCATTTATATCATGTTTAATTTGGACAAGATTGGCGCCATTATTATCTTGACCTACATAAACAACTGTGCCATCAGCTATGGGATAAATTTCTTCTTTTTTATTAGAACTACCCATATCTATGCCCATATGTCCTTCTTTACCACTATAATCTTGGGTTAAATACCAGTTATTCATAGGATATCTAGTAGTTACTTCTTCTACCTCTTCTGTAGGATTTTCCGAAATTTCGGAATAAATAACTTCTTCTGGTTCCTCGATTGGTTTTTCTACTTTAAAGTGAACTGTAGTTTCATTTAACGCTGCATCGGTTGCTTTAAGTTCATATTCCCCGTTTTCTGTAATTGTAAAATCAGAAATATCTTGCCCGTTTAATAATGCCTGGTAATTATTATCATCAGTTATCTCTATTTGGAAATCCGCATTAATAACTTGATTGTCCCCGACATTTAGTAATGGGGCTGTTTTATCAGTTAAAATGTCCTTTACACTAGCTAACTTAGCTTGATAATTATTTTTAAGATTAGCATTAGAAATATCGGCAATGAGTTGCTCAATATTTTGACTAGTATATTCATCTTGTAAATCAGTAACTGTTTTCTTAGTTTTATTATCATTTAATAATACATCAGTTTTATTTAAAAAATTATCAATGTTTAAAATTTTATAATACTTTTCTTCAATACTATCAATATCATTTTGAATTGTAGCTATTTCTTTTATAGGTTTAGTATCTATTTTTTCAAGCTGTGCAGCGATTGGTTTTACTTCTTCAATACTACTTGCATTTTCAAGCGATTTAGATAAAGAAGAAACAGTTTGTTTTATTTGTTCGATATTTTCTTCGTTTGAAATGGTTTGCGTAGCATTTTCCTTAACATCCTCAGGCACATTTTCAATTTCTTCATTTGCCAGGATAAGAGTATCATTTACAGATGTATTTTCGTTTGCAACCGGCAAAAATACATCTTGATTATCTGGCTCAATATTATAGCTACTATCTGTTAGCATAGTACGTTCTTCCAACGCTTTTTCAATTGATTTAGTTTCTAATTTTTTATATTTTAATTCTTTTGTATTATTTTCTATACTCTGCGCTTGGTTGCTTTTTTTATTTTCCTGATAAGAGGTAGTATCGTTTCCTTTTAAACTAGTTATATTAGTATCAGAAAATAAAAAACCACAAATTAAAAAACATATACAAGAAATTCCTGAAAAAAACAATGCCTTCAAATTTTCACCTCCTTTCATTAGATATATTATAGATAAATCGGCAATTTCCTTTTTTTTACATAAAAAAAATACAATTTTTTTAAATTTGTATTTTTTAACTATTTAATAAACATTGCATCCCCAAAAGAGAAAAAACGATATTCTTTTTTTATTGCTTCATTATAAGCATTTAAAATTATTTCTTTACTAGCAAGAGCACTTACAAGCATTAAAAGAGTACTTTTAGGCAAATGGAAATTAGTTATTAATCCGTCTATAGCTTTAAACTCAAAGCCAGGATAAATAAATATTTTAGTTTCACCACTACATTCTTTAAACTCTTGATATTTAGCCATAATTGTTTCCAAAGTTCGTACTGTAGTGGTTCCAACCGCAATTATTTTTTTGCCTTCTTTTTTAGCTTGATTAAGTGCCAAAGCTGTGGCTTTATTCATTGAATAATATTCGCTATGCATTTCGTGTTTTGTAACATCTTCTACCACTACTGGTCTAAATGTCCCTAAGCCAACATGTAACGTAATATATAAAATGGTAACTTTTTTGGCCTTTATTTTATCTAAAAGCTCTTTAGTAAAATGTAAGCCGGCGGTTGGGGCAGCGGCACTACCAATATTTTTAGCATAAACTGTTTGATAACGGTCTTTATCTTCTAGTTTTGCTTTAATATAGGGAGGTAAAGGCATTTGCCCTAAATCATTTAATATTTCATAAAATATACCCTCATATAACATTTGTACATGAATAATACCGTCTTCTAATATTTCTTTTACTTGAGCTTTTAAGGTGCCATTTCCAAAAGTTATAATGGTCCCTATTTTTAATCTTTTAACAGGCTTTGCTAAACATTCCCAGACATTATCTGCCATATTTTTAAGCAGTAAAATTTCAATTACTGCTCCTGTTTCTTCTTTGCTTCCTATTAATCTGGCGGGAATAACTTTTGTGTCATTTAATACTAAAACATCACCTTCATTTAAATAGTCGATTATATTATAAAAGTGTTTATGAGTGATTTCACCAGTTTTTTTATCTAATATCATCAATTTTGAAGCACTGCGATTTTTTAAAGGTGTTTGAGCAATTAACTCTTCGGGTAATTCATAATTAAAATCTTCTGTTTTCATTTATATTCTTCCTTAAAATAACGTTTTATTATGGTCCATTTTTAAATGACTGTAAGCTTTTTCCGTAGCTATCCTACCTCGAGGCGTTCTTTTGACAAACC
The DNA here is from genome assembly GCA_947625365.1 of uncultured Bacilli bacterium. GTDB lineage: Bacteria > Bacillota_I > Bacilli_A > RF39 > UBA660 > HGM10766. The sequence continues at coordinate 9,470 of CANQNZ010000012.1, read as the reverse complement.
CTTCTTGTAATAAATAAGGCTCCACCACATCTTCAATAGTTGAAACTTCTTCACCAATAGATGTAGCAATCGTCTCTACTCCGACAGGACCTCCATTAAATTTTAAAATTAATGATTTTAGATACTCAGCATCAATACTATCTAATCCCTCTTCATCGACATTTAATCTTTTTAAGGAGTTAGTAGTCATTTCTTTGGTAATGTGTGATTCACCAGAAACTAAAGCAAAGTCTCGAACTCTTTTAAACAAACGGTTGGCAATACGAGGAGTTTTACGACTTCTTTTAGCCAGTTCTAACGCAGCATTATCAGTAATATCAAATTCTAATACTCGGGAAGTTCTTTTGATAATTTGTTCTAATTCTTGATAAGTATAGTAATTAAGTTTTGCCACGATACCAAAGCGGTCTCTAAGAGGGCTTGATATATCACCTGCTCTTGTTGTTGCTCCTACTAATGTAAATGGTGGTAAATCAATTTTTATATTACGAGAATTACCTTCTGCCCCTACTATAATATCTAATTCAAAATCTTCCATAGCAGGATATAATATTTCTTCTATATATCTAGGCATACGATGAATTTCGTCAATAAATAAAACATCACCTGGTTCAAGCGTCGACAAAATAGCCGCTAAATCTCCACTTTTTTCTATGGACGGACCACTGGCAGTTCTAATATTTGTTCCTAGTTCGTTGGCAATAATATGAGCAAGAGTTGTTTTACCAAGTCCAGGAGGGCCATAAAGTAAAACATGGTCTAATGCTTCATTACGTAACTTGCAAGCTTTAATAAAAACATCCAAATTACCTTTTAACTCTTCTTGTCCTACATATTCCCTTAAACTTAAAGGCCGAATTGTTTTTTCAAAATCATCACTAGACATTTCTTCGGGAGTTAAAATTCGTTCTTCCATTTATATCACCTTTCTATTTTAAAAATAATTTTAAAGCTTCTTTAATTTGGTCTTCAAGTGTTAAAGATGTATCTATTTGAGGAATTACTCTTTTAACATCTGCGGCTTTATAACCTAAACTAAGTAAAACGTTAGTCAATTCATCTACTGAATTTTCTTCTTCTTTTTCTACTGATATACTTAATTTTCCTTTTAAATCCAAAATTATTTGGCGCGCTACTTTTTCACCGATTTTAGGAAATTTCTTTAAATATAAAATATTTTCTCTATCAATTGCATCAATAATACCATAAACACTTCCAGTCGCAAGCATTGGTAAAGCCATTTTAGGACCTAAACCCTTAACATTAATCAGTTTTAAAAATAATTCTTTTTCTTCCAAAGTTTTAAACCCATATAAAGAATTTTCTTCTTCTCTAATATGATTATAAATAAATACTTGATATTCCTTATTTAATTCAAAACTATATGGATTAGCTACATATATTTGAAAACCAATACCATTAGCTTCCAAGACAATAAAATTACTTTCTTGAGCAGTTAATACTCCTTTTATATAATTATACATATCTATCACCTTCTATATATTATCATACATTTGTACTATTATCTAGATGTTTAATAAAAATAATTCAAAACCTAGGTATTTATCTATTTTACCTGTTTTAATATCTAAATCTAATTTAAATAAAGTTTGTAATTTTTCTTTTAATTCTTTTATGGAATATTCATATGCACATTTTTCTTGTTTTTCATATTGCCATCTTTGAATATTTAAAGTCTTTAATAGCTCCGCTTGGGAAACGGATTTGCCTTGTGTTTTAATTAAATACATATTACGATATTCTCTTGCTAAAAGGGTAATTACCGCAATGGGTTCTTCTTTTAGAATTTTTAAATCATTAAAATATTTAAACATTAGATTAGTATTTTTAGAAACTATTGCATTAATTAGCCGAAAAACATTATCTTCGATAGAAGGAAATACTAATTTTTGAATATCAATTAATGATAAATCTTTTTTTTCAGGATAAGCTAACTTTAATTTTTCAATCTCGTTATATATTAAATCATAATTTACTAAACAGCTTTTGGTAATATAACGTACCCCTTCAAAATCTGGATTAAAACCACTATTTTTTAAAAGACTACTAACTTTTTTATTCATGTCAAACTCGGATAATTTAGGAATTTCCATAACTTGATATTTTTCTTTTATAAGTTTCGTTATTTTTTTTCGTTCATCTAATTTACCACTAAAAGTAAAAATAATAGTAGAATTTTTATTTGGATTATTTAAATAATTAACTAATAAATTACCATCTTCTTCTTTTATTTTATTATTGCCAAAAAAGTTAGAATTTTTGGCAATAATAAACTTTGGCTCATCTAAAAGAGAAATATAGGCAGCTTCATTAATTAAATCTTCTATACTTACATTTTGCATATCAAATTTAATTATATTTTTATCATCTTTAATTATTTGGTTAATTTGTTCATCTATTAATCGAAAGCTTTCGCTAATTATTAAATAAGCATTCATACAACCACCATAAATATTGTACTAAACAAATGAAAAAAGGACAAGTAATTGCCCCTTTTCATCTATATAAAACGTTATATAACGTACAGTATATATTATGCTAGATTTTTAAAAACGTGTAATTTTATGAGGGACAAGTTTCAATTTCTAATTTATGTTTATGTATTTTAAAAATAATACTGCCATCAATATCTGTTCTATATATTTGACTTTTTTGCAAATTATCTAAGGCTTCTTTGTTAGGATGATTATACCTATTATTTTTACCAACAGAAATAATAGAATATTTAGGTTTTATTTTATCTATAAAGTTTTTACTAGTACTAGTTTTACTTCCATGATGTCCAACTTTTAAAACATCAATATTGCTTAAATTATATTTATTTAGTAAATCCTCCTCTACTTTTATACTAGCATCACCCATTAACAGAAATTTATAATTATCATAATTAAAATAAATTATATTTGAATTATCATTTTCATTATCATAGATTTTAAAATTTAAAAAATAAAATGTATTAGGAGAAATATTTATCTTTTGAATATTTTGATAATAATCAATTTTCTTTTTATCAAGTAGCTTAATTAATTGTTTTTCTATAGATTTATAGGTATCATTATTAAATATAACATTTTTAATTTTAAAATTTTTAACTAAGTTTATGCTTTCCTGCATATGGTCAGCATCGCCATGAGATAATATAAGCCAATCAATTTTAGTTATTCCTAGACTTTTTAATAATACAATAGTATTATCACTTAAATGATAATTATGATTTTGCTCTTCCCACTGCTCTTTAGGGTAATCTATTTTTCCTCCTGTATCAACTAAAATAACTTCTTTAGAAAATGGGTTTTTGATTAAAATACTATCACCTTGTCCTACATCTAAAAAATAAACATAAAAAGTTGCGTCAAAATATGGTTTAAATTGCCAAAATAATAAAAATAATCCTAAAAATATTACTACTTTAACATCTTTATAATGCCATAAGGCAAACAAACTTAAATAATAAATTAAAATAAATAATAAATTAATTTTAGGAAAAGATAATTTAAATGAAACATTTGCACACAGAAAAGCCATTTTTTCCATAACTAGAAGGAAGAAAGAACAAGAAAGAGTAAATAAAGGTATAACAAAGTTTAATAATATCAAAGGATAGATAACAAAGGTTACTAAAGGAATAAAAAGACAATTAAAAAGAAAACTTAATATATTTATTTCATAAAAATTAAATAACGTAAGAGGCAACGTGATAATATTTATAAGTAAACTTGTTTTAATTATAGCAAAGAAATAATTTTTACTTTGAATAATTTTATTGCCAATTATTAAACTAAAAGTTGCTAAGGCTGAATATAAGAAACCTAAATTAAATAACAAATAAGGATTTAAAAAAAGCAAAAGTATAAGAGTATAAATTAACACTTTAATATTAGGTAAATCAATATTTAGATTTTTATTTAATTTTCTAAATAGTAAAAACATACATGCTCTTAAAATGCTAGCCGTAAAGTTAGTAAGTAATAAGTAAAAGGTTAGAAAACCAAAAATGAAGATATTTTTAAACGTAGAATTAATTCTAAAAAGCCTAAACAATTTAGAAATAAGACTAATAAATAAAGCAATATGCATGCCGGAGATAGCAAATAAGTGAGTAATTCCGCTATCTTGATAATTTTGCCATGTCTGCTCCTTAATATAATTCTTATCTCCTAAAATAAAAGCATAATAATATTCTTTATTTTCTCTTTTCTTTATTTTATCAATTAAAAAATTTTTTAACCGGTACACAAGATTAGGTCTATTATTAATAATTTTAATATCTTGAGCATTCATTAAATAATAAATTTTATTATGATATAAATATTTTTGATAATTGAAAGTGTTGGGAATGGTATTTTTAGAAGGTTTAACTAATTTACCGACAACCATAATTTCCATTCCCAATTTTAAATTTTTTTCAATTTTTTCTTTACTTTCTTTAGTTTTTATATAATAAGTAGCACTAATTTTTTCAGGTGTTTTTATAATTAATGACAGTTTATTTCCATCTATTTTTTCACTAATTAAAGTGCCTTTTATACTTTTTTTATTTGCATTAATTTGACTTTGATGAGGAATTAAATTAAAAAATATTAATAAATATATTATTAAACTGCCAATTAATAGGCTAAGAAATTTATTAGAGTGTAAGACGGTCTTTAATTTTATTAAATATAGCCTGGCCAATTCCTTTAACGTTCATCAACTCATCAATTGTCTTAAATTCGCCATTAGTTTCACGATATTCAATTATTTGCAAAGCTTTAGACTCACCAATTCCGGTTAAGGTCATTAACTGTTCTTTAGTAGCATTATTTAAAGAAACCGTAGTTTCATTATCTACCTCTTTTTCATTTTCTGTAGAACTTGAATTTTTAGGTACAACAATAGATTTCTGTTCCTGGTAACAAGAGGAAATGTCTATGTCCTCTTCATAACAATCTTCACTAACTTCATTTTCTTTGTTTTCTAGTTCTTTTTGGGTGTAAATAATAACTACCATTTCATCTTGTAACTGCCGACTTAGATTAATATTTTTAGTTGTTGCATTACTCATTATGCCACCAGCCATATTAATAAGCTCATTAACAATTGTTCCCTTATCTACTTCATAAACTCCCGGATTATTAATTGCTCCCTTAATATCTACTTTTATTTTAGGGGTTTCTTCTTCTTTTGCTGGGCTAGATTTTGTTTCAATTTCATCAGATTCTTTATAATCCTCTGTTAAGCTAGCAATAGTTTCCTTGTTTTGCTCTTTTTTATCGTATTTATTCAGAAAAAAATAAGTAAGTCCGCCTCCTATAAGTAAAATTAAACTAACTATAGCACCAATTATAATTTTAGATATTTTTTTATTATCATAGGCTATTTCATTCATATACTTTCCTTTCTTTTATAAAAATAACTACCTTCTATTAAATATATTATAGATAAATCTTCAATTTCCTTTTTTTTATTTAATTTTTGCAAATAAAAAAATTCCAAAGTTTAAACCTTAGAATTTTATCTTCCTCTTCCTTGCGTTTGCTCCTCTTCATAAACGGGTGAGTTAAATTGATATGCCATCATCATCTTTAAATTTATTTGATTTTCTAAAAAGGCTAGTTTATCTAAAAAAACTTTTTGCTTTTCTCTACTTAAATAAGCTTGATACTTATTAAAAATAATACTTTTTAAACGCTCTATCTCTCCTAAAGCATACATCCCACTTGAGGTATCTGCAGTTGTATCATTAATATAATTTAAGACAAATGTCATTAACTTTTTAAACGTTGAATTAAATTTTAAAGTTAAAATTCTATCAATCATCTGCGGATTTATGATAACAATTTGATTAACTTGAACACTAGCATTTGCTTTACTTTTTGGGGTGAACTTATACCCCTTCATGTCATACTCCATGTAGGTTATAGTATTAGTTTTATTATCTTTTTTAATTAAATAACTCATTTTATCACTTCTTACTTAAATAAATCTGGTCTTTTTTCTTGGGTTTTTTTTATTTGTTCCTGCTTGCGCCATTGGGCTATTTCTTGATGATTACCACTAAGGAGTACCTCTGGCACTTTAAGGCCTCTAAATTCACGTGGTTTTGTATATGTTGGGTAATCTAGCAGTCCATCTTCAAAAGATTCGTTATTTTTTGAATCATCTTTAATTACGTTATCTAAAAGACGAACTATGCTATCTGTTACAACTAAAGCTGCGGCTTCTCCACCAGTTAAAACATAATCACCAATACTAAGTTCTAAATCAACAAATTCTAAAATTCGCTCGTCAAAGCCTTCATAATGGCCACATATTAAAATTAAATGATTATATTTTTTTAAATTATTAGCCATTTGCTGAGTGTAGGTTTTTCCTTGAGGCGTTAGCAAAATAACTAAGCTATTTTCCGTTTTAACACTTTCAATCGCCTCTACTATAGGCTCACATCTTAATACCATACCTGCTCCTCCCCCATAAGGAGTATCATCAACTTGTTGATTATTTAGATGAGAAAATTCCCGAAAATTAATTAAATTAATTTCTACTAACTTTTTCTCTTGAGCTTTTTTGATTATAGAGTTATTTATAAAACCTTCTAACATTTCTGGAAATAAAGTTAATATATCTATTTTCATAACATCAGCCCTCGAATATTTTTTACATAAATTTTACCAGCAGGAATATCAATTTTTTCTATATAATCACTTACTTTTGGAATATAAAAGTGATTTTCCCCTTCAACTTCTAACAAAATATTAGGACCATTATGAATTACATTTATAACTCGTCCTTTACTTTGATTACTTTCTATAATTGTTAAACCTACTAAATCTTCTAATAAGTAATCTTTAATTTTTAAATCTTCTCGTTTTACATAAACATTCTGTTTATTATATTTTAATACTTCATTTATATTACTATAACCGGCTAAAGTAACCATGTCATAAATTTTATGATGACGATATGTTACAATTTTTTCTTCCCATTTTTCTTGACCAAAATAAAGTTTAAAATTAGGAATAAAAATCTGCTCTTTTAACTCGTGATTAGAGCTAATTTTAATTTCTCCTTTAATACCATGAGTTCCCACAACTTTCCCAATCAATATATATGAAGACATACTTATCACCATTAAAATAATTATAACCCATTTACTAATCTTAAACAACTTTTTATTATCAAAAAAAGCCCTTAAAAGGCTCATTCTTGATTATCATCTTTTAACTTAACTAAGACTTCGCGCGGTTTAGAACCATTAGGAGGACCAATTATTCCTCTTTCTTCTAATAAATCTACTATCCTAGCGGCTCTATTATAGCCAAGTCTAAATCTTCTTTGTAAAAGTGAAGCACTGATTTTTCCTGTTTCAATAGCAAAATCTACTATTTCATTATATAACGGGTCATCATAATCTTCCTTTTCATTTGATACTGGATTATGGTCTTGCACCTCTGCTTGCTCTAAAGTTTTATCATAAATAGCTTTTTGCTCATTACAAACATGATTAATTATTTTTTGGGTTTCTTCATCAGTTATAAAACAACCTTGAATACGCATTGGTGTATTTTCGCCCATTGGTAAATAAAGCATATCTCCTTTTCCGAGTAATTTTTCCGCACCACCACCATCTAAAATAGTACGAGAGTCAATTGACGAAGCTACCGCAAAAGCAATTCTTGATGGAATATTAGCTTTAATAACACCAGTAATAACATTTGTACTTGGTCTTTGGGTAGCAACAATTAAATGAATTCCGGCTGCCCTTGCTAATTGAGTAATTCTTTGAATAGAACCTTCTACTTCTTTTGAAGCAACCATCATTAAATCTGCAAGCTCGTCTATAATAATAACAATGTAAGGCATTTTCTCTAAGTCTTTTTTATTTGCTAAAGCATTGTATTCCTCTATTTTCTTAACGCCATTATCAGCAAACATGTTATAGCGATTATCCATCATATCAACGAGTTTTTGAAGTGCTACAGAAGCTTTTTTAGGGTCTGTAACAACTGGCCATAGTAAATGAGGTATACCATTGTAGTTGGACATTTCTACTTTTTTAGGGTCAACTAAAACTAATTTTACTTCATCTGGGCGATAACGCATTAAAATAGAAGCAATAATACTATTCATACATACAGATTTACCAGACCCAGTAGAACCCGCTACTAAAAGATGAGGCATTTTAGAAATATCGGCGGTTTGTACTCTACCCATTAAATCTTTTCCTAAGGCCACTAGTATTTTTGAATTTTGCTGACTAGCAGGGATATTTGCTAATACTTCTTTTATCTTAACCGCTGAAATAGATGGATTTGGTATTTCAATTCCTACCGTATTTTTTCCCGGAATAGGTGCTTCAATCGCTACATTTTTTGCGGCTAAAGCAAGAGCAATTTCTTTATCTAAGTTTTTAATTCTACTAACTTTAGTCCCTGATAAAATGGAAAGTTCATATTGCGTAACTGCCGGACCAACATGTATTTCGACAACAGTTCCCTTAATTCCAAAATCATTTAGAACTCTTTCCAATATCATTTTATTAGATTTTATAAAATCATTAGAATTGACTTTAGATTGATGTTTAGGATTTTCCAGCAAATTAAGAGATGGTAATGTGTAATTAGCACTAACAGGAGTAATTGCCGCAGAAGGAGTATTACTAATCGTTACAGGTGCTTCATCTACAGAATTATTTACTTTTAACTCTTCGGCGCTAGTAATAATAATTTTATCATCTTCTTCTGCCTCATCACTTTCTTCCTGACTTTCAATCACTTTGCTTTTTTCCTTCTTTTTATTTTTTAAATTAATAAATATTTCTTTAATTTTACGGAAAATATCTGCTATAGTAATATCAAATACTAAAATAAAGCCAAATAAAGCAAGCACGCCTATAATAATTTTAGAGCCAGTAACGTCTAAAAGTGAAGTAAATAAAACGATGAACAAAGCTCCAATTATACCGCCCCCAACATTAGAATTTAAGCTATTAGTTGCTCCCATAAAATTATCGATAGTTGTACTAATTATTGCTTTTCCTTTAAGTTCATTAGCTACTGCATATTCTAAATGGGAAAACATTAATATAGCAATAATTAAAAAATAAAACCCTATCATTCTTGTCGTAAATAAATTAGGAAGTTTCCTTTTAATAATCATGTATATTCCTAAAACTAAAACGGAAAGTAGCGCTACAACATACCAAGAACCCATTAAAAAAATTGCAAAATTTTTAATAATCTTTCCAACCGGACCAAATGTACCAAAACCAATTAATCCGATTAATATTAATAATAGGCCATTTAATTCCACGCTATAATTAAAACTTTTTGATGTATCTTCTTTCTTTTTTTTCTTCTTAGCCATTTATTCTCACCTTTATCATTATAACTTATTTAAAAAAAAGGCGCAATTAATAAGCTTTAAATTGTCAAATTTTGTCATGCTAAAGCATATTATTTATTATGATA
>CANQNZ010000011.1 GCA_947625365.1 uncultured Bacilli bacterium | reverse complement strand
TTTATATTAATATGATATAATATATTTGTAGATGGGATACTTGTGAAGGATTAACGATGTGTTGGCAATGCCAGTAAGCATATTTTATATGTGAGCATTCATCTCGCCTGGGGTATCCCATCATTTTTTGTGGTTTATTTGACTTTTTAAAAAGGTTTAACATAATAGGAAACGTACTTGATAAAAGTACGTTTTTATGTTATGATGAATACGTCAAGGAAACTTGCATAAAATAAAAAGGGAAGACTTAACTTTGCCGAGTTGAGTACTTACCTAAATTTGGTTAAGCACTTAATCTATGCTAGATTGAGTGCTATTTCTTTATACATAGAATCAATACAGAGACTATTAATAAAATGATAATTAGTATTAGAAATGAGATTAATAAATCTTTTTTCTTCACAATATCAAGCCTCCTTTCTAAAAGAAAGTTGGCAAGCACTCAACAATTAAGTTTCCCTATAAAAATTATAACAAACAATTGTTCACAGCACAATGTTTTAATATTAAATTTTGAATTTAGAAAACACACTTGCGTTGTCAAAAATAATAAGATTGAAGATATTAAGAAATAATATAAGTAATAGTGAATTTTTTATTTGATAGATGCCCAAAAAACAAAAGAAATTAATAAAATAAAATTGTCGTACTTCATCCTTAGGGTACCAGATTGTCAAAAGCTCGGACTTGATGGTTCGAGTTTTAATATATATATATTTATAGTATAATTTTTATATATTTAGTAAGGTGGTTTATTAAAATGAACAAAGTTATAATAGGGGTAGTTTCTAAACATTATAATAAAAATACTATAAGACCTAATATGTATATAAGAGATGAAATAAAACAAGCCGTATTTGATAACGGGGCAGTGGCGATAGGGATTTTATTGCCGAAAGATGAAAAAATAGATGTAGAAGATAAGTGGAGTAACAATCTATCTCAAGAGGAATATAATTCCTTAATTACCCAAATTAATCTTTGTGACGGAATTATATTTCAAGGTGGAGGAGCATGTGATAACTATGAAATGATTGCCGCTAAATATTGTTATGACCATGATATTCCTGTTTTAGGTATATGCTGTGGCCAAAACGTCATTGTTAGAGCCTTAGGAGGGACGACATATAAAATTCCCAATCCAGAAAAACATAATAAAATAACGGAAAATTACGTTCATAATATCTATATTAATCCAGCTTCTAAATTTTATGATATGGTTAAATGCCAAGAGATGAAAGTAAATTCAAGACATACAAAAGTAATTGCTAGTTGGCCCTTATTAGAAAAGGTTGCAACTGATGAAGATGGTTATGCTGAAGTAGTTGAGGCAAAAAATAAAAAATTTTATATGGGAGTAAGATTTCATCCTGAAAGTTTATATAAGATTGATAAAAATATGAATAATATATTTAAATATTTTATAGATATATGTAAAAAATAAGTTGTCATAGCCATAGAGCAACATGTAATGGAGGTATGAACATGGAATATAAAAGTATTGATATAAAATATGTTGACACTAATCAATCTTTTTTTCATTATACAAATATTAATAATTTAGAAAGTATTTTTGAAAATGGTCTTGAACCTAGAATTGGCGAAAATTCATTATATGTTGAAAAAACATCAAAAATTTTTTTTGCAAAAGGGGAAAAGGGTATAATTGATTTAATGGATGTTTGGCTAAAATGGTTGACAGCCAAAAGTAATGTTCCTAAATTTATATATTGGTTTGCTACAACAATATATATGAGATTTCCATTATGTATAAAATCATTGCCAAATAGTATTGTTAAAATAAATTTAAATAATCAAAAGAAACGTGATAAAAGTTTTATTAAAATGAAAACTATATTAGATAATAGTGTGTTTTTAAAATTAGACTTAGAAAAAAATATTGATTTTGATTATAATGATATTGATGAGGTAAAAAAAAGATATTATGATAGTTTTTTAAAACTGTTATATACTGAAAATAGTAACTTGCAAGATGTAAAAATGGAATATTGGAACATGCATACAAAAACAAATAAGTTGATTGAAAAAAGAAAAATACAAGTTTTATGTTTTAATTCTATTTACAAAGCTAGTGAGTTATTAAAATATTTAATAGAAAAAAATGCAGAATATATAAAAAATAATTGTCATTTTTTAAATGAATATTATAATTATATATATAAGTAAGAGGTAAAAAATGAAAAAGTTTGCTATTATTGAAATAGGTAGTAATAATACTAAAACCCATATTTATGAAGATGAAAAATTGATATTTGAAGATAATACGACAATTGAATTTAAGAAAAATTATAATAAAATGCAAAAAATAGCGGAAAATGATTTAAATAAATTGTTTTCTGTTATAAAAAAATCTTCTTCATATACAGAAAATATTCATATTTATGGATGTAGTATTTTTAGAAATATTAGTGCTAATGAGTTAAATAATATTAATTTAAAGATAAAAGAAAAATATAATGTCGAAATAGAAGTAGTATCTCAAGAAGCTGAAGCGCAATATACTGCATTAGGTTGTTATAGTAATATAAAATATGATGGCAATATTTGTATCTTTATTGGTGGTGGAGGTTCTACGGAGTTAATCTTTGTAAATGATGGTAGAATAATATCCCAAAAATATTATGGTTTTGGGGTTGTTGATATTACGCAAATGTTTAGCAGTTTAAAAGATGATATTCCTAAATGTACTTTTGATGAAGTATATGATTATATTGATAAGTTAATAGGAAACATAAACATTCAAGCTGATATTTTAATATTAGCAGGAGGGGACCATTTATATTGGTATAACAATGCCGGTTATAAATTATTAGAAAATAGTTTGTATAAATCAGAAAATCAAAAATATATGATAACTAAAAAAATGAGTGATGAGTATGATAAAGATGCTCTTATATCATCTTTAAATCAAGTGCGTAAAAAAAGTGATAATCCCTTATGGTTTGATGGCTCTAGAGCTATGAAAGTAACTACTAATTTAATAGCAAATAAAATTAAAGCCAAATATATTATTCCTACTAAAATTAATATGGAAGATGGGTTAAAAAGAAAAATTATGCCGTAAAAAAATTAAATTTATAAGCGCAAAATCACTTGCAAAAAAATTTTAAAAATACTATAATTAACAAGTCGACCCAGCTGAAAAGCGTAGAAACTGACGTGAGTTTTTGCGTTATTTTTTTGGCATAAAACAAGGGAGATTAAATTAGAAAAGGAGAAAGTATGATGGAAAAAGATGAAAACAATCAATTTTTAGGGGAAGAAAAAATATCTAAATTACTTTTAAAATTTTCAATACCTTGTATTATATCGCTATTAATTAGTTCTTTATATAATATAGTAGACCAAATATTTATTGGAAATAGTAGTTTAGGATATTTAGGAAATGCGGCAACGGGAGTTGTTTATCCTATTACGATTATTACTATGGCTTTTGCTTGGGCTTTTGGGGATGGTTCGGCTGCTTATTTATCTTTATGTCAAGGACGTCAAGATACCAAAAATGCTCATAAAGCAGTGGGTAACAATATTTTAATTACTTTTATTATTAGTATTATATTTTTAGTTTTAGGTTTCATTTTTAAAGATAATTTATTATATTTATTTGGCGCCAGTACTAAAAGTATAAAATTAGCAAGTGATTACTATGTTATTATCTTAGCAGCTATACCTATTTATATGGTTGCTAACTGTATGAATGCGGTTATAAGAGCTGATGGTTCTCCAGGATTTTCCATGGCTGCCACTGCTACAGGTGCTATCATTAATATTATCTTAGACCCGATATTTATTTTTGGTTTTAATTTAGGTATTAAAGGTGCCGCTTATGCTACTATAATAGGTCAAATAGCATCTTTTATTATTTCGGTTATTTACTTTACTAGAACAAAAACATTTAAATTAACTAAAGAGAGTTTTAAAATTAATTTTGGTATATTTAAAAATGTTATTAAATTAGGGGTTTCAACTTTTATTACCCAAATGAGTATAGTGGCTATATCATTAGTTTGTAATATTATGTTAGCTAAATATGGCGCTTTAAGTAAATATGGGGCAGATATTCCTATTGCGGTAATAGGTATTGCTATGAAAGTATTTTCTATTGTCATAAATATTATAGTAGGTCTTATCGTCGGAGCTCAACCAATTTTAGGATATAATTATGGGGCCAAAAATATTGAAAGGGTAAAAGAGACATTCAAAAAAGTAGTTACTATTGCAATAATTGTAGGAATAATATTTACTATTATTTTTGAACTTTGGCCTAGTTTAATTATTAGTATTTTTGGCACTAATAAGAAATTGTATATGGAATTTGCTATTTTAACTTTTAGAGTATTTTTAATGTTAGTTACTCTAACTTGTTTAATTAAACTATCTTCTATTTTCTTCCAAGCTGTAGGAGAACCTTTAAAAGCAACAATTGTTTCTCTTACTAGAGATATAGTGTGTTTTATTCCTTTAGTTATAATTTTACCAAAATTTATGGGGATTAAAGGAGTTTTGATAGCGGCGCCAATTGCTGATGCTTTAGGTATTATTGTCACCAGTATATTAATTATTATTTTCTTTAAAAATTTATCTAAGGAAAAGAAAGTAATAGAACAGGCCGATTATCAAAAATCTCAAGAAGGTGTAATAATAACAATTGCTCGAAAACATGGAAGTCAGGGAAAAGCTATCGGTCAGTTAGTCGCAGAAAAATTAAATATTCCGTACTATTATAAAGAAATGTTATCCATCGCTGCTAAAGAAAGTGGCCTTGATAAAGAATTTATGTCCAAGATTAATCAAAGTAAAGATGTATTACATGATTTATATTTGACAACTTCTCCAGTTAAATATGCTATTGCGGCCCAAGAAAAAGCAATTAAAATGATAGCTTCTAAAGGTTCATGTGTTTTAGTAGGGCGAGCTGCTGATTATGTTTTAAAAGATAATCCTCATTTAGTAAAAATCTTTATTTATGCTAATTTAGATTATCGAATTAAAAATGTTATGGCAATGTATAATGATACGAAAGATAAAGCCCGCAAAAATATTTTGAAGTCAGATAAAAATCGCGCTAGTTACTATGAAATAATTTCTGGGCAAAAATGGGATAATCCGGAAAATTATGATTTGTGTTTAGATGCATCAATTGGCAAAGAAAAAATAGCAGAGATAATTTGTGATTATGTAAAAAAAGTTAAATAATAAAAATTACTTCATTTTTTGAAGTTTTTTTTACATTCTAATAAAAACTTGTTATAATAACTTCAGGTTAAATAAAGGAGAAATGTTATGCAAAAAATTACTTTAAAAATTAAAGGTATGGTTTGTCATGGCTGTGAAAATAGATTAGAAAATGCTTTAAAAAATATAGAGGGGATTAAAAAAGTTAAAGCTGATTACCAAAAAGAAACTGTGCAAGTTGCCTTTCAAGAAGAAAATTCTAAAGATTTAATTTATAAAACGATTGAAAATATGGGATTTAAAATAGAGGAAGATGAATAAAAGTGCAAAAAACAATTTTAAAAATTGAAGGTATGACTTGCTCAGCTTGTTCTAATGCTTTAGAAAAGCATTTAAACAAACAAAAAGGAATTATTTCCGCTTCGGTAAATTTAGTCTTAGCGCAGGCTTTAATTTATTATGAAGATGATATAAATTTAAATATATTAGAAGATTATATTAACTCCTCTGGTTATAAATATGCTGGTGTTTATGATGAAAAGGAAGAAAATAAAAAAGATTATAGTGTTATTTATTTGATTTTATTAGGGATTTTAATGTTTCTAATTATGTATATCTCTATGGGTCATATGTTAAAATTACCTAGCATCGCTTTTTTGGATAGCAAAATGCATCCTAAAAGTTATGGCCTTGTTTTATGCTTATTTAGTATTATCTATTTAATATATGGAAAAGATATAATTATAAATGGTATTAAAAACTTAAGGCATAAATCTCCTAATATGGACACTTTAGTAGCTTTGGGCGTTATAGTTAGTTTTGGTTATAGTCTAGTAAACTTAATTTTAGTTTTTTTAGGCCATACATCTTTAACAGCAAGTCTTTATTTTGAAGCAGTTTGTATGATAATTTTATTTATTAAATTAGGAAGATATATTGATAAAAATAGTAAAGCTAAAACAAAAGAAGCAATTAAAGATTTGGTTAGGGTAACTCCAGAATTTGCTTTAAGAAAAAATGGACAAAAAGAAGAAAAAATTACAATTGATGAAGTTAAAATCGGTGATATTTTAATAGTTAAGCCCGGAATGAAAGTAGCTGTGGACGGTCAAATTATTAAAGGCTCTGCTCATTTTGATGAGTCATTTATAACAGGGGAGTCAGCACCTAAAAAGAAAGAAAAAGGACAAAAAATTGTAGCTGGTTCAATTAATTATGATGGAGTCGTTTTATATAAAGCTGAAAAGATTGGCCCTAAATCAACGATATCGGAAATGGTTCATTTAGTATTAGAAGCAAGTAATTCTAAAATGCCTATATCAACTTTAGCCGATAAGGTAAGTTCTTATTTTGTTCCAATTATTATGGCCCTTGCTGTTTTAGCTTTTGTTTTAAATCTAATTTTTTCTTCCTTTGATATTGCTATTATTCGCATGGTTACCGTTTTATTAGTTGCTTGTCCATGTGCTTTAGGACTTGCAACGCCGCTTGCTATTGTAGTATCAATTGGTAATGCTTTAAAAAAAGGAATTTTAATTAAAGCTAGTGAAACATTAGAAACTGCTTCTTTAATTGATACTATAGTTTTAGACAAAACAGGAACATTAACGCAAGGTAAATTAACAGTTAATAAGTTATATAATTATTCTAATTATACTGATGAAGAGTTATTAAATATAGTTAGTAATTTAGAAGCAAGCTCTATTCATCCTATTTCTAAAGCTTTAGCTTTTTATAAAACAAAGACTCTTAAAGTTACGGATTATAATGAAATAGCAGGAATAGGAATAAAGGGAAAAATAAAAAGTAAGAATTATTTATTAGGTAATAAAAAAATTTTAGAAGATAAAAAAAATCCTTATTTAAAAAATGAAGAAGAACTTTTAAATAAGGGATGTAGTATTATTTATGTTAAAGAAAATGATAAGATTATTGGTTTAATAGGAGTTAAAGATACGCCCCGCCCGGAAGCTAAAAAGACTATGGAAAATCTTCAAAAGCAAAATATAAATGTAATAATGTTAACAGGAGATAATGATATTACAGCACATATTATTGGTAAAGAGTTAGGAATTACTAATATTGTAGCAAACTGCTTACCTAAAGATAAAACAAAGTATATAGAAATGCTAAAAGAAAAAGGGCAAAAAGTCGCTATGGTTGGGGATGGAATAAATGATGCTCCAGCCTTAATGACTGCGGATATTGGTATTAGTTTTAAAAACGGTACTGATATTGCTAGCAATTCAGCCAGTGTTATTTTAACTAATGATAATCTTCAAAGCATTTTAGATTTTTTAGTAATTGGTAAAAGAACTTTAAAAAATATTAAACAAAATTTATTCTGGGCTTTTTTCTATAATATCTTAATGATACCTATTGCTTTAGGGTTATTTGCTAAATTTGGTTTGACTATTAATCCTATGTTAGCTAGTGCAGCCATGATGCTATCAAGTTTATGTGTGGTTTTTAATGCTTTAAGATTAAGAAAATAAATTAGGAGTTAAACATGGAAAGATATCAAGAAATTGAAAGAAGTATTATTAAAAAATATCGTAAAGAAATATGGAGTAAATTTATTAAAGCAGTTAATGATTATCAGTTAATAAAAGAAAATGATAAAATCATGGTTTGCTTAAGTGGCGGAAAAGACTCTTTCTTACTGGCTAAATGTATGCAAGAAATAAAAAAACATGGCAAAATAAATTTTGAAGTTTATTTTGTAGTGATGGACCCTGGGTATAAAACCGAAAATATTAATTTAATTAAAGCTAATGCTAAACTTTTAAATATTCCTATTAAGATATTTAAAAGTGATATTTTTACAGTTGTTGATAAAATCGCTAGTAAAAGCCCATGCTATTTATGTGCCCGCATGCGCCGTGGCTATTTATACAACGAAGCTAAAGAAATGGGATGCAATAAAATTGCTTTAGGACATCATTTTGATGATGTAATTGAAACTACTTTGCTTTCAATGTTTTATGGGGCCGAGGTTAAAACTATGATGCCGAAATTACATAGTGATAACTTCGCCGGTATGCAACTTATAAGACCTCTTTATTTAGTAAAAGAGCAAGCTATAATCACTTGGGCTAAAAGTAATAATTTGACTTTTTTAAATTGTGCTTGTAAAGTTACGGAGAAAAAAGATGGTGATGATACAAGTAAACGAAAAGAAATAAAAAATCTTATTAATAAACTGCGCGATGTTTATGAAGATATTGATTATAATATTTTTAAAGCCCTAGATAATATTAATTTAAATTGTGTTTTAGGGGTAAAAAAAGATGGGAAGTATGAAAGCTTTTTAGATAATTATGAAGATTAATTATATATTGAATTATAAGTTAAAGTTTTATATTATATAAATAGATAAGGTGAGGGAATAATGAAGAAAAGTCAAAAAATGATTTTATTTATAATCGGGGGAATTTTCTTACTGGCAATTTTAGGTGCTTTGGGATATTTTATTTATCTAAAAAATGCTTTTATTTCGAAAGAGCAAGTTAAAGAAATAGTTATTAGTGATACTAAACTTAATAAAGATGATATTTCTTTTAAAGAAATTGATTTAGACTTAGAAGAAGGAACTAAAAAGTATGATGTAGAATTTTATTATAATAGAGTAGAATATAATTATGAAATTGATGCTAAAACTGGTAAAGTAATTTATAGTAATTATAATCAAAATAATGAAAATAACAGTTATACAAATAATCAAACAAGCGATACTAATAGTAGCACTAAAATTACTACCGAAGAAGCTAAAAATATTGCTTTAACTGATGCTGGGTTTACTAGTAGCGAAGTAAATTTTGTAGATGTTGATTTAGATTTAGAAAATGGTAAAGCTATTTATGAAGTGGATTTTGAAATTAATCATTTGGAATATGATTATAAAATAGATGGTTTTAGTAAAAATATTATAAGTAAAAAAACAGAACCTCGCGATTAAATTGTTTTATTATAATAATATAGGAGAGTGATAAAAATGGAAAAACCAAAAGTATATTTTACAAAAGAGTTAACACCTGAAGCAGTAGTTAAAATTTATCAAAAGCTAGGTAAGAGTTTACCAGGCAAAGTGGCTGTGAAAGTTCATTCCGGCGAAGAAGGAAATCAAAACTATTTACGTCCTGAATTTTTAAAACCGATGATAGATTATGTGGATGGTACAGTAGTTGAGTGTAACACAGCGTATGACGGGCAAAGAGATACAACCGAAAAACATCAAAAATTAATGGATAATCATAAATGGACAAAATATTTTAACGTTGATATTATGGATGCCACCGGCCCCGATAAAGTTTTAGAAATACCAAATGGTAAAGTAATAAAGAAAAACTATGTTGGTAAAAATATAGAAAATTATAATTCTATGTTAGTTTTATCTCATTTTAAAGGTCATCCTATGGGAGGATATGGAGGAGCTTTAAAACAATTATCAATTGGAGTAGCTTCTGCTAAAGGAAAAAGATATATTCATTGCACTGGCGTGGAAAATGCTTCTTATGAAGATATGTTTAGAGCCGACCAAAAAAAATTTTTAGAGTCTATGGCCGATGCGGCAAGTTCTGTAGTAAATTACTTTAAAGATAATATTGTTTATATAAATATTATGTGTAATATGTCTGTTGATTGTGATTGCTGTGCTGTAGCTAAAGACCCATGTATGAAAGATATTGGTATTTTAGCTTCAACTGACCCTGTTGCTATTGACCAAGCATGTATTGATTTAGTTACTAATTCTAATGACCCAGGTAAAGATGTATTACTAGAAAGAATTAATTCTAGGGAAGGGATACACACTATAGAAGCAGCGTATGACTTAGGTGTTGGCTCTAGAGATTATGAACTAATTAATTTAGATTAAACTACTACTTTTATAGTAGTTTTTTTAAAGCTCTATTGTCAAAGATGTCAAATATTGTAAAATTCACGTTTCTACTACATTATAGTTGACAAGTTGTTGAGAGAAGGTATATGCTAATAATAGAGAGGAAGGAAAATTATGAAGAAATTTTTAGGGAGCTTTTTAGCTATAGCGCTTTTAATGGGAATAGCAACTCCAGTAAAAGCGTTAACGAATTATAAGACAGATGATTGGCAGACAACAATGCCTACAGATACTCAAGAAGAACAGAAAGATAATTTAAGTGGAAAAACGGTTGGAACTAAAACAGCGGAGGGTTCCACTACCACAATAATAACAGGAAGTGCCGAAGAAAATGGTATGCAATATGGTCCTTATGTTACAGGAGATGGAAGTACGGTAAAAGATGGTATCAATGAAGAACTATCTATTGCCTTAGGCACAGATAAATTAACATATGGAGAATTATTTGAAATATCTTTATCTCTTAAAGATGAAAAATACGATAAACATTTTGGTTATGTTAATGAAGTAAACGTTAAAACTCAAAATATTGACGGAACACATATTAAAGTTGAAGTAAATGGTGTAGGAGAAGTTGCCACAATTACCAAAAGTGGAATATATAAATATTCTTGGAATATTAAAAAAAATGGTGATAATACAGATGTTACATTTACATTAACTAATGAAGAAGGAAAAGTAGAAGGTAAAAAGCAATTTGACCTTGAGACGACATTTCCAGTAAGTGGAGATATTAAGAAAGTTACCGATAAAACTACCATGAGATGGTTATGGTTCTGTAATGTAAAAGCTGCTAAAGTAGAAGTAATTTCTAAACAAGAAAGTACAAGTAGCAGTACAACTACACCTAGTAGTACGCCTGATACTACAGTTAAGGTTGAAAGTAAAAATTATGACCAAATTTTAAAAGATTCTTTAAAAGAAGAATTTGGTGATAGATATGGTGATAATGTAAATATAAGTGTAGAAGTACATGAAAATAAAAAAGAAGATGAAAAAATTAAAGAAGAGGTTTCTAAGAAAATAGAAAATGCTAAAATTGTTAAATATTTAGATATTAGTATTGATGTAAAAGATAGCGCTAATCATCATTTAGATTATATTAAAAAATTAACTAAACCATTAGATTTTAGCGTAGAAATACCTACTGATTTACCAGCAGTAGCTAAAGGATATAATAGACAATATTATATTATTAGAAATCATGATGGAACAATTGATATAATAAACCCAACTTTATCTGCTGATGGTAAAACTTTAACTTTTTCAACAGATAGTTTCTCAACTTATGCTTTAGCTTATAATGATAGCAAAGCCGCTCCTGAAAAAAATGTAGCTGATGCTTCAAATCCTAATACATCAGATAAAATCATACCTTTAGCAATACTATTAACAATTAGTGCTGGAGGAATTAGTTACTTAGTTAAAAGAAGATTATTTCATAAAATATAATTTTAAAATACTAAAAGTAATTGACAAAGAGTGAGTATTCTTACTCTTTTTTGTTATATTCCAAAAAGAAATGTCAAAAATAAGAAGAATTATTGTATAATCTAAACATTTGAGATAAAATAAAATTGTAATATATGAGGTAGAAAGTTATGAAAATAAGTTGTGATATATCCCAAAATTATTTTAACTGTTACTCCGAAAGCAAAGGAGTAGCTGTGCATCGTCAAAGTATTTTAAAAAAGAAAAAACCTAATCGTTTAAATTATTATACCGAAATTCTTATAGCCTGCCTTGCTATATTAATAATTAGTTTTTTATTAACTTTGACAAAAGATATGTTCTGGTGGTTATTTGCTAGTCTTCTTGCTTTAATAGATATAATTTTTCTATTTATTATAATATTTAACTTTCTATTTGTATTTACCTTTCGTCATAAACAGAAATTTAAAAATACGATTATTTTAGATGATAATGGTTTAACTTATACTTCAGTATATAATATTAAAGTAAATTTTGCTAAAGAAAAATTGCAAGCTTTAGTTATTAAAAAGCATACTGTTACTATTTTAACAGATACGCCTTGTTACTTTTATTTTGATATTAATACCAAAGAAAAAATATTAGAAGCTTTAAAAAAATATAAATATAAAACAATGATTATAAAATAAGAAAGAATGATAATCTTGAAAACAAAAAATAATAAAAAGAATTTAGGCAAAAAGATTTTTAATGTTTTATTGTTTATAGGTATAGCATTTTTAACTTTTTGGCTAATATTTAAAAATAATGATATTCATGAAATAATGAATAATGTTCATAATGCTAATAAAATATATTTATTATTAGCTATTTTAGTAATGTTTCTTTATATATTTTGTGAGGGAGTAAATATATATAGAATACTTCATAATTTAAAAGATAAAGTATCTTTAGTACAGACTTTTAAATATAGTTTAGTTGGTTTTTTCTTTTCTTCGATAACCCCTTCTTCAACTGGTGGGCAACCAATGCAACTTTATTTTATGAATAAAGATAAAGTTTCTATTTCTCATAGTGCTTTAGCTTTATTAATTCAACTGTTAAGTTTTCAATTTATGACTTTAGTCTTAGCATTAATAGGTTTTGCTTTTAATTATGATATATTATTACATAATATAGGTAATATTAAATATTTAATGTTTCTAGGAATTACTATTAATATAGTTATTCAAGGATTTTTAATAATTATGATTTTCTCTAAGAAATTAGCTTTAAAATTAATTAATTGGATATGTAATTTACTTACTAAATTACATATTAAATCAGCTAGTAATATAAAGCAGAAAGCTTTAAATTCTCTAGAAGAATATCATGACTGTGCTATATATTTAAAAGGTAATAAATTAATGATTATTAAAATATTTTTAACGACTTTAATACAGCTTAGTTTATACCATAGTATTCCATTTTTTGTCTATAAAGCCTTTAACTTAAATGAGTATTCAATATTTACCTTTATTTTATTGCAGGCGGTTTTATATATTTCGGTCGCTTCTTTACCTTTACCTGGAGCTATGGGTGCAAGTGAAGGCAGTTTTATGATAATTTTTAAATTGTTATTTCCTGCTTCATTATTAGGTAGTGCCATGATTTTATCCCGCGGAATTAGTTTTTATCTTTTTGTCTTTTTAAGTGCGATATTAATTTTCGGATTTATAATTTTTGATAAAGTAAAGAAGAAGGGTAAAACAAAAGGTGAGAAGTATGCAAATAACTAATGTTAGGCATGAGGGAAATGTTACTACTACTTCTAGTGTAGTAATTAATGGTCCTCTTGCGCATATTAGCGGAATAATTTATAGTACTATAATTAGTATTGTGGGAATTATTTTAACACTTATGACTATATTATCTTGTGGGCAATATTTAAAAACGAAAGATTATCCTCAGGCGCAAGCAACAATTATAGCTAAAGAGGAAGATGGAGAAGTAGATATCTTTACTTTAGCATATAATATTGCAGGTCAAAATTATACTTATGATAGAGCCCTTATGGTAGATAAACAGGTGGGAGAGGTCATCACTATATCTTATAATCCTTCTGATTATAAAGATATATATTGGCAAAATACTCAGCCTAGTTTTATATTAGCTCTTTTAGCTTTTGCCTTTGATGCTGTAGGAGTTAGCACTTTAGTTAGAAATATTAAAAAGCTATTACATTTTATTAATCCTGAAAAATATGAAGAGGTAAAAGATGAGGATAGTTTGACAGTAGCTACGGGTGATGGCGGCTTTAAAACCAGCATGCTAGGGGATGAATATACTGATGGTAGTCATACGGAAATAAAATTTTAAGATTTCTAATAATAAATTATTATGGTGGTATACTAATACAGGAAGGTGAGATAATGCAAAAATACATGGAAAAGTATGCTGATATTTTATTAACTAAATGTTTGAAATTAAAAAAAGGGGAACCTTTACTAATTAAAGGGCCAATGGAAAGATATGATTTTGTTCGTATATTAGTTGATAAAGCATATAAAATGGGTATTAAAGACATTAATACAAATTTAACTGATGCTTATATGCAACATAGTAGTTTGCAAAATTTAAAATTAGAAGATTTAAAAAAACAAGAAATGTGGAGTGGCAAACCATTTGAAGTATATGCTAAAAAAGGCGGAGCTTTTTTAAGTTTAAGTGCAGAATATCCCGACTTAATGAATGATATCGATGCTAGCGTTTTAACTAAGCTTCAAATGCATTCAACTAATGAAAGTAAAACTTTTGAAAATCGGCGTCGCCATAATGAACTTTCCTGGTGTATTGCTAGTGTGCCTACGCAAGATTGGGCTGATAAATTATTTCCTAGACAGAAAGATAATTTAAATAAACTGTGGAAAATGATTTTTGATATTTGTCTAATAACTAAAAGAAATCCCGAACAAGCATTAGATAAAAAAATTAAAATAAGTCATGATAGAGCGCAGAAATTAAATAACTTAAAATTAAAATATCTAAAGTATAGTAATTCTTTAGGAACCGATTTACAAATCGAATTACCCTCAAATTATATATTTCATAATATAGAGATGAAATTAGCAGATGGACGCATTGTTTTTCCTAATATGCCAAGTGAAGAAGTATATTCAAGCCCTTTAAAAAAAGGAACTAATGGTATTGTTTATGCTTCTAAGCCGTTAATTCATAATGGTAAAATTATTGATAATTTTTGGTTAGAATTTAAAAATGGCAAAGTAGTAAATTATGGAGCCAAAAAAGGTAAGGAAGTTTTAGAAAGTATTATTAATTTTGATAGTAATTCCAAATATTTAGGAGAAGTAGCTCTAGTTGATTATAATTCTCCTATATCTAATACTAATATGTTATTTTATACTACTTTATATGATGAAAATGCTTCCTGTCATTTAGCTCTTGGACAAGCCTTTAGTGATTGTATTAAAGATGGCGAAAATAAAAGTCAAAAAGAATTAGAACAACAGGGAGTTAATCAATCTAAAACCCATGTTGATTTTATGGTAGGAACAAAAGATTTAAAAATAATAGGTATTACGGAAAAAGATGAAGAAGTAGTAATATTTAAAAATGGTAATTGCGTATTATAATGAGAAAGTATAGAGAAAAAGCTATACTTTTTTATATTTGAATAAAACTCATTGAAATTTCTCAATATGGTAATGGAGGAATAAAATGAGTAAATATAAAGTAGATATAACAGGGATAAATACTAGTGAAATTAAAGTATTAACTAATGAAGAGCAAATGGAATTATTTCAAAGATTACATGATGGTGATAAAGAGGCTAAAACAAAACTAACGGAAGGAAACTTAAAATTAGTTTTAAGTATATTAAGAAAATTTAATAATCAAAAATATAATATGGATGATTTATTTCAAATAGGTTGTGTAGGTTTAATCAAAGCTATTGATAATTTTGACCCATCTTATGGAGTAATGTTTTCTACCTATGCAGTTCCCTTAATTTCTGGAGAAGTAAAAAGATATGTGCGAGATAATAGTCCTGTTAGGGTAAGTCGTAGCATTAAAGATTTAGCATATAAAATTTTAAAGTTTAAGGAAGAATATTTTGCTAAATATGGAAAAGAACCAACTAATGAAATGATTGCTAAAAAACTTGATATAGAAGAATATCAAATAGCCACAGCTATTGACTCTTTAAAAGACCCTATGAGTATATTTGAACCAATCTATAATGATGGTGGTGATACAATATATTTATTAGACCAGATTGCCGATAAGAAAGAGTCAAAAAAAGATAAAGATATGTTAATTTCTTTAAATAAAGCGTTAAAACAAATTAAAAAAAGAGAAAGAGAAGTTTTGATAGAAAGATATATAATTGGGAAAACTCAAATGGAAATAGCTAGTTCTTTAGATATTTCTCAAGCACAAGTTTCGCGCATTGAAAAAAATGCTATTGCCAATGTTAAAAGATTAATCAAATAATTTTTGCATATATTTTATTAGAGGTGTCTCATGAATTTATCTGATATTCAAGCCAAAGAAATAATTAGTATTATCGATGGTAGAAAACTAGGACGTGTAGTGGATGTTCATGTTAATATTGAAGATGGAAAAATTCATTATTTCGTTGCGGAACAACGTCATTTTTTTAAAAAATTATTTGGTAAAGAAGTCGAGACAAAGTTTACATTTGATAACATTGAAAAAATCGGAGAAGATGTAATATTAGTTAAGTTATGATATAATTTTTTAGGGAAGTGCTATATGAATAGAAAGATTTTACTTATTTCCACAATTATTTTAGCCTTGGACCAAGTTAGTAAAGCGATAATTGATATAACTATGAAAGTAGGGCAAAGCGTGCCGATAATTAAAAATTTTTTTCATATTAGTTATTATCAAAATGAAGGAGCAGCTTGGGGTATTTTAAATAGTCGCACTTTTTTGTTAATAGCTTTAACTTTAGTAGTTTTAGTTATTATCTATCGTTATATGTATGCTTTTAAGCAAAATAAGAGAAATATGTTAGCTTTTGGCTTACTTATTGGAGGAATTGTTGGTAATTTATTAGATAGAATTATATTTGGTTATGTTAGAGACTTTTTGGATTTTTATATTTTTGGTTATAACTTTCCAGTTTTTAATGTTAGTGATATGGCAATAGTCGTGGGGATATTTTTACTTATTATTGCCATCTTTAAGGGAGAAGAAGTAAATGAAAGAGATAAAAGTAGAAGAAAAACAAAGTCGGCTTGATAAGTTTTTAACTAAACAGTTAGATATGAGTCGTAGTACTATTATAAAGATGGTAAATGATGGTTATATTTTCGTAAATAATGAAAAAGCAAAAGCTAGTAAAAGTCTTAATGAAAATGATGTGATTACGATTAAAGATGGTTTTAAATTAACCTCGGATGTAGTTTCCAAGAAAATGCCTTTAGATATTGTTTTTGAAGATGAAAATGTAATATTAATTAATAAACCGAGTGGTTTAACTGTTCATCCTGGGAGTGGAAATTATGATAATACTTTGGTTAATGGTTTAATGGATTATACCCAAAATCTAAGTGATATTAATGGACAGCTCCGCCCGGGCATAGTGCATCGGATAGATAAAGATACTTCTGGTTTGATATTGGTGGCAAAAAATAATAAAGCTCATAATATTTTAGCTGAAGATTTTAAACATAAAAAAGTAGAAAGAGAATATATTGCTCTTTTAAATGGGGTATTTCCTCATAATAAGGCAACTATTGATGCGCCAATAGGTAGAGATGAAAATAATCGCAAACAAATGGCAGTGACAGCTAAAAATTCGAAAAGTGCAGTAACTCATTTAACTGTTTTAAAAAGATATAAAACTCATACGTTGGTTAAATTAAAACTAGATACCGGCCGAACGCATCAAATAAGAGTTCATATGAAATATATTGGTTATCCAGTGTATAATGACCCAGTATATGCTGATAAAAAAAGTAGTGAGTTTGGCCAATTTTTACATTCGGCTAAGATTAAATTTACGGAACCGATTACTAAGGAAAAATTAGAATTTACCGCAGATTTACCAAAAGAGTTTCAAGATTTTTTAGATACATTAGAAGAAATATAGGAGTAGAAAATGGAAGAAATAGAATTAAAACCTGTAACAGAAGAAGAATACAATCAAGTAAAAAATATTATAGAAAAAGATAATGAGGAGTTTAGAAAAACAAGAAGGGGCCCTTATGTTACTTTTATGGATTATTTTAGTGACAATTTAACAGGAGTTTATTTTAAAGGTGTTTTAGTAGGATTTGTTCATCTCGGTTATTTTCGTGGAGACTTAGAAATTCAAACTTATATCTTGCCCCAGTATCGCGGTCATAATATATCTTATTTACTTCATTTAAAAGTAGTAGAAGAAACAAGTGCTAAATATCCAACTTGCAAAAAAATTGTAAGTCAAGTAGAGTATGATAATGCCGCTTCTTTAAGAGTCATGGAAAAATTAGGTTGGGCTCATGATTATGACCATGAAGAAGCTATCTTACATGAAGAAGATGAATTTAGACATGTATTTTATGCTTTAAATCCACATTACGATTTAGAAAGGGGACAAAAGCGATGATTTATAATCAAAAAATATTAGTATTAGGAATGGCTCGAAGTGGTATTGCGGTTGCTAAACTGCTAGCTCCATTTCAAAATGATATTACTATTACTGATTTAAAGCCAGAAAAACAAGCAGTAACAGATGAACTAGAAAGTTTAAATATAAAAGTAGTTATAACCGAAAATCAAGAGGATTTAGTTGATAGTAGTTATGATTTAGTTATTAAAAATCCGGCGATTATTAAAAGTAATAAAGCTGTCGTAAAAGCGAAAAGTTTAAATATACCTGTTATAAATGAACTGGAGGCTAGTTATACTTTTCTTCCTAAGAATGTTACAGTTGTAGGTATTACAGGGTCTAATGGCAAAACAACAACGACTACAATGGCTTATGAAATGTTAAAGCGAAGTAATAAAGATGTTTATCTTGCCGGAAATATTGGAACTCCACTTGCAAGCATTATTAAAAATGTCAAAGAGGGAAGTATCTTAGTGTTAGAAATATCCGACCATCAACTTTGTGATATGTACAATTTTAAAACTAATATAAGTGTTTTAACTAACTTATCTCAAGTTCATTTAGACTTTCATGATAATTCTTATGATAATTATAAAAATACTAAGAAAAAAATTTTTAATAATCATACTGCCCTTGATATTGCTATTTTAAATAAAGAAGATGAAGATGTTTTAGAGTTAACTCAGAACATACCTTCTTCCAAACTTTATTTTTCCTCTAAAGAAAAAGCTGATATCTATTTAGAGGACGATAGTATTATTTATAAAGGCGAAAAAATAGTATCAACTGCTGATATTGCGGTAAAAGGTGTTCATAATTACGAAAATATTATGGTCGCAATATTAATTGCAAAACAATTTAATGTATCAAATGATATAATTAGAGAATTTTTAAAAGAGTTTAAAGGTGTGGAACATCGTATTGAATTTGTGCGAACTTTACATAATCGATATTTCTATAATGATTCCAAAGCTACAAATAATAAATCAACTATTATTGCACTTTCTGCTTTTAAAACACCAGTTATTCTTCTAATGGGTGGTCTTGACCGTAATATTCCATTTGATGAAATAGCACCATACTTAACTAATGTAACTCGAATTATTTGTTTTGGTCAAACTAAGGAAAAAATAGCCGAATTTGCTAAGAAAAATCAAAAAGAAGTAATTGTAGTAGATACTTTAAAGGAAGCTACTAATAAGGCTTTTGAAACAAGTGAGCAAGGCGATACTATTTTACTTTCACCAGCCTGTGCTTCTTGGGATCAATTTTCAGATTTTGAAACTAGGGGCGAAGAATTTAAGAAAATTGTTAATAATTTTAAGTAAAAGGTTGCTATGGATACAATCTTTTTTTTGCCTATTATTTTGACTATCCGCAAACTCAGCGGCAGCAAATTTGTGTTGACAATGATACTCCGGGGGGGGGTATAATTGAAGCGGATAATATACCAAGAGGTGGACCAAAGTGATAAAAGAAAATAAAAAAACGAAAAGAAATGTATTAATAATGGTAATAGGACTAATACTGGTAGTAGCAATAGCAACACTTTCATATGCATTATGGACAAGAAACTTTACCGAAACAGGGGTAAATAAAAATATATATGATTGTTTTGAAATAAGTTACCAGGAAACAAAAGGAGAAGGTGTAACACTAGAACATGGATATCCTCAACCAGATGAAGAAGGATTACAAAATAATCCATATGAAATAACAATAAAAAATACATGTAAAACAATAGCATCCTATGACGTAATACTAAATAAAGAAAAAAGTTCAACACTAGAAGACCAATATTTAAAAGTAGCAGTGGGAGATAATTATAAGAAATTAAGCGAATATAAAACGACAACAACTAAGCAAATAAGTGGGTTTAATAATGCTGCATCATATATAATCGGGACAGGAGTATTGTCACCAAATTCAACTAAAATAATAGACATAAGAAGTTGGATGGATAATGCTACAACAGAAACACAAGGGGAAAATAAAAGTTTTGCCTTTAAAATAACAATAGAGGCAACAGCTGGCGATGGAGGACTATTAGCTGGAAAAATACTAAAAAGTTATTCAATAACTCCGGAAGAAGAAATGATAAATGGATATGATTTTTATAGCTATACAAAATATAATCAAGAAGTTAATATAAAAATTGATAGTGAATATTTTATGGATAATGTAGATTATGAGCAGTGTGTTAATTATCAAGGGAATTTTGCTCCAAGTGAACATTGTATTGCAGGGGTTACAGATCCATCAGAGTATATAAATTGGTATACATTTGCAAATGACGATTATTTTACTTCTGGCGGCCCTCTTTATAAAGTTCTTGAAGCTAATAATACCACTATTTTAAAAGCAGATGAAATATATTTTGATGGTTATGATGTAGAAGAGGGAATAGTAGCAACTCCTGATGATAATGGAACTAGTTATGTATTAAGAGGAAAAATAAATAATAACTATGTAGAGTTTGCTGGTCAAGATTGGCGAATAGTACGTATAAATGGTGATGGCACAATTAGGTTAATGTTAAAAAACAAATTAGAAACAAATCCAATATTTAATGCAAACGTAAATGATTCAAAATATGTTGGTTATACATATGATAACGATATAATTTGTACAAAGGAACATCCTTGTAAAAGCACATATACAGGTAGCAAAATTTTTGATAACTCTAATGGAGGAATAAATAGTGATATGAAAACCTACTTAGAGGATTGGTATAATACAAATTTAAAGGATAAAGATAACCAAATAGCTTATGGTACATATTGTAATGATACAACAATATCAAGTACAGATAATATGTATACATATTATGGCCCATATGAAAGAATAGTAGATAATATTGGAGCAAGCTTACAATGCCCAGATACAGAGCAAAATTATGGAGGAATATATAAATTAAAAATAGGTCTTTTAACAGTAGACGAAATGAATATAGCAGGTCTTCCATTTTATTATGAAATAACTTCAGATTATTATATGTATCATAATTATAATTGGTGGACAATGTCGCCTTATGATGTTGATAACTCTTGCGCTGTTGAGTTCCTTGGCGACACTGGTTACATCGACTACAGCGACGTTAACCATACCGGCTACGCCGCGCATCCAGTAATCAATTTAAGCTCAGATGTCCAAATAACAGGTGGTAATGGAACCGAAAGTAATCCATATATAGTTGACTAAATAAATAGAAAAAGTATATAATAAAAATGTAAGTGCTACACATGGCATCTACAATCTGT
>CANQNZ010000010.1 GCA_947625365.1 uncultured Bacilli bacterium | reverse complement strand
CTCCAAATGGAGGCCGCCAGTAACCGGCCTTATAGGCCTTAGCGAAATACCACGTCTTTTAGGCGTGGATTTTTATTACTTTTAAAGTAGATAATTAGAGAAATATAGGCAGACTTCTACTTATCAATCTAATTAAAAAACCCTAATTTTTTATTAGGATTTAAAATTTAAGCAACTTTTTTTAATATAAAATAAACATAGTCCACTAGCGATAGCTAAACTAAAATAAAATAAAATATTAGTATCGGATGTTTCCGGGCTTTCTTCCGTATTAGATGCTTTAGACGGCAACGTTGTATAAATATCTACACCATAGTTAGCTTTAATATTACAAGCCCATAGGTATCTAACATCGGTTGCTTTTTCAACGTTAGCAACTTCTAGTTCAACAAAGCCCGTTGTTCCTATTTCTTTACCATAATTTAATATAGTAAATTTAACCTGAAGTTTATTATCGCTTGTTTTTTTAAATTCCCACTTATAAGTGTATACATCGTTGCTATCGATTGTTGCGATAGGTCCATCGTTTTTATCCCAATTAGCTATGATGACAAAATTATCTCCACTTTTTTGGGTCATAACAACAGCTTCAGTTAAATATTTGGGCTCTTTTTGAGCTTCTTGGGCATTTAAGGCAATAGAAAGTTCAAATAAATCACCATTTTGATAATTATCTTTATCTAATCCTACATAAACTTCTTCTGTAATGCCATCACTAAGTTTAGCTTTACTGGCTTTATTATACGGTCCTACTTTCATGCCATCGGATTCTTCATTTTCACCTTTTAAATTTGTGATATTTGCAGAAATTTTCGTTTTAGTTCCATAATTATTACCATCTTTCCAATCTTCATAATTCCAAACAGTTAAGGCTTTTACAGGGCCAGTCATTAATAAAAGAAGTAAAATACTAAATATACTTAATTTTAAAAACTTTTTCATATCTTCGTCATTAAATTAATAATGACACTCCTTTCCTTTTTTAGATACATTAATCTATATGCTATAAAATTCTATTTTATTTTAATTTTAAAGCTAAAAAAAGTTAGGCTACCCGTTTTCATAATAAAAATTTTTAGACATATTTTTATCTGAGGTGCATTTTAGTGAAAAAATATATGAGCTTTGAGGATTTTTATAAAAAAAGTCAGGAAGGAAGTCATAAGACTAATAAAAGAAAAATTTTAAGAAGTTTTATCGCTTTAATAAGCTTGGGAGCTTTATGCTTTTCACTATTAACCATATTTAAATGGCAAAAAGATAATTATCAAATTCGCCAGATGAATAAAAAAATTGCCAAAAATATAACCGTTAATAGCAAGGATAACGAAACCTTTAGTGTATCAAAAGATAACTTTTCTAATTTGCTAGCTCAAAATAAAGATACTGTAGCATATATACACATGAACAATACTAATGTTAATTATTCAGTAGTCCAAACAACAGATAATAAATTTTATTTAAATCATGCTTTTGATGGAAGTAAAAATGATGCTGGCTGGGTATTTATGGATTATCGAAATAATATCGATGATTTAGATGATAATACAATTATTTATGGTCATGCCAGACTAGATGGCACGATGTTTGGCTCTTTAAAAAATGTTTTGACCTCCTATTGGCAAGATAACAAAGATAACTATATTATTTATCTTTCAACTTTAAAAGAAAATATGATATTTCAAATTTTTTCTATCTATACAACCAAAAATGAAAGTTATTATATAATGCCTAATTTTCATAATAATACCGAAAAAAAGAAGTGGATTAAGACCATGAAGCAAAGAAATATCGCGCCCTTTGATGCAGAAGTTGATGTTAACGATAAATTTTTAACTTTATCAACTTGCCAAAACAATCATGGTGGTCGAATTGTTATTCAGGCCAAACTTATAGAAAGCCAAGATAGATGATTTACGTGTAAATTTTGATAACATTCCCACAGAAAAAAATTGACACGGGGGGGGGTTAACAAGTTATAATAAGCTTAGAAAGGAGACATCTTATGAAAAAGAAAATATTATTTATGGGGGCGGCATTTGTTGCTACCGCAGCTTTTATTCCAAGTGTGCTGGCAGATAATGATAGCATTACGGGTGAAGAAGAACTTAAAAGTTGTGTAACAACCGACAATGCAACTTGCAAGCTTACAAGCAGTTTTAGTACAACTGGTTTAGTGACTATATCTAAAGAGAATGTTACCATTGACCTTAATGGTAATACTATTACGCGTGCTGGTGGCGCTGATACAGGAACGACAATTCTTTATGTTAATGATGGTGGTTCTCTTACTTTGAAAAGTAGTAATTCTCACGGTGGATTAAAAATTACTAGTGGACAGGGTACGGCTTTAAGAGCTGATGGAACAGGCGAAGCTACTGTTGAAAGTAATGTGGAGCTAGACGGAGCAGACGGAATTGCCGCTGCAGCTATATCAGGTGGTACGATAAATTTAACTGGTAATGCAACTTTAAAGACTACTAGTGGATTTACTGTTTTAAATGATAGTTCAACTGTTAACATTAAAGATACAGTTAATATTACTAACGATAATGGAATAGCTGTAATTGCGCAAGGAACTAGTCCTAAAGTTACCATTTCTGGAGGTACTATTAGTGGAACTGATTATGCTTTGGCTAGTGCAGAAGGAAGTGAAAATGCTGATTTAGAAATTAGCGGTGGAACGTTAAAAAGTTCTGGCTATGGTGTTGCTATTTTAGGTAACAATGCTAAATTCAATATGACTAATGGTAGTATTGAATCTAATTCTTTTGCCCTTAGTGGTAATGGTTCTAAAACTACAAATTCTCAAATAACTATATCAGGTGGAACTCTTACTAGTAAAGACTCTGCAGCTATATACAATCCACAATCTGGCGATTTAACTGTTTCTGGGAATGCTACAATTAATGGTAAAATAGGAATTGTAGCGCGCCAAGGTAATGTTAAAGTAACTGGTGGTACAATTAATGCAGATGGTGATGGAGAATATACTGTTGGTGATGCTACTTCTGATGGAGAAAGAGTCCAATTACCAGGTGGAGTTGCTGTATTAGTAGACAATACTGAAAACTATGGTGGTGGAGAACATCCTGCTAAAGCTACTCTAGGAGGTAGTGCCATAATTAATGCTACTAATGAAAATCCAGTGTTAGCTTATGAAGATGAAGAAAATGAAGACGGAACTGTTATGATTGAAGGCGGCGTTAAATTCATTGGAACTACACCAAGTGCAGAATATCTTGAAGAAGGCTTAGTAGTAGGACCTAATAATGTTGTAATGACTGAGTCTGAAGCTAAAGCAGCTTCAACTTCAAAAAAACCTAATGGACAACAATCTAGCTCTTCTGAGGAGTCTACTCCAAAAGCTCCAACTGCAGAAAATACTACTCAAAAAGATGCAGACAATCCTAATACCGCAGATTCATTTATGTATTATGTAAGCATTTTAATATTATCTATTTTCGGTCTTTGTGGAATGCCAATTATAGCTAGAAAGATAAAATAGATTTACCAATAAAAAGATAGTTTCTATCTTTTTTATTTGTGTAAAAATGTAAATAAAATAATCTCCATATCTGCAAAAGAAGGTTTTAAACTGCCAAATTGTGATATAATAACCACAAGAGAAACGAGGGATAAAATGGAAAAGACTTATATATTTGGCCATCGTAAACCTGATACTGACTCAGTTTGTGCAAGTATTGCCTTAGCATATTTAAAAAATAAATTAGGTATGGAAAGTGAAGCTAGGGTTATTGGAACAATAAACAATGAAACTAGATATGTTTTAAAACATTTTAATGTTGAAGAACCCCTATATTTAAATGATGTTAAAGTGCAAGTAAAAAATATTAATTATAAAAAGAATATTGTTTTAAATGGAACATCTTCAATCTTAAAAGCCTTTAACTTTATGAATGATAACAATGTCCCAGCTTTACCATTAATTAATGATAATAATATATTAAATGGACTTATTACTTTAAAAGAAATATCTAAAAATTTAATTCAAGGAGATATTAACAAATTATACACATCCTACAATAATATTTTAGAAACAATTGAAGGTACCGAAATATTGCGTTTTGAGGAAGAAATACGAGGAAATTTAATGATTGCTGCTTTTAAAAGTGAATCATTTATTAATAATGTTAATTTAAGTACGGATGATATTTTAATAGTTGGAGATAGATACAACATAGTTAAAAAAGCCTTAGAAGAAAAAATAAAATTACTAATTGTTATTGGTGATAATAAACTGACTGAAGATATGATGGAATTAGCTAAAACCAATCATGTTAATGTTATTTATACTGCTTTTGATACTTATAAAACAGCTAGTAAAATAAGATTAGCTAATTATGCAAAAAGTATTAAAATTAAAGAAGACCCTATAACATTTAATATATATGATTATCGTAGTGAAGTGTTAGAAGAAATTAATAAACATGGTCATACTACCTATCCTATTGTAAACAAGAAAAATGAATGTATGGGTCTACTAAAAGTAACGGATACATATAGTTATGAAAAACGAAATGTTATTTTAGTTGACCATAATCAAAAATCACAAAGTGTGGAAGGTATAGATGAAGCAAATATTTTGGAAGTAATTGACCATCATAATTTGGGAACAATTTGGACTTCTAGCCCTATTAGCTTTAGGTCGATGCCTGTTGGTTGTACTTGTACAATAATATATAAACTTTATGAAGAAAATAACGTAGCTATTCCATATGATATTGCAGGACTGATGTTAGCGGCGATACTTTCTGATACAATGATTTTTAAATCTCCAACCACTACAGATATTGATAAAGAAGTAGCTACTAAATTAAGTGAAATGACTAAAATAGATATAGAACATTTTGGTTATGATATGTTTAAAGCTGGATCAACTATCAAAGGAATGACTCCAGAAGAAGTCTTTAACCAAGATATTAAAAACTATAAAGTAGGCGATGAGTCTATGGCTATTTCGCAAGTATTTACAATGGACTATGATGATATTAAGCAAGATTTACCATCTTACATTACCGTCTTAAATAACTTGTCTTCTCAAGGATATAAAGTCGCCGTTATGTTTGTTACTGATGTAATAAAAAACGGTTCATATATAATTTTTAACGATGCGGCAGAAGATATTATAAAAGAAAGTTATAATATTGAAAATGTTACTCAGGGTATGTATATTCAAGACTTAGTATCAAGAAAAAAACAATTAGTACCTAATATTATGGAAGTAATGCAAAGAAAAATTTAGCATTACTTTATTTTCTAAAGGAAGGAAGAAATATGAAAGCATTAATCACGGGAGCTAGTAGTGGCATAGGTAAAGATATGGCAAGATACCTAGCAGATTTAGGTTATGATTTAATTTTAGTTGCGCGCCGAGAAGACAGACTTAAAAAATTGCAAAAAGAACTATCAGCTAATACAAAAATTATACCCTTAG
Organism: uncultured Bacilli bacterium; assembly: GCA_947625365.1. Lineage (GTDB taxonomy): Bacteria > Bacillota_I > Bacilli_A > RF39 > UBA660 > HGM10766. Next base: position 16,029 of record CANQNZ010000010.1, on the reverse strand, counting down.
ATTTAGCTCAAGAAGATAACTGTTATAAACTTTATGAGAAAGTTAAAAAAGATGATATTGATATTTTAATTAATAACGCCGGTTTTGGGCTATTTGGTATGTTTGATAAAACAGATTTAAAAAGAGAATTAGAAATGATAAATGTCAATGTTAGATGTGTACATATTTTAACTAAATTGTTTTTGCAAGACTTTGTCAAAAAAGATAAAGGTTATATTTTAAATGTTGCAAGTATGGCCGGATTTATGGCAGGACCTCGGTTAAACACCTATTATGCCACTAAAAATTATGTTTTAAAAATGACGATGGCTATTTATGAAGAATTAAGACATCAAAATAGTCACGTTCATATCAGTGCTTTATGTCCCGGTCCGGTTGCTACCGAGTTTAATCAAGTTGCAAAAGGCAAATTTAGTGTTAAAAAAATGGCAAGTGCCAAAGTTGCTAAAATTGGGATTGATAAGATGTTAGCAAATAAATTAATAATTATTCCAGGAATAATGAATAAATTAGGTATTTTCTTCATGAGGTTTATTCCATATAAATGGCAACTCAAAATAATTTATCAAATTCAAAAGCGCAAAAGTTCTTGAACAAATGTATGCTGTTTGTTAAAATAAATATGTGATGAGCCATGGTTTTTAAAAAGATATATATTGAGATAACTAATGTGTGTAATTTAAACTGCTCTTTTTGTCATGGCACAAAAAGGGCAAGAAAATATATGAGTTTTGCTGAATTTAAAACGATTTTAACTAAAATAAAAAAATACACTAAATATCTTTATTTTCATGTTATGGGAGAGCCCTTGATGCATCCCCAGATAAATGAATTTATAAACGAGGCAAGTAAAGATTTCTATGTTAATATAACGACTAATGGCTATTTAATAAAAAAAATTAGTCATAATAAAAATATTAGACAGATAAATATATCGTTACATAGTTTTAATCCTAAGTATAATTATTCATTAAACCAATATTTAGAAAACATTTGCACCCAAGCTGATATTCTTTGTAAAAATACTATTATCAATTTTCGTTTGTGGACTAGTACTCCTTATAAAGATAAAATTATTAATTATTTAAATAGATATTATAAAACAGATATAATTTTATCGAAAGGATTTAAAATTAAAGAAAATGTATTTATTGAAGAAGATACCGAATTTATTTGGCCTAATCTGCAAAATGATTTTTTAATTAAAAACGCGGGGTGTAAAGCCTTGAAAGACCATATAGGTATTTTAGTTTCGGGCATCGTTGTGCCCTGCTGCCTAGATAGTGAAGGCATAATTGCTCTAGGAAATATTTTTACTGAAGATTTAGAGCAAATATTAAATAATCCCTTAGCTCAAGAAATAAAACAAGGATTTAATAATAATCAAAGAATTCATAAATTATGCCAAAAATGCAATTTTAGAATTAATAATAAATAAATACGTGGTATAATAAATGACAATTTATGAAAAAACAGTGATATAAATGAAAATAAAAGGATATAAAGCTTTTAATAAAGACCATACTAATAGATATGGTAATAATCCGAAAAATGCAAATTAACTATTTATAAAATAAATTTTGAACAAGTGCAAAAAAGGATAAGGAGTGCCGAAACATGGATAAAATAATAATTAAAGGAGCAAGAGAAAATAATTTAAAAAATATTGATTTAGAGTTACCAAAGAATAAACTGATTGTTATGACAGGCGTTAGTGGTTCTGGTAAATCATCTTTAGCCTTTGATACCATTTATGCCGAAGGTCAAAGAAGATATGTAGAAAGTTTATCTGCCTATGCTCGTCAGTTTTTAGGAGGTAGTGAAAAACCGGATGTTGACTCTATTGAAGGTTTATCGCCTAGTATTTCAATTGACCAAAAAACTACTAATAAAAATCCCCGTAGTACTGTTGGAACTGTGACGGAAATTTATGATTATTTACGTCTTTTGTTTGCTCGTATTGGCACACCTTATTGTCCCAATCATCATATTCCGATAACATCACAAAGTATCGATGAAATGACAAATAAAATAATGGAATTTGAAGAAGGAACAAAATTAGAAATATTAGCTCCAGTTGTACATGGCGAAAAAGGTACTCATCAAGATTTATTTGAAAATCTTCGAAAAAGCGGTTATTCACGTGTTCGTGTTAATGGCGAAGTTATGGACTTATACGAAGATATAAAATTAGAAAAAAATATTAAAGATAATATTGATGTAGTTGTTGATAGAATTGTTTTAAAACAAGAAGAACGTTCTCGCTTGTTTGAGGCGATAGAAACATCTACTAAATTAGCAAATGGTAAAGTAGTTATAAATATCATCGGTCAAAATGAAATATTAATGAGCGAAAATTATGCCTGTGATTTATGTAATTTTTCTCTGCCGGAATTAGAGCCACGTTTATTTTCATTTAATTCGCCTTATGGAGCTTGCCCTGAATGTAAAGGAATAGGTGTTAAACAAAATATTAATGTTGACCTATTAATACCTGATAAGAATAAGTCAATTAATGGTGGAGCCATTATGCCTTTAACTATAGACCAAAATATATATTATACTTCTTTAAAAACAGCGTGTGATTACTACAATATCGATATGAATAAACCAATTAAAGATTTAACTAAAAAAGAGTTAAATATCGTATTATATGGTTCTAAAGATATTTTAAAATTTAAATATACTTCTAAAAATGGCAATGTTCGTTATACTAATGATTTCTACGAAGGCATCGTTAATAATTTAGAAAGACGATATATGGAAACGCAAAGCACTTGGATAAGAGAGTGGATAGAAGGTTACATGATGGAATCTCCTTGTCCAGCATGTGGTGGCAAGCGTTTATCTTTAGATGTTTTATCAGTTTATATTAACAAAAAGAATATTTATGATATGACTGCTATGAGTATAGATAAACTTTATAATTTTATGTGTAATTTAAAATTAACTAAAGCCGAGCAAAAAATAAGTGATTTAATCGTTAAAGAAATAAAGTCTCGATTAGAATTTTTAATCAATGTCGGTCTTTCATATTTAACTTTAGCTCGTAATACCTCTACATTATCTGGTGGAGAAGCGCAAAGAATTCGTTTAGCCACTCAAATAGGTAGTCGTTTATCAGGAGTATTATATGTACTAGATGAACCGAGCATCGGTCTTCATCAAAAAGATAACGAAAAACTAATTAAGTCATTACAAGAAATGCGTGATTTAGGAAATACTTTAATTGTAGTGGAACATGATACTGATACAATGCTAGCAGCTGATTATCTGGTGGATATTGGTCCAGTAGCTGGAAAAAAGGGAGGATATGTTGTAGCTAAGGGAACTCCTCAGGAAGTTATGAAAAATCCAGATAGTATAACAGGACGTTATCTAGCTGGTAAAGAAAAAATAGATGTTCCGAAAAAACGACGTAAAGGAACTGGTAAGTATTTAGAAATAAAAGGAGCTAAAGAAAACAACTTAAAAGATATTGATGTAAAAATTCCTTTAGGAAAACTAGTGTTAGTTACGGGCGTTAGTGGTTCTGGAAAATCAACATTAGTTAATGAGATTTTATACAAAGTAGTTGCTAATAGCGTTAATAAAGCGCACCATATTCCTGGTAAATATAAAAAGATTAAAGGGTTAGAAAACATTGATAAAGTTGTGCACATTACTCAAGATGCCATTGGGCGTACTCCCAGAAGTAATCCCGCTACTTATGTAGGTGTTTTTGATGATATTCGCGATGTGTTTGCCACAACAAAAGAAGCTAAAATGCGAGGGTATGATAAGAGTCGTTTCTCCTTTAATGTTAAAGGAGGAAGATGTGAAGCCTGTAACGGTGATGGTGTTAGAAAAATTGAAATGCATTTTTTGCCAGATGTATACGTTCCTTGTGATGTTTGTAAGGGAGCAAGATATAATAAAGAAACTTTAAGTATTAAATTTAAAGGTAAAAATATTTCGGATGTATTGCATATGAAAGTAGAAGAAGCTATAGAATTTTTTGAGAACATTCCGAAAGTTAGAGACAAATTACAAACAATGATGGATGTTGGTTTATCCTATGTTGAACTCGGTCAAAGTGCTCCAACATTATCCGGCGGCGAAGCAGGAAGGGTCAAGTTAGCTAAAGAGCTTCAGAAAAAGCCTACAGGAAAAAGTTTATTTATCCTTGATGAGCCAACAACTGGTCTTCATAGTGCCGACATAAAAAAACTTTTGGCTATATTAAATCGTATTGTAGATAATCAAGATACTGTTTTAGTAATTGAACATAACTTAGATGTTATTAAAGTAGCAGACCATATTATCGACTTAGGACCAGATGGAGGAGATAATGGGGGCACAATAGTAGCTTGTGGAACGCCAGAAGAAGTAGCTCAAGAAGCAAATTCATATACGGGACAATTTTTAAAGGATATTTTGAAAAAAAACAAATAAATTGCAAGTATGTCAAGAAAATGATATACTTGTTTTGCATTTAAAAAACTATAGAAAAGGTGAGACTATGAACCCAATTTTATTTGATTTAGGCTTTATTCAAATTAGATGGTATTCTGTTATATTATTACTGGCTTTTGTAGTAGGAATGTTTTTCATATTTAAAGAGGGAAAAAGATTAGGTATCGATAAAGATTTTCTTTTTAACTTAACCTTTTGGACTATTGTGTTTAGCTTAATAGGAGCTCGCTTATATTATGTGCTTTTTAATTTTTCTGAGTATAGTAGCAATTTAATTGAAATTATAAAGATTTGGCATGGTGGGCTTGCTATTCATGGTGGTATAATCGCCGGAATTATTACGATAATTGTTTATACCAAAAAATATAATGTTGATATTTTTAAAATAATAGATATCTTTGCTCCTGCTTTAATAATTGGGCAAGCCATAGGAAGATGGGGCAACTTTTTCAATAGTGAAGCGCATGGAGCTGCAACAACTATCGCTATTTTACAAAAATTCCATATTCCTAATTTTATAATTGAAGGCATGAAAATAAATGGTGTTTATTATCATCCTACCTTTTTCTATGAATTTTTATGGTGTTTAATTGGCTTTATTATTCTCTTAATATTTAGAAGAATGAAATATACCAAAAATGGGCAAACCACCGCTTTATATTTAATTTGGTATGGCATAGGTCGTTTTATAATAGAGGCTAGTCGTACTGACTCATTAATGTTTAGTGGTTTTAAAGTAGCCCAAATTATCTCAGTTATTTTTGTCATAGCGGGTATCATTTTATTTATGGTTAAACAGCGCAAAGGCCATTTTGAGGATTTATATAATGAAGAGCTAACAAATGAAATTCACTTTTAGGATTTTCAAATGAATGCTCTTACCTTAGCTTATATAGGCGATGCTGTCTATGAATTATATATAAGAGAATATTTAATTAATTTAAATATTGCCAAAGTTAAAGATTTACAGAAAGAAAGTTTAAAATTTGTTAGTGCCAAAAGCCAGAGTAAACACATAGAATATTTGCTTAATCAAAATATCTTAACTGAAGAAGAATTAGAAATATATAAAAGAGGACGTAATGCCCATGGTGGAAAAAGAAAAAACACAGATATTGTGACATATAAAAAAGCTACTGGTTTGGAATGTTTAATAGGAACTTTATATCTTGATAAAAAATATGAACGAATAAAAGAAATTATGGAATGTATTGTGAGGAATAAATGAAAGTATATGGAAAAAATGTTTTTAACGAATTAAAAGACAATTATAAACAAATTAAAAGAGTTTATTTAAGTAGCAATTTTAAAGATGGAGCAATTATTAATTTTATTAAAGAGAAAAAAATATCCTATGAAATATTAGAGCCTCATAAAATAGTGCAAATGGGTGGAAATAATCAAGGAATTATTATGTTAATTGATGATTATGAATATGTTCCTGTCACTTCTTTTTATAATGATAATGTCGTAATAATGCTTGACCACTTAGAAGACCCTCATAACCTGGGAGCAATAATTAGAACTTGTGAAGCCGCAGGGATTAAATCTATAATTATTCCTAAAGACCGCAGTGTTGCTGTAAATGATACTGTATATAAAACTAGTAGTGGAGCTTTAGCAAATGTTAACTTAGCGCAAGTAAATAATCTTTCTAACACCATTGATGATTTTAAAAAACAAGGCTTTTTTATTTATGGTACAGCAATGGAGGGTGTTAATTATAAAAACGTTGATTATGCCTCTAAAGTGTTGCTTATAATTGGTAATGAAGGCAAAGGAATGTCTCGGCTAGTTAAAGAAAATTGTGATGAAATAGTATCTATTCCGATGAAGGGAAAAGTTAACAGTTTAAATGCTTCCGTAGCCGCGGGAATTGTAATATATGATTTAATAAACAGGTGATAAATGTGAATTATAAAGAATTTTCTGATAGCGAGCTATTAAATTTAATTAAAGAAAACTCTGAAGAAGCTAAAGATATTTTATATGAAAAATATAAATATATCATAGGTATTACTATCAAAAAATATACTATGTCAGCCAAAATGTTAAATATGGAATACAAAGATTTATATCAAGAAGCATTACTAGGCTTTAGCGAAGCTATAAATCGTTTTGACGATGCCTCATCTTCTCTTCCCACTTTTATCACTTTATGTGTAGATAGAAGATTGCAAGTAGTTTTAAAAAAAGCAAGTAGACTTAAAAATAAACTTATGAATGAATCTTTATCTTTAGAGCATGTTTATGAAGAAGATAAGCAACCCTTAATGGATATTATTAGTGATGATAATAAAAATAATCCTCTTCTTAATTTAGAAATGAATGAAGAACTAGATAATCTTTTAGAAAAAATCAAAAAAAGACTTTCACAAAGTGAAAATGAAGTTTTTTCTTTAATGCTTAAAAATTATAATTATCAACAAATTGCTGAAATATTAAATCGTAATGTCAAACAAATAGATAATGCTATGCAAAGAATTAAAGTTAAGATTAAACAAATACTAGAAGACCGCTAGAGGAATGTTCTAGTTTTTTTTATCAAAAAAAACACCATAAGGTGCTTTAGTAAGAAAACAAATTAAACATTAGTTGTTGGTTGTTCAGTTTCTTCGAGATTTTCTAATGCATAGCGACAAGCTGAGATAACAAATTTCGAAAATGTGATATTTTTACCGGAAATTGCTACTTCAATTTGGTTAATTACATCAACGGGAAATCTAACGGTCTTGTTTTCTGTTTCACTTCTTGATTCAACTAATCTAAACGCCATTTCTATACCACCTTACTAATTAAATTATATTACACAAAAAACTAGTTTGAAACATTGCAAAAATTTTGCTATTTGCAATACAACCAGTTATTTTGCAAAACAAATTATATAAAAAAAAGATTTTAAAATAGTTAATTTATGTTTTAAAAGTAGTTAAAAATGTTTAACATTTTCTTTGTAATAAATAATTGCATAGTTTAATATTATTATGTTATAATACAAAGCGAGTATTTATTTACTCCTTGCTTTATATATTTTATAAAGCCGAAATAGACCATAAGGAGGCGAAAGTTAATGAACAAATATGAAATAATGTTTATTGTTAAAGCTACAATTGAAAGTGAACAAGTTAGTAAAACAGCGGAAACATTTAAAAAGTTAGTTACTGATATGAAATCTAAAGTATTAGATTTTAAAGAACTTGGTCAAAAGAAATTTGCTTATCCAATAAAAAAAGAAATTAATGGTTATTATTTTGTTATGCAAGTAGAAGCTAGCCATGAAGCAATTAAAGAATTTGACCGTAAAGCATTATTAGATGAAAATATTTTAAGACATTTGATAATTAAATTAGATGAGGAGTAATATGAATAGAATAATTTTAATTGGAAGATTAACTAAAGACCCAGAACTTAGAACAATTAGTAATGGAGCTGTTACATCAAGTTTTACTTTAGCTGTAAATCGTACTTTTACTAACCAAAATGGAGAAAGAGATACAGACTTTATTAACTGTGTTGCATGGCGCAGGCAGGCGGAAAATATTTCTAAATATTGTACTAAAGGAACAATGATTGCTTTAGAAGGCCGTCTTCAAACTAGAAGTTATGATGCTCAAGATGGCAGTAAAAGATATGTTACAGAAGTTGTAGCAGATAATGTTACATTTTTAAGTCCTAAGGGGAGCTCGTCTAGTAATTATTCAGCAAATAATAACGTAAGTAGTGCTCCAGTTGAACCAGCTTCTGATATAACCACTACAGATATTAGTGAAGACCCATTTAAAGATTTTGGCGAAGAAGTTGTTTTAAGTGAAGACGACTTACCATTTTAAGGAGGAAAAATAATGGCAGAATTTCGTCGTAAGAAAAAAAGAATATGTCAAATGTGCGCCGGTAAGAGCGTAGATTATAAAGATGTTCCTATTATAACTAAATATATTAATGAAAAGGGAAAAATAGAAAATCGTCGTCGTACAGGTGCTTGTGCTAAACACCAAAGACATATTGCTAAACAAATTAAATATGCGAGATTTATGGGATTAATTCCCTATGTTAAATAAGAAAGGCTTCTTTCTTTTTTTTGTTATAAACTTTCCTCTATACTTTGCATAGTATATTAAAGAAAGGAAAGCTAATTTATGAGTTGTGAAAAAAATCTAAAAAATCTACCTTGTTGTTATAATTGTTATGTAATTGGTCCCACCGGTCCAACAGGTCCAGCCGGACCACAAGGTTTACCTAGTTCACAAATCATTATTGGAGATACCATAACAGCTGATGAAGATGTAATGGCTCAGGTTTATAATAGTGGTACAGAAAACGATATAATTTTAAATTTTGTTATTCCAAGAGGTAAACAAGGGATGATAGGACCCACTGGTCCTAGAGGAAATCAAGGTAGTATTGGTCCTACCGGTCCAAAGGGTGATGAAGGGCCAATGGGTCCTCCAGGACCAAAGGGTGAAAAAGGGGATAAAGGAGAAAGAGGGGACATGGGACCGGCTGGTCGAAATGTCAACTTAGCGGCTTATGGAGGGAAATTTAATAATTTAACCACTTCTATCTCAGCTATTTCCGGGGCTTGGATTCAAATACCGTTACCCTTTACTATGCCAAGTATCAATATTAAAGAAAATGGGATAGAAAATACCATCGAACTTGAACAAGATGGAATATATGAAATAGATTACTTTGCTCAATTATCAGTTGATAAACTTACAGAGGTAACTTTAATAATTAGACAAAATGAAATCAATATTCCTTCAAGTGTCATTATTAAAAAAGCAGAGCCAAATAAAGAAATCTCCTTTTGTGGCAATATAATTGTTAGCTTAAAAGCTGATGACGCTTTAGATATGGCTTTTTCTACTACAGATGAAGAGGTTATGGTTGACTTTGGTAACGAAGTAACAGCAAGACTAACAATCAAAAAGATAGATGAAGCTGAATAAAGATGATTTAAAAATCATCTAACAGCTAAAATATCTTTTTTTTTATGTTTTGTGTTATAATATTATGTGTTATCTTTAAGGAGGAACTTAAATGAAAGTTATTTTATTAAAAGATGTCAAAAAGCAAGGGAAGAAAGATGATATTATAGATGTATCGGATGGTTATGCTCAAAACTTTTTAATTAAAAATAATTTAGCTGTTCCTGTTAGTAAAACAAGCACAAATATTTTAAATAAAGAATTGCAAAAAAGACAAGAAGACGAAGATAAATTTATTAATCAATGTGAAAAAATAAAACAACAATTAGAAAATAAAGAGATAAGCTTTCAAGTTAAAACTGGCGGAAAAGACAAAGTGTTTGGTAATATATCAACTAAACAAATAAGTGAAAAATTAAAACAATTAGGTTTTAATATTGATAAAAAACAAATTAATATTAATTATCCTTTAGATGTTTTAGGAACTCATCAAGTGGAAATTAAACTACATAAGAAAGTAAAATTTAATATAAAAGTTGTTTTGAAAAAGTAGGTGAATTTATGCCAGCAAGAAAAATGCCTCAAAATAATGAAGCAGAGATGTCCGTATTAGGAGTTACATTTTTAAGTAAAACTGCTTTAGAAAAGGTATGTGAAGAGATAAATGAAGACATGTTTTATAGCGATGCTCATAAGAAGATTTATAATGCTATAAAATCTCTTTATGATGAAAATATACCGATTGATGTTACTACTCTTACAGAACAATTAGATAAAAAGAAACATTTAAATGCAGTAGGAGGGATTGAATACATTACTGAGATTATTGACTCGGTTGCTACTGCAGCTAATGTTGATTATTATATTAATATAGTAAGAGAAAAGGCAACTTTAAGAAATTTAATAGATAAAGCAACAGAAATAGCTACTGATGCTTATGATAACGAAGATGATATAAACTCGGTATTAGATAATGCAGAAAGAAATATTTTAAATGTTATTAAAGCCCGCCAGACAGGTGAATTTATAACTATTGGAGAAGCTTTAAGGAGAGCACAAGAAAACTTAGAACGTTTAGCTAAAAACAAAAGTGAAATAACGGGAGTACCAACCGGTTTTTACGATTTAGATAAGGCTACTAGTGGTTTACATGAAGGGGAAATGATAATAATTGCTGCACGTCCTGGTATGGGTAAAACAGCTTTTGCTTTAAATATTGCGACTAACGCCGCTTTTCATACTGATAAAGCTGTAGCTATATTTAACTTAGAAATGCCTGCTGAACAACTAGTTAACAGAATGATTAGCGCTATTGGTCAAATTGATTCTAAAAAATTACAAACTGGGCAACTTCAACATAATGATTGGAAAAGATACAATGAAGCCATGAGTCAACTGGCTGATACTAATATATATATTGAAGATGATGCCGGAATTACTTGTAGCGAAATAAAGGCCAAATGTCGTAGACTTGCTGCTTCTGAAAAAGGATTAGGTCTTGTTATAATCGATTACTTACAGCTGATAACATCTGGAGCCAAAAGAACAGAGTCTCGCCAACAAGAAGTATCCGATATATCTCGCTCTTTAAAAACAATGGCTATGGAATTAAAAGTGCCAGTAGTTGCTCTAGCCCAACTTTCCCGTAATGCTGAAAAAAGAGAAAATAACCAACCAATGCTTGCGGATTTACGTGAATCAGGTTCTATCGAACAAGATGCTGACTTAGTAATGTTTATAAATCGTAAAGATTATTATAAAGAAAAAGGAGAACTTAATAAAGAAACTAATGTTCCGTGTGATATAATAATAGCGAAACATCGTAAAGGGTCAACTGGTAAATTTGAATTATTATTTGAACTTAATATGAGTAATTTTCGTAATTATTTAGCGAATGCCTCAGAATATTAAAGGAATGATTTTATGAAAGTTAGAAATGTATTATTATGTACTTTTATTACCATGTTTATAACTGGTCTAATTTTTGCTATGGGTGTACTTGATAAAAGAGCCGGAGAAGCTAAAGAAGTTTATCAAGTATATTTAGATGGTAAAAAGTTAGGGGCTATAGCTTCAGAAGATGAACTATATAATTTAATTAATAATGAACAAAGTAGTATAAAAGATACTTATAATGTTAAAAGTGTTTATCCACCAAATGGTTTTGATATCAAAAAAGATATAACTTATAATACTAAAGTTAGTGATGTTAAAGATGTTTATAATGAGATAAAAGAAGAAAAACCTTTTACAATTAAGGGATATGTTGTAACCATAAAATATCAAGATGAAAATAAAAAGGATTTAAAGATAAATGTTTTAGATAAAAAATTATTTCTAAAAGCTGTTAATAACTTAATTACTTCTTTTATTCCGAAAGATGATTATGAAGCATATTTAAAAGATGAACAAGTAGAGATTGTTGATACTGGTTCATTAATTGAAACTGTTTATTTTGATGAAACAATTACGGTAAAAGATGCTTATATTGGCACAGATGATAAAATTTTTACTGATGAGCAAGAATTAACCAAATATTTAATGTTTGGTGAAAATAAATCAGAAGAAAAATATACTGTAGCGCAAGGTGATACAATATCAACTATTGCCTTTAATCATAAATTAAATGAACAGGAATTTTTAATTGCTAATCCTAATTTTAATAGTGTTGACAATTTGCTTTCGATTGGGCAAGAAGTTAATATTGCCTTGATTAATCCGGTTTTAACTTTAAATTATGAAATGCATGTAGTTGAAGATGTCGAGACAGATTATGATACTGAGATTACTTATGATGATAGTCAATATACTACGTATAACGAAGTAACACAGGCCGGTGTAAAAGGTTTAGAAAGGATTACTAAAAAATTAAAATATACTAATGGAGCGGAGAACCAAGAAGGATATATCGCTTCTCATGAAACTTTAAAAGAACCACAAGTGGAAAAAGTTACCAAAGGCACGAAAAAACAATATATTGGTGGTGGTTATGTCACTGGAACATATGTTGATACAGGAGCATCTTGGGCATGGCCAACAAATTCACCATATATCATTACAAGTCCTTATGCATATCGTTGGGGAACATTACACGATGGTACTGATATTTCTGGAACCGGTTTTGGCTCACCAATTTATGCTGCTTTAGACGGAACTGTTATTAATGCCGGACATGGTGGATATGCAGGTTCATCAGCAGGAATTAACGTCATAATCCAACACGACAATGGTTACTACACTTTATATGCCCATATGTCTTCGGTAAGTGTTTCAGTAGGGCAAAGAGTAACTCGTCGTCAAAGAATAGGTGCTATGGGTCAAACAGGTGTAGCAACAGGTACTCACCTTCACTTTGCTGTTTGGGTTGGTGGAATACCATATCGTGGTGGAAAATCAATTAATCCAATGAGTTTGTGGCAATGATGAAAGTAAGTGTATTAGCAAGTGGTTCCGAAGGCAATTGCACTTATGTGGAAACTTTAAAACATAAAGTTTTAATTGATATGGGAATGAATGTAAAATATATTACTGAAAAATTAGCAGAGTTAGAAGTATCCCCTAAAGAAATCGATTTAGTACTAATTTCTCACGTACATAATGACCATATAAGTGCTTTACAAAATTTCTTAAAAAAATATAATCCTACTGTTTGTCTAAGTCAAACCATGTTTTTAGAATTAGATAACATTAAAGAGTATGAAAATATAATTATTTATGATGACCAGATGGTCTTTGATAGCTTAACTATTGAAATATTTAAAACATCTCACGATACTAGTGACTCTCGTGGTTTTGTTTTAACTAGTAATAATTCTTCTTTAGTTTATGTGACGGATACCGGATATATCAATCAAAGACATTTTAACTTACTTAAAAATAAAAATATGTATATATTTGAAAGTAATCACGATGCGGAAATGTTAATGAATGGTAAGTATCCTCCTTGGCTTAAAAAAAGAGTCATAGGTGACAAAGGACATTTATCAAATAGAGATAGCTCTATCTATTTGTCTAAATTAGTCGGAGATAATACGAAAAAAATTATTCTCGCTCATTTAAGCAAAGAAAATAATACTGAAGATATTGCTTTAAAAACTATTGAAGAAGTATTTCAAGAATATCAAATTCCTTTTAAAAACATCGAATGTGCCCGCCAAAGAGAAAAAACTGAGGTAGTTAATATATGATTAAAATAGTTTGCTTAGGAAAAATTAAAGAAAAGTATTTACAAGAACTAATTGATGATTATAAAAAACGAATTAATAAATATCATAAATTAGAAATAATAGAACTTAAAGATGTAAATGATTTAGAAAAAGAAGCTATTGAAATTTTAAAATATATTGACTCTAAAGATATGGTTATTTGCCTAGATATTAATGGGAAAACTTATACATCATTAGAATTTGCAAATCTTATTGACGAAAGCTTTATTAAATATAGTAATATTACCTTTATAATAGGAAGTAGTGAGGGACTAAGCAATAAAGTTAAAGACAAAGCTAATAAGCTTTTATCTTTTTCCAAAATGACTTTTCCTCATGGTCTTTTTAGAGGTATATTATTAGAACAAATTTATCGTAGTTTTAAAATCTTAAATAATGAAAAATATCATAAATAAAAGGAAATTTTCTAATTTCTTTTTATATTGATTAAATTTTGCTATTACCTAGATTTAAAAGCAACAATTTGATAGAATTAATATTGGAAGTGGTAGTATGATTGGCAATAGCTGGGATGATAAATTAAAAATTGTATGGGAAAGTGATGGTTTTAAAAAGTTTTTAAAAATTATCAAAGATGAATATGATAATAAAACAATTTTCCCCCCTAAAAATTATGTTTTTGAAGCTTTAAAAAGGACTCCCTATGAAAATGTTAAAGTTGTTATTATGGGACAAGACCCTTATCATGGTGAGCATGAGGCACATGGACTTTCTTTTTCGGTTCAAAAGGGAATTAAACTTCCTCCTTCTTTAAGAAACATATACAAAGAATTGCAAGATGATTTGGGATGCACTCCTTGCTTAGATGGTGACTTAACTAAGTGGGCAGATGAAGGAGTTTTATTACTTAATGCTGTACTTACTGTTGAAAAAGACAAACCCGCATCGCATCGAGGCTTAGGATGGGAAAGATTAACTGATTATATAATCAAAATTTTAAATGAAAAACCTGAGCCAGTAGTTTTTATCCTTTGGGGAAACTTTGCTAAGGAAAAAAAGAAATATATAACTAATCCTAAACATTATATTATAGAATCAGCTCATCCATCTCCTTTTTCAGCAAGTTATGGTTTTTTTGGTAGTCGACCTTTTTCTAAGGCTAACGAATTCTTAAAAAAACAAGGCATAAAGCCAATTAATTGGGATTTAAATTAAAAACTCGAGTGACTCGAGTTTTAAAAATTATCTCCATTTTTTAAAAGATTATCATTAATTTCTAAAGTATTATAATAATCTTTTTTTTCTATCTTATGTATTTTACCAATAATATTAACAGGGAATTTACTAAGTAAACTATTTAAAGATGTTGCGTATTTATCATAATAACTTTTAGATGCTTCAATAATTTCATTACTTTCCTCAAAATCATTTAAAATATCTTTAAATTTGGCATTTTCACCTAATTTAGGGTAATCTTCTTTTAATGTAGTAATAGTACTATAAGCTTCGGTAATTTTTTCATCTAAATTTATATTAGAAGCATTATTTTCTTTTAAATTTTTAATTTCTTGGAAAAGTTCTATATCTAAGTCTATCTTTTTTTTAATTAATTGGGCTGCATTTGTTACATAATCATATCTTTTTTGAAGATGTTCGTTAATTATTTTATCCGCTTCGATAATTTTAATATTTAATGTTTGTAAACGATTATAAAGCATTTTATAAGTAATTCCTACAATTCCTAAAATAATAACGACTATTAATCCTATTACTAGAATTTTTATCATAAATATCACTTCCCAATACTATATTAATTATAGCAAATATTTAAATAAATGGGAATTTATATTATAATGAATTTGGTGAATATATGAAAATTAAAAGAATTGTTGTAGGTGAATTGGAAACAAATTGTTATTTAATTGAAAATGAAGGGGAAATAATTGTAATTGACCCAGGTGCTAACACAGATAAAATAATTAAAGAAATTGGTCCTAAAAAAGTTAAAACTATTTTAATTACCCATTACCATTTTGACCATATAGGTGCACTTGAAGAGTTAAAAAATTATTATAAAACAGCAATTGATGATTATCGGGCTGTGGATAATTTAGAAGTTATTAACACCCCGGGACATACAAAAGACTCTAAAACTTATTATTTTCCGAAAGATAAAGTAATGTTTTGTGGCGATTTTCTTTTTAATGGCACCTTTGGACGTACTGATTTAGAGGGTGGTGATAACGAAGATATGCAAAAAAGTATAGAAACTATTGCCAACTATCCAGATGATATAGTCCTATATCCCGGGCATGGACCAAAAAGCATATTAAAGAAAGAAAAAAGCAATTTTAAATCATATTTGAATTATTTGAAAAATAAAGATTGAATTCAATTAGAAGTTCCCGATAGTAATAAAAAATTAAATTGTAAAAGAAAAATCCCATGTTAATTGAGATTTTTAAAGAAATAATAGTTGA
>CANQNZ010000009.1 GCA_947625365.1 uncultured Bacilli bacterium | reverse complement strand
TCAAAGGAGTCTATTAATGGGCTTTTTAAAAGCAAATGGCCTGCAAATAGTAGATGAATATGTAGATGATGGTTATTCTGGTGGTAATTTTAATAGGCCTAGTTTTCAAAGGTTAATTAAAGATATTGAAAAAGGGCGCATAAATATGGTTCTTACTAAAGATTTATCTAGACTCGGAAGAGACCATATACAAACGGGGTTTTATATTGAAAATTATTTTCCAGAAAAAGCAATTAGGTATATTGCGGTAAATGATGATATAGATACTTTTTATGAAACAAGTGGTAGTGATATGATGCCATTTAAGTTGAGTATGAATGATATGTATGCTAAAGATATTTCTAAAAAAGTTCGTTCTAATTTATTACAAATGAAAAAGGATGGTAAATTCTGTGGTAGCGTTCCTGCTTATGGTTATATGAGACATCCTGATAATAAACATCAGTTAATACCAGACCCAAAGACTGCTCCTGTCGTAAAAAGAATTTTTGATTTATATATAAGAGGTTACGGAAGTTGTGCTATTGCAGAAATATTAACTAAAGAGGAAATACCAACTCCTATTATGTTAAAAAATAAAGAAAAATCTTTAAATAAATGTAATCATCCCCAAATCTGGAAGCATTGCTCCGTTGGAAATATCCTTAAAAATCCAATTTATACAGGGGTTTTGATACAGCATACTTCCCAAAATATAAATTATAAAGTAAAAAAAAGAAAGAAAGTGGCTAAAAGTGAGTGGTGCATAAAAGAAAATGCTCATGAGCCCCTTATTACTAAAGAAACTTTTGAATTAGCTAGACAAATTAAGGACAAGGCAAATAATTATAAAGAAGATAGAAGAAATGTAGAATATATTTTAGCAGATTTTGTATATTGCAAAGACTGTGGAGCTAAAATGAGTATTAGCTATGATAGAAAAAGAAATCGCGTAACTATGAATTGTAATAATTATAGAAAGTTTAGTAAATATGGTATCTGCTTTTCTCATTATATGAATTATACTAAATTAGAAAAAACCGTCTTTAGCAAAATTAAAAGCTTACTACGGCAATATACGAATGATAAAGAAGAATTTGTAAAAATAATTAAAGAAGATTATACAGACCCAAAAGAAGAGCTTAATAAGAAAATAAATACTTTAACGAAAAGTATTGAAAATCTAAAGTTAAAACAAGATGCATTATATGATGATAAATTTAGGGGTATTATTAGTGCTGATACTTATCAAAGATTATATAGTCAAACAGCTGAGGAAATAAAAGGGACGCAGGCCAAAATAAAAAGATTTCGAAACGAAATAAACTCCATAAGCGATGAGTCATTAGTTTTGGCAGATTATTTAATAGTAGTAGAAAATTTTTTAGAAATGAAAAATCCCACTAAAGAAATGCTTAATAAATTAATTGCCAAAATCTATGTAACAAAAGATAAAAAGATAGAAATTCATTATAGAATTAGAAATGAATTATTAGTTTAGCCTTGATTAAGTGCTATATTTTTAGACCTGCAGGTATCACTTTTTTATTTCACGGTGGTTTACCGACCCCGTACCATTTGTAGAAGCTGCGGAAATTGGAACCCAAAAAGTTATTCAAGACCATTCGACGATAGGTATTGTTGTAACTAGTGATGGCTCTTACGGAGAACTTAATCGTAATGATTATCTAGAAGCAGAAGAAAAAGTTATTTCTGAACTAAAAAGTTTAGGTAAACCATTTATTGTTATTTTAAATACTATTCATCCAACTAATACGGAAACTATTAATCTAGCTCGTGATATAAGTGATACTTATGATGTAGAAGTTATGCCTATGAGTGTGGAAACAATGAATGAACAAGAAATTTATGAAATACTAAAAAAAGCTTTATATGAATTTCCGGTTTTAGATATTAAAGTTAGTATTCCTAAATGGGTTCATGTTTTAAATAATAAACACGAATTAAAAAAACATTACTTAGAAAAGATTAGTGAAAGTGTAACAACTGTCGATAAAATTAAAGACATCGATAACATAATTGCTAATTTTGAGGATAGTCAGTTTATTAGTAAAGCTTATATTAGTCAGGTGGATGCTTCAACCGGAATTGTTACTTTAAATTTGGAAAGTCCAGATAGCTTATATAATGAAGTTTTAAATGAAATGATGGGCGAGTCTGTTACAACTAAAGCAGGGCTTTTAAAAATGTTTGCCGATTATAAAGAAGGTAAAAGTGAATATGACCAGATTAAAAGCGCTCTTAAAATGGCACGCAGTACCGGCTATGGCATAGTTTATCCAACTTTAAAAGATATGAAATTAGACACACCGGAAATTATTAAACAAGGGTCGCGTTACGGTGTTAAATTAAAGGCCGTGGCTTCATCTTTACATTTACTACGTGTTGATGTAGAAAGTACTTTTGAACCAATTATTGGTAGTGAACTACAAAGTAAAGAATTAATTAACTATATTATGAAAGATTTTGAAACTGACCCAGCAAGTATTTGGAAAAGTGAAATATTTGGGCGAAGCTTAGATGATATAGTTAAAGAAGGCATTCAAGCAAAACTTTCTATTATGCCAGAAAACACTCGTTATAAATTATCCCAAACTGTTACCAAAATTGTTAATAAAGGAGCAAATAATTTAATAGCTATTGTTATTTAATCTATCAACTGATAGATTTTTTTTAGTGTTTTTAAAATCTATAGTATAATGATAACAATAGGTGGTAGTAATGAATAAGTATTTGCGAAGACTTTTATATATTATTATCTTAATTATGGCTTTAGCTTGCTTTGCTTTAGCTGGTCTAAAATTATATAATTTGCAAATAGTAGCTACCAAAAAACCGCAAAGGGCGGAAAAAGTAATAGAGAAAAAAGCAACTACTCATAAGCTGTCTTTGATTATGGTAGGTGATGCTTTAATCCATGAAGCTGTTTATAATGCGGCCAAAAATAGCGATGGCAGTTATGACTTTAAACCTAAAATTGCTAGAATTAAACCAATTATTCAAAATTATGATTTAGCGTTTTATAATCAAGAAAGCATCATTGGAGGAAAAAGTTTGGGATTATCTACTTATCCGCGTTTTAATTCTCCGGAAGAAGTAGGGGATGCCTTTTTAGATGCAGGGTTTAATTTAGTCAGTCTAGCTAATAATCATACGCTAGATAAAGGAGAGCAAGCTATTTTAAATTCTCTTAATTATTGGCAAGATAAACCTGTTTATACGGCAGGAAGTTATGAAACATGGGGCCAAAGAAATAATATAAAAATAGAAACTAAAAATGGTATAAAATATGCTTTACTTGCTTATACCACAGTAACTAATGGGCTTTCACGTCCACAAGGAAAAGAATATTATTTAAACGTTTACGATGAAGAGCAGGTAAAACAAGATGTAGAATATCTTAAAGATAAAGTAGATTTATTAATGGTAAGTATGCATTTTGGCACTGAGTATTCCTTAAAACAAAACGCTGAGCAAGAGCAAATAGCTAATTATTTAGCTTCTTTAGGAGTTAATATTGTAATCGGCCATCATCCGCATGTTATAGAGCCTATTACTTTTATAAATGATACTCTCGTTATTTATTCTTTAGGCAATTTTATTTCGGGACAAAGAACTATTGACCAACTGACGGGATTAATGGTAGGAGTTGATGTAGTTAAAAAGGAAGATAATCCTATTACATTAGAAAATTTAACTGCTGAATTTACCTATACCAAAACCCGTGATAAAACAACGAGAGCTTTTGATTTTGAAGTAATACCATATAATGAACTTGATGAAAATATCCTTCCTAATTTTACAGAGCATAAATTAAAATATGCAGAAATTATTAATCAATTAGGGGCAAATGCCCAAATCAAGTGAAAATTATGCGAAATTTGTAGCAAAATAGTACTTTTATCTTGATTTTAAAATATTTTTTTGATAGATTTAGTATGTAAGGTATGGACCTTATACAAATATATTTATGTGGGAGGTAGACAATATGTCAAAAAATGAACTAGTAATGTATGTAGCTGACGCTGCTAATATGTCAAAAGCTGAAGCAGGACGTGCTGTTGATGCTGTTATGGCTGGAATTACTGAGGGACTTAAAAAAGATGGAAAGGTAACTTTAGTTGGATTTGGAACTTTCAGTTCTAAAAAAAGAGCTGCAAGAGATGGAATTAATCCACTTACTAAAGAACCACTTCATATTCCTGCTAAAAATGTTGTTTCATTTAAAGCTGGAAGCAAATTAAAAGACGCTGTTAACTAATTTAAATAAAGTTAAGGGTAAAAATTAAAGAAGACTTTTGGAAAAGTTTTCTTTTTTTAAATTTTAAATAGGTAAAGAAAAAGACAATATTAAGCCAAATTTACTTTTAAACCTTTTTATTCTTTGTTATAATTATTATAGATGGGAGATGAGTCTAATGAGCAAACTAAAAAAATCTTTAATTGTGGTTTTAATTGGACTCGTCCTAATTGGTATTGGATTTTTTATTCATCTTACCAATAGATATCGTCTTATCTTTATTGTAGTAGGTTTTATTACGCAAATAGTGGGAATGGTTATGTATCGCAAACGCAAATATCTATTAGTTCCCATACTTACTATTATCTTTGCCAGCAGTTTAATTATAATTGATTATTTATTAGTAGCTAATTTTGATAGATTGCCTCTTTTAGCTATTCGAAATACAATTTCGAGTAATACGAAAATATATAATGCTGCTTTTTATCGGGTATGGAAATGTAATATTAGTGATAAAAAGATGTATATAGATAAGTATTATAAATCAAACTTTTATTGTGATAGTAAAGAACTGGAAACAATAGATATAAATGATTTCTTATTACATTTTGAAAAGAAATATCGTAAATATCGTAATGACTTTGTTAAAATAGAAGGTAAAATAAGTGAAATACAAGGAATAAAATCATTAGAAATGAAATCTTATAAATTTGAAGTAGATAAGTTAAATGGCTATGTAACTTTTGATGATAATGTTAAATTAAGATTTAATTTTAATGGTAATTATGAAAAGCTTTCTACATATAGTGTGTATGACAACGTTAAAGTAATAGGACGTGTAGTTAGTATGGAGCATGATGAAGAAGACGTTTACACCATAAATTTGGTAGACTCTAAGATTGTTTCCTCAGGACGTTATGATGACTTTGAAATAATTGTTGATGAAGATAATAAATGTAGCACAGGAACCAGAATGTATTACGAAACTAAAGACCAGAAATATTATTTTAACTGTTTGAATGCTATTGATATTAAATATAGTGAAGAAGATATATACGAGTTAAATTATTTACTTCAAGATAATAAAATTAAACTAGATGATTTATATAAAAAAGCAAATAGTCAAGATGTTTATGATGATGGCGGAAGTACTTTATATCATTATGATAACTTTAGTATTTTAAAATGTAATACCACAGAAGGTAATAAAGATGTAATATTTGGAGATACTAATTTAACAAAGAGTGCCGATATGTGTTATACTGATGTTAGTATACCTGATGCTAAGGAAACTGAGGAGTGATAAATATGAAAATAAAAAAGGAAGCTTATATCATTGTGGCAGTGGCTGTACTAGCTATAAGTGTAGCTGCTATCAGCTATGCGGCTTGGAGTAACATTTTTACGCAGCAAGGTGAGAATACTATTAAGACCGGAACATTTAATGTTGTATCTAAAACATCTAGTAATATTAACTTAGAAAATGCTTATCCTATTGTGGATGCGGCAGGGAAGGCTACCGAAGGTTATACTTTTACGGTTCAAAATACGGGAACAACAGCAGCTGATTTTGAGGTTTCTTTAAATAAAGTAGCTTCTTCTACTTTAGGCGATGACCAAATTAGAATGGCTGTATCAGGAGACCAAAAAATAGACCCTGTTAATGTTAATGAGCTACCGGAAACAGAAGTCGTAGTAGCGCAAGGTGATACTAATAGTTACTCAGGAGCTCGCTTTATTCTAAAAGATACTTTGGCTCCAGCTTCTAAAGAAAATGGCGATGATGGGGAAAAGAAAACTTATACTATTAAATTGTGGTTAAAAGAAGATGCTAATGTTTCACCTAATGAAAAATCAATATACGATACTAATGTTGTGGTAAATGCGGTAGCTACAATGCCATCTAGTCAAAATTAAAAAGTCCTTTACAAACTTATAAATAATTGTTATAATCTTAATTGCTTTAGGCATATTTAATCCGCTGTAAGATAAAATTAATTATAAGATTAAATATTAATATATTATAGAAAGGACACGAATAATATGAGTCAGTTAATTGAAAAAATTAATAAAAAACATATTAAACCTGATGTTCCTGAATTTAGAGTTGGAGATACTGTAAAAGTAGATGTTTGGGTTAAAGAAGGAAAAAAAGAAAGAATTCAAGCATTCCAAGGACTAGTTGTTAATATAACTGGGGGAGGAGTATCTAAAACATTCACAGTTCGTAAAAAAAGCGGAAGTGTGGGAGTTGTCAGAATATTTCCAGTAAATAGTCCGACTATTGATAAAATTACAGTAATTAAAAAAGGCGTTGTTAGACGTGCTAAACTTAACAATATTCTAAAAGGAATGAAAAAGGAATTTAAAGTTAAAGAAAGAAATTAGAGAATATTGCTCTAATTTTTTTATTGAAGGGTTGATAAAATGAAAATTTTAAAAGAGATATATCCATATATAATTATTTTATTAGTAGTAATTTTAATTAGAACTTTTATTGCTACTCCAATCAAAGTAGATGGTATATCTATGTATCCTACATTAAAAGGAAATGAATTTTTAATATTAAATAAATTAGGGAAACCAGATAGATATAAAATCGTGGTTGTTGATGAAAAGGAAGATGATTTAATTAAAAGAGTAATTGGTCTTCCTAACGAAACAGTGGAAATAAAAAATGGTAATATTTATATAAATGGTAAAAAAATTAAAGATGAATATGGCTCCGGTACAACAAGTAGTTATGATAAAATTAAACTTAAAAAAGATGAATATTTTGTTTTAGGCGATAATAGGGAAAATTCTCGAGACAGTCGAAGTATTGGTCCAGTGAAAGCTAAGCAAATCAAAGGAACCACTAACTTTATTCTATTCCCATTTAATAAAATAGGTAAAATTAATAAATAGCTATAATGAAAAATTCATTGTAGTTTTTTTAATTAAACGTTATAATTATTATAATTAAAGAGGTCTCTATGAAAAAAATTTTAAAAATTGTTTAATTATATTAGGAATTTTATTAGCTTTTGTTATTCTAGATACTTTGCAAGCTAAAATTTTCAATAATAGTCCTTTTCTGAAAATAAAGGAAAAAGTAGATGATAATAGTTATATTGATAAAGGTTTACTAGTAAATTATTATCACTGTAGTAATAATGAGAAAAAAACAGTTTGGAAAAAAACTAAGTATAGTTGTCCTGCTTTAAATATTAATGACGATTTATATGCTAAATTAAAAGGAAACTGGGAAGCAAATGGCACGCAAATAAAATATATTGTCAGTATGGAAGACGGTAAACCTATTTATGCTGATGATTATAGTAAACCTTATAATCTAACTTTTGATAAACAAGGTAATTATAAAATTGTAACATCAGAAAATATCTTTACTGGCAAATATGATTTTAATGGATATAATTTAACACTATTTGCTGAAAAAAATTTAATAAAAGATAAATGTGTATTAGAAACAGAGCAGAAATTAACTTGTGAATTTTATGCTGAAAGCTTTCTAAAAAAATCATAAAATATGTATAAAATGACTTGTTTATGCATATTTTTTTTGATAGAATAGATTTGGCTTGTTAGTCAAATAGACATGTTTAGGGATTTATATCTCGAGTGCTAAAAATTAGTGAGATATAAAGTTGAACTAAGCAGATGTAATAACGAAGGAGGAATGATTATGGAAGCCGTAGTTTCTATGAGTTACTTATTAGAAGCTGGAGTTCATTTTGGTCATCAAACTAAAAGATGGAATCCCAAAATGAAAGAATATATTTTTACAACAAGAGATGATATTTACATTATCGATTTACAAAAGACAGTAGAGTGCATTGAAAAAGCCTATGCTGCCATCAAAGAAATTGCTACAAATGGAGGTACTTTCCTTTTTGTAGGAACAAAAAAACAAGCTAGTGAAGCTAGTAAAGAAGAAGCGTTACGTTCTAAATCTTTTTATGTTACAGAAAGATGGCTTGGAGGTACACTTACCAATTTTAGAACTATTCGTAGAAGAGTTAAACGTTTAGAAGAAATTGAAAAAATGGAAGAAAATGGAACATTTGATGTTCTTCCTAAAAAAGAAGTAATAGGTCTAAAGAAAGAATATGAAAAATTAAATAAAGTTTTATGTGGTATTAGAGAAATGAATAAATTACCACAAGCTATGATAATAGTTGACCCTAAAAAGGAAATTAATGCTATTAGAGAAGCTAGAAAATTAAATATTCCTGTATTTGGTATTGTAGATACAAACTGTGACCCAGATGACGTTGATTATGTTATTCCTGGTAATGATGATGCTGTTCGTTCAGTTAAATTAGTACTTGGTGTATTAAATAATGCCATTTGTGAAGCTAATGGTTTAGAAATGGTAGATTATGTAACTGAAGAAGATAAAAAAGGTAAAAAAGAAACTAAAATGCCAGATATGAATGAAACACCAAAAGAAGTAAAAGAAGAAAAAATTGAAACAAAAACTGAAATAAAAGAAGAAAAAAAGGTTAAAGAAGATTTAAGCAGTAAAACTTTGACTGAATTAAAAGCAATAGCTAAAGAAAAAGGAATAAAAGGTTATTCTACTATGAAAAAAGATGAATTAATTAAAACATTAAGTTAAGAAAGAAGGGTTAAAATGATTAGTGCCAAAGACGTAAAAGAACTTCGCGAAGCAACTGGAGCCGGAATGATGGATTGTAAAAAGGCTTTAAGCGAATGTAATGGTGATATGGCAGCTGCTACAGATTGGTTAAGAGAAAAAGGTTTTGCGAAAGCTAGTAAGAAGAGTTCTCGTATTGCTGCGGAAGGTTTAGCAAATATTTTTGTTAAAGATAATAAAGCCGTTGTTTTAGAAGTTAACTCTGAAACTGACTTTGTTTCTAAAAACACAGAATTTAAAGAAATGATAGATACTATTGGTAAAGCCATTTTAGAAAGTGATGCTACTACTGTAGAAGAAGCTTTAGAATTAAAAGTTGAAGAAGGAACAGTTAATGATTTAATTGTAGCGAAAACTGCCAAAATTGGTGAAAAGCTATCTTTAAGAAGAATTGCTGTTATCAATAAAGAAGATACTGATAATTTTGGAGCTTACTTACATATGGGTGGTAAGATTGCCGCATTAACTGTTATTAAAGGTGGTAATGAAGAAATCGCTAAAGAAGTAGCAATGCAAGCTGCTGCGATGAAACCACAATATGTATTTAAAGAAGATGTTCCAGAAGAAGTTGTAGAAAAAGAAAGAGAAGTATTAAAAGCTCAAGCTATGGAAGAAGGCAAACCTGCTGATATTGCTGAAAAAATGGTAGCTGGCCGTATTAATAAATTCTTTAAAGAAATCTGTCTTGCTAATCAAGCATTTATTAAAGATGGAGATATTGATGTCACAACTTATTTAAAAAACAATAATAGTGAACTTAAAACAATGGTTCGTTATGAAGTTGGCGAAGGAATGGAAAAAAGAGAAGAAAACTTTGCTGAAGAAGTTATGAACCAAATTAAAGGTAAATAAAATATAGTCATTTAGCGACTATATTTTTTTGACCGCAATTTTAAGATTAAAGTCATTATTGAGCAGATGAACATAAAACTTCCTAAAATATAACATTCTAAATTATATAAATCTAAAGCATAGTAATAATGTTTATTAAATACAAATACCCCAATTAGCATAATTAAACAAAGCCATATAAGATAGGTAATACTTGCAGGTATTTTAGCGGGAATGCTCATTTTAAATATTTTTTTAATATTGTAGGCACTTATAAATCCTAAGACAATTAAATCAAATAACCAAGTGAAAGTTAAAATATTTTCGATATTTTCTACAAAATTATAAATACGTAATTTTTTTAAAGTCATATATTCCGGAAAACGTAAGATATTAGCCAGAGTAGGACCTAAAACACCATTAACAGAAATTAACGTTAAAATAATGGTAAGACTACCGATTAAGTAACCCATAATTGACTGTTTATATGTAAGATTTACTTTATCAATATTAATTAAAAGAAACGAAGGTGTTGCACTAAGTAAAGCATAAACGAGACTAGCTTTTAATATTCCTAATTTATGACCATAAAGAAAGGGTAAAAAATTATTATAGTCGGTAATAATTAAACTGGAAACAACTTTAAATGTAAAGATTAAAAGACTAATAGGCAATAATATTTCTGCTACTTTACTAAAAGAGGCTACGCCATTATAATTACCATAAATAATAGTAATAACAATAGCAATAGCAATTACTAAAGCAGGAGTTAAAGGAAGCAAGAATGATGAAGTCATAGTAGTTAAAGATAAGATTACATCGTGTAAGCAAAAAGAAGCTAATAATAATATTACTATTTTAGTAATCATTCCCAAAATTCCTTGATTTAATCTCTTGCTAAAATTAGGATTATCTTTTTTGATAAAGTAAATAAAACTAATAGCTATTAGACCTAAAACGGTGCCTAAAATACCACTAATCCAGGCATCGTTTTTACTTAAATTAAATATTTTGGTTATTCCTAGACCGAAAAATAACGAACGAGTTAAGAAAAAACTTAATATTTGATATTGTTTTTTAGTTATCAATTTATCACCTCAAATGCTTGTCCATTACGATTAACTTCTAGATTAACTTGAATTTTATAATTTAAATTTTTCCAGATATTTTTATTATATTTTTGGGGATAGGTACGATAATATAAATTTCTAATACCTAAAAAGTCACTATTTGTTTCTAAAGATTTTTCCACTAATTTTTTTATGTCTTTTTTAATCATCTTAGCAAAATCTTTAGATAATTTTTTATTTATTTTGCCAGTTCTTAAAACATAATCTTCATTTAAACAGCGAATTAAAGCCTCGGCATTTACATTAATATAAACGGTATTATTTTTAAGTTTTATTTTAGAAGAATTTTTATAAAGAGAAATGGCTATGTTTTCTTTACTGAATAAAGCGTTTTCTACTTTGCTATTTAAAATATTATAAGTTTGAGACTCCCTTTTAGTTAAATATCCAGTTAATTTATCTTTAATAAATACCCCCGATGTTCCTAATGCTATTTTTTGATTTTCTAAAGTAACGGAAGGAATGAGGATATCTTTTTTTCCCTCTTTCATCTGCGCATATAAATAATCAAATTCATTTTTTAAATCAAACATTTCTGTATCATTTTGATTTTTAAATAAACCAATTAGAGCATTAGATACGACCGGCTCATTTTTTATTTTAGTATTTAATATTTTTTTGGCTTCTACATCTTTTGCAATAATATAATAAAAATTATTAGAGATATGAATATCGCGGAATAAATAATTAGATAAATGTTTTATTCCTTTATTTTTGACGAGACTTTCATCTAATAAAACTACCTGTAAATGATTAAAAATAACTTTTTTATCCACTTTGCCAATAGTATTATTAAAAGCTTTTGCAGGATTTTCGCCTGTACCGGTGACAAGCATGGTTTTTGATTCTTTTTGATTTCCAGCATCATCTTTTTGCAAAATAATAATTTCAAAAGTTATTTCATATTTTTTATTTTTGTAGGAGGCACTAATTGCGGATATAATGGCTGTATCATTTAATTCAGTGTAATCATAACATCCTGTAAATAATAATAAAGCTATTAATATTAAACATATTTTTTTCATTATTTATTTTCCCCCTGACTAATATAATTTTTATTAGTTAACATTTTACTGCGCAAACGGTCTTTAATTTTAGGTTTTTGAAATAACTCTTTACGCAAATAATTAAGGTCAAATGGTGCTAAAGGATAAGAAAAAGGTTTATCATATGAGGTTGTATTGCATAAATGAGTTAAAAATATTACTCCCGCAATGACAATGCCAAACAGCCCAAAAAAGGAAGCTGCGAGTAAAAATAAAAAACGGAAATGTCTAATAGAGTTGATAAACTCTAACTCCGTAAAAATTAAACTTGTAATAAAGGTAAGAGCCACAACAATTATCATAATAGGGGAAACTATACCGGCGGTTACAGCAGACTCTCCTAAAATTAAAGCCCCTAAGATAGAAATAGAACTTCCATAGGAAGAGGGAAAACGGATATCACTTTCTCTTAAGACTTCACAAATTAAAAGCATAATAATAGCTTCCACCGCAGCAGGAAAAGGCACGCCATCTCTTTGGGTAGCAAAGCTTACCAGCAAGTTTAAGGGAATAACTTCAGGATTATAATTGATGATAGCTACGTAAAAAGCTGGTACTAAAATAGTTAATATTAAACATACTAAACGCAGTACTTTTAAAAAGTTAATATTGATACTTTTACTATAATTGTCGACTTGAGGATTTATATAATCAACAAAAAATACTGGTAAAACTAAAGCAAAAGGGGAGGTATCTACCAGAATAATAATACGACCTTCTAGTAAATTTGAGGCAGCATAATCTGGTCTTTCTGTAGTTCTAATAGTAGGAAATGGTGATTTATTATCTTTTTCAAGTAATTGATGAATATTACCAGCATCTATAATGCCATCAATATCAATACTTTTTAATTGTTTTTTAACTTTTTTAATGGTTGCTTGTTCAGCAACATCGTTTAAATATAAAACACTAACTTTAGTTTTAGTCTTGCGGCCTATTATAAAATCTTCATTAATTAAAGTGTTGGATTTAATTCTTCTTTTAATTAAACCTAAATTATTTTGGATATTTTCATTAAAGGCATCTTTAGGTCCATAAATCGCGGGCTGAGTTTCCGGTGTAGTAATACTTCTATTAATATCAGCTTTAACTTCGACAGCATATACCGTTTCATTAAAAATAATTAAAACAAAACCATTGCCTAAATAAAATTCTAATTCATCATAAGAAGTAATTTGTTTTGTATTAGGACCAGCAATTAAAGATTGGAGATTGTGAGCATTTTTTTTATTTGTTATTGATAACTCTTTTAAAACATAATCATTAATTCTATCACTACTAGCTACACTTTCTAAATAAACTATATATATATCATTAACTGTTTTGACTATTAAATCAGAACTATAAAAAAATTCTTTTTGTAAACGTTTAACAATTTCGTTCATAATCTCACCATTTTTATTTTTGGCAAAAGATAAAACTAATATGCATTTTTAATTGTTTTTTTATTCAGTATCATTATATAATATAGGGCATAGGTGAAAAATTATGGATAGATTATATCAAGTTATTAATTTAGATATTGAAAATAAGATAGGAAACTTAACGGCATGTGCTAAAGGTAAAGTAAAAAGTACTAAATATTTTCCTATTTTCGAAATAAATCATGAAAAATATGTATTTAAGCCTTTATCAAAAACTAAACCATATACAACTTCTTTGTTTGCTTATAGTGAGGTGTATTGGTCTTATATAGTGCGCAGTTATTTTATGAAAGAAGCTTTTCAATATAGATTAGCAATTGTAAATGGCATGAGCAAACAACAAGAGAAATATTATGATAAAGGTTCAATAGTCAAACTTCTTACAAAACCTGAGCAAAAGCTTGTAAGTATATATGAATATTTTCAAAAGCATCCAGAACCTACGGTTAACATTGCAAATTATATTAATTATTGTGAAGCATTTTACGATTATTCTTTTATCTTAAAGTCAGATTTTATTAGTAAAAATCCACAATTAGGTGAAAAAATAGCATATCAAATATTATTATCTATTTTAAGACAAGACCAAAATTATCATTATGAAAATGTTAATTTAATCTGGGAAAAGGGAGAAATAATTGATGTTGCTTTACCTATAGATTATGAATTTTCTTCAGCCTTCTTATTTCCTGATATGTTAGATAAACACATTGCCGACCTTGAAAGTTTTTATAATTCTTTATTACCAATTAAACAAGCAGACCTAGATTATTTAAAACGCGAGTCTGGCATGAGCAAAGAAGAGGTTTTAACTGCATTTCAATCTGCTAATTATAAAAATATTTTAACTATTATTAAACTTTATCCTAAAGTAATTTCTCAATTTGTGGCTAATATGAAAGATTTAATAAATGATATTTCCTACCTTAATATAGTCGATACCGATGGTTATATCACTAAATTAAACAGTTATTCTTTTCAAATAGGGCAATTACGTTATAAACAAAATGCTCCTAAAGAAGCACAGTTAATGGAGCAAAGTTTAACCTGGCATGAAATAGATAAAGAAAAATGTTTTAAGGAAATAATAAAAGAAACTTATTTTTGTTCCAGATATTTAATAAATTTAATTGAAAAATATCAAAAATTAATTAATAAGGGTAATCAAGATTTAGAAAGTTTAACTTTTGAGCAAGTAGAAAATTTAATGACTTTAAATAATACTAAATCTCTTAAGAGAAAAATTAATTAAAGTGTAATTTTCTTTGAAGAGTCGTTAGATTTTCTTTGGCTAAATTTGAAAAGTTATTATTAGAAGGAACAGTTTCATTTTTAAAAATAGCTAACTTATATTGTTTATCATCTATAAAAATTGTATATAATATCGTATTTTTAATGATTAAATTAAAATTTTCTATGGCGCTATTAAAGTTTATTTGGTAATAAGTAATTTGGCTATCAATAGCCCCAGGAATATAAGAGGTATATTTAGTATTTGTTGTTATCGTTATTTTAAGGGGTAAAAAGGTAAATAATTCTAGATATGTTATATTTTCTTCTTGCCAAAAAGAGCCAATTATTTGCTTTTTATCGTCTATAATTAAATTAGAATAAATAGAAGCTTTTAAATCTAAATAATCTAAAAGATAGTTAATTATATCAAGCATATTTAAATCCCCCTTCAAATGTCAGTATCATAGCATATTTTATTTTATTTGCCAAGATAAAATCTTGCATAAACCTATTTTCTAAGGTAAGATAAATTTAGGTGATTTCATGGCTATAATTACAAAACTTGACCATTTTGGCCGCGGAATTTTTTATGATACA
Organism: uncultured Bacilli bacterium; assembly: GCA_947625365.1. Taxonomy (GTDB): domain Bacteria; phylum Bacillota_I; class Bacilli_A; order RF39; family UBA660; genus HGM10766. Next base: position 9,334 of record CANQNZ010000009.1, on the reverse strand, counting down.
AAAATTACTTTTATTGACTATGCTTTACCTAATGAAGAAGTAGAATATAAAATAATTAAAGAAACTTTAAAATATAATGTGGCTACTATTACTAATTTAAAAAAGAAAAGTGAAGATAGAGTCGATTATCCGTGTCCTTATTTTTTAAAATGTGGTGGTTGTTCTTTAGAACATTTAAAATACGCAAAAACTTTAAAGTTTAAACAAGAAAAAGTAGCGGAAATATTATCAAAGTATGCCAATTTAGATGTTAAAATAAATGTTATAGCTAATCCTAGTCCTTATAATTATCGTAATAAAATATCTTTAAAAATATGGCAAGGAAAAGCTGGTTTTTATGAAAGTAAAACTCATAGTTTAGTGGAAATTAATGAGTGTTTACTAGCTCAAGATGCTATCAATAAATTTATTAAAGATATAAAATATTTGCATTTAGAAAATGCTGATGTAATAATTAGGACAAATTATAATAATGAACTGCTTATAGATATAAAAAGTCAACATATTGAGCATATCGATATTGATTATTTAACTAAAAAACATAAAATAGTGGGTATAATTGTTAATGATAAAATTTATTATGGTGAAGATAAATTTATGGAAATTATTGATAAGAAATTATTTCAAGTTAGTTATAATTCCTTCTTTCAAGTTAATCCTTATATAACTGCTAAAATATTTGCCTTAGTATCTGAAAATATTAAACCTCACAGTATTGTAGCCGATTTATTCTGCGGGGTAGGAACTTTAGGTATAATCGCGGCAGGTAAGGCTAATAAAGTTTATGGCATTGAAATAGTACCTAATGCCATAAAGAATGCTTTAATTAATAAAAAAATAAATAACTCTAATAATATTGAATTTTGTTTAGGTGATGCCAATAAAGTGTTATTTGCTATTCAAGATAATATCGATACAATTATTTTAGACCCACCCAGAAGTGGTCTTTCGAAAACGGGAAAAGAAGCGATTTTAAAATTATTGCCTCAAGATATAATTTATATATCATGTGACCCAATGACTTTAGCACGAGACTTAAAAGATTTAAATAAATATTATGAAGTAAAAAAAGTGTATATTGCAGATATGTTTAGTTATACTTATCATGTAGAAAGTATTTGTTTATTAACCAAAAAATAATTTTTTTTGATATAATAGATAACAAATTTTGAGGTGATTAAATTGGAAATTAAGAATTATTATGTTAGTGACGTTAAAATGTTTAAAGAGTGGTTAATTACGGAATTAATCTTAGCGGGCATTTCTTATGTATGCGTAGAAAATGAAATTCATTATGGAAACAAAATAATAAGATTTAATCCTAAAACTAAGACCAAAAAATCTTTCACTCAATTATTTCCGGTAGTAGAAAAACAGTTAGAAGTTCCAAATTATTTTACTGCTGATAATAAAGTCGATAATTATTCTAAATTTAATGATTATTATAAAAACCCAGCTCCTATATATATGTTAAAAAAGGGATACGGTAGCAAGCGATGGCTAAAAGTCGGAAAATAGTAATTATAATATTAATTTTAGTAATAGGAATATTTTTATATCATTATATTAGAATAAAAACTGCTAAAATTGCAATACGGCTTGCTGATAATTTAACTGCGGAATTTAATAGTGAAGTTAGAGTATCTGATTTTATTAGTAGTATTAATGGTAAAATAATTGATAATTATAAAATTAAAACAACTAAACTAGGTTCTAAAAAGGTAGAGTTTAAATTCATAAATGATGAAAAAATTAAATTAAAGTATAGCTTTGATATCCAAGTGGTAGATACAGAAAAACCAGTAGTCTTGCTTAAAGATAGATATAATGTTGAAGTAGGAAGCGACATTGATTTAGAAAAAACGATTTTATGTGGCGATAATTATGATAAAAATCCCCGTTGTTTTATAGATGGAGAATATGATTTAAATGTAGTAGGAGAATATAATTTGCTATATAAAGCTATTGATAGTAGTGGTAATACTCTAGAAAAACCATTTGTTTTAAATGTATCTTCCTTAGCAAATGCTAAAAACGAAGAAAAGGAAACTTTATTTAGTGATGTTTTAAATAATTATAAAACTGCTAATAACAAAATAGGATTAGATATTTCTAAATGGCAAGGTAATATTGATTTTCAAAAAATTAAAAAAGCGGGCGTAGAATTTTTAATGCTTCGCGTGGGTGGAACTAGAGGTAATAATGGTAAATTTTTTGTAGATGAAAAATTTATTTCTAATATAAAAAAAGCAAATAAAGAAAAAATTCCCGTTGGTATTTATTTTTATTCTTATGCTAGCAGTTCATCTCAAGCAAAAAAAGAAGCAGAGTGGGTTATAAAGAAAATAAAAAAATACAATATAGATTTACCCATTGCCTATGATTGGGAGCATTGGCATGATTTTAATGAATATAATTTAAGCTTTTTCGGTCTTTCTTCAATGGCCGAAACATTTATGAAAACTATCGAAAAAGCGGGATATAAAGGAATGCTTTATAGTAGTAAAGCATATTTAGAAAATATATGGTTTGAAACAAAATATGATACTTGGCTTGCTCATTATACAGCCGAAACTGATTATAATAAAGATTATAAAATGTGGCAAATATGTAGTAATGGGCATATTGATGGAATAAATGGCCCGGTAGATATTGATATTATGTATTAAAAAGTTTATAATAACAGCCATACAAAAGGAGGAAAAATATGTTAAATGCCAAAGATAGAAAATTATTAATTTCTAAAATACAAAATTATTTAGATTTAAATGGAGATAAAACAAAAATTTTGAAACTTGAAGATAAAATTATAAGTTTTCAAGATGCGGAGTTATCATTATATTGGATTAGTGAAGTTTCAAATTGTAGGTCAGAGGAACATTTAGATATCATATCCGCTACTCAAGACCCTGAAAAAATGTGGAGATTATTAGATATTGGGCATATGAAAAAAACTTGTAAGCAACGCTTGGCTAGAGATATAATAGCATCCAATAATGAAATTTATATTGCTAAATTGTTGAAAAATGGCTTAGCTAAACACTTAAACTTAGAGGTTTCCGTAACAGATTGGTTATCAGCCTATGGCAGTAAATCTATAATATATCAAACTATTATGGAACATACATGGCTTAACGATTTTACGAGAAAACAGCTCTTATTAGAAATATATCCAAAATTAACGGAAGAAGAAAAAAACACTTTAAAAGCAGCGCTTACTGGTATGGCTACCGTTTTTGATAATATTGAAAGAGAGATAAAACAAGAGCAAGCTTATAATGAAGTATTATCTTTAGTTAATGTTCTTGTACCAAAAGAAACAAATTAGTGTTTTAAAAGAGGGACTATGTCCTTTTTTTCATTGACTAATGTTTCTAAATATTGATTTGCTCTATTTCCACAAATAATTTGGATATGCCCACAATTTTGACATATTCTTTTATAGTAAGTTTGTGGGCCAATAATCATTTCACCCCATACTATAAGTTCATTATAATAACCTTCACTTGGAAGCATAGGCGCGTAAACAATAATTGGTTCATTATATTTGTGATTGCAGTTATCTATCATATCTATCACCTTATCTTGTTTTTATTATATAGCATGATAAAAAACATGTAAATTGAAAGGCATAAATTTTACATACTGAATTTTCTTGCTTTTACTAGTTACTTTATTTTATAATAAAAACTAATAGAAAAAGGAGATAAGTTATCTATGAAGAAAGAAAAAAAGGTATCAGAAAATGAGGTTACGATTGAAAATATTCAAAATCGTATTAATGAATATTTACAGCAAGATTATCCTAAAGAAGTGTTATTAAAAATAGAACCTCAAATTTTGGAACTGCAAAATGCAAAATTGTCTTCGTTTTTTGCAGAAAATGTGCCCAATGCGCAAATTGCTGCTCATCAGGAAGTCGTTATGCAATATGGAAGCTTTGATGAACTAAAATATTTTGCTACTGCTGTTGCTGGCGCTGATAAAGAAATAATTGGTAAGTGCATTTTAACAAAATATAAAGATACCAATCCATTGTATATATATGATTTTTTGAATTGGATGAAAATTGACCCAATGGCAGCAATTGACTACATGGTAGAAATATGGGATGTCTTAGATGGTGAGAAACGCACAATACTTTTTCAGAAGTATATTGACAAAGAAAACAGTGAAATTTTTTATCATCGTATAGCTTTAAAAGTAAAAAATGCAGCTTTAGAAAAAGTAGATGAAATATCTGCTCTTATTAGAACTTATCAAAATGAAAGTAATAAAGCTTAAATACTAGTTAAATCTAGTATTTTTTGTTATAATTTTTAAGAAGGATATGATAAGATGAAAGATTTAAAAGTCGTATTTATGGGAACTCCTGATTTTTCTGTCCCTGTTTTAGAGGTTTTAATTAAAAATACTAATGTATCTTTAGTAGTTTGTCAGCCTGATAAATTAGTGGGTAGAAAACAAACTTTGATGGCACCACCTATTAAACAGGTAGCTTTGCAGCATGATATTAAAGTTTTTCAGCCTTCTAAAATAAAAGAAGATTATGAAATGATAATTAATGAGCAACCAGATATAATAATCACTTGTGCTTATGGGCAAATAATTCCTAAAGTTCTTTTAGAATTACCAAAATATGGATGTATTAATGTTCATGCCTCTTTACTTCCCAAATTAAGAGGAGGGGCACCAATTCATCATGCTTTAATAGATGGTTATGAAAAAACGGGTATTACGATTATGTATATGGCTGAAGGTATGGACGATGGTGATATTATTGCCCAAAAGGAGTATGTCATAAAAAAAGAAGATAATGTAGGAAGTTTACATGACATTTTATCAAATATGGGAGCTCAACTTTTAATCGCTACTTTACCGGCAATCATTAGTGGGACTAATCAAAGAATAAAACAAAATTCTAAAGAAGTAACTTTTGCTTATAATATTAAAAGGGAAGAAGAGCACTTAGATTTTCATGATACTTGTATAAACATTTATAATAAAGTGCGCGGATTAAACCCATGGCCTTTAGCTAATATTATTTTAGATGACAAAGAAGTCAAAGTTATTGAATGTGACTATCAATTAAAAAAAATGGATAATACTTCTAAGATATGTGAAATAACTAAAGATACAATAGGGATATCAGCTTTAGATGGTATAGTTTATTTAAAAAAAATAAAACCATTTTCTAAGAAAATAATGCCTGTTAAAGATTATTTAAATGGGGTAAAGAAAGAAGATTTATTAAATAAAGAAGTAAAGTAGGTGAAAACTATGTTTCATAAAAGACAACCTAAATATAAGAAGACTAATCCTGATGACCCTTGGGTAGTAAAAACCTGGAATACTCCTCGGGGACGCGCCGCATTAAAGCTAAGTATGTATGGAATATTTGTTTTTCTGATACTACTTTTAATTGCCTTTAAAAGCGATAAATCACCTAAGGTATATAAAACAACTTATACTTCATATAAAAAAGATTATAGTGCGAAAATAGCAGAGCTTAAAGAAAATAATTATTCATTTAAATATACAGTTACGATAGATAATAAAACAACATTATTTTATGGAAATAAACTTTTAAATTTAGAAAGTGGCTATAAAGAAGATGAAGTGGGTATTATAAAATACTTAAAAGAAAATGATAAAATATATAAAGTAGGACTTTCTGATAAAGAGGAAATTACTAATTTATATGAAAATATCAATGTTAATTATTTAAATGCTAATTATGTTTTAGGATTAATAAAACAAGAGACACAAGATAATCCGGTTTATAATTTACCGACAGGCGAAGAAATAAGGATAAGTGATGATAATGCTCATATTACTAGTATAACTATAAAAAATGAAAATTCTTTATATAAATTAGAATATTCTAATATTGGTAAAATAACAAAAGCAGATATTGAAAAATAGGTGTGTTTTATGGAAAATATTTTTAATTATCGAATAGATAAATTGGAAGATTACTTTTTAAGTATTAATGAAAAAAAATTTAAAGCTACGCAAGTCTATGATTGGTTATATAAAAAGCGCGTTTTTGATTTTAAAAAAATGACTAATTTAAAAAAGGAATTGATTGCTAAATTAGAGACTGATTTTTCTATTGATTTAATTGAGATTGTGAAAAAGCAAACGGATAAAGATACAAGTAAATATCTTTTTAAGTTAGCTGATGATAATTATGTTGAAAGTGTTTTAATGTACCACGATTATGGAATAAGTATTTGTGTTTCTAGTCAAGTGGGATGTAATATGGGATGTGCTTTTTGTGAAAGTGGAAGACTAAAAAAGGTTCGAAATTTGGAAACATATGAGATGGTAGAACAAATACTTTTAATTGAGCAAGATATCAAAAAACGTATTTCTTCTGTAGTTATTATGGGAATTGGTGAACCTTTTGATAATTATGATAATGTCATGAATTTTATTAAAATAATTAATCATGATAAAGCTATAGCTATTGGGGCAAGGCACATAACTGTTTCCACTTGTGGAATAGTTCCTAAAATTAAAATGCTCGAAAATGAGCCATTACAGATAAATTTAGCAATATCTTTACATGCACCTAACAATGAGCTGCGCAGTAAACTAATGAAAATTAATAAAGTTTACAATATTAATGAATTAATTACGACTTTAAAAGAATATATTAAAAAAACTAATAGACGAGTTACTATAGAATATGTTACACTTAATGGTGTTAATGATAGTAAAAAGTGCGCACTAGAATTAGCAAATCTTTTAAAAGGAATGAATGCTTATGTTAATTTAATTCCTTATAATGAGACAAATAATTTAGGGTTTAAAAAATCGCCTAAGAAAACTATTTTAGAATTTTATGATACTTTAAAAAAGGAAAAGATAAATGTCACAATTAGACGTGAGTTTGGTTCTAAAATAGATGCCGCGTGCGGGCAATTAAGGAGCAAAGAGGTGGATGCATGAAAACATTTTATTTAACTGATGCCGGAAGAGTTCGAGACCACAATGAAGATAGTGTAACAATTTTAAAAAATGCTAATAATGAATATTTACTTATTGTGGCTGATGGAATGGGAGGACATCGAGCTGGAGAAGTTGCTTCTTCTTTAGCAGTTACTCATTTAGGAACTAGGTTTAACGAAATATCATCACTTGGTAGTAAGTTAGATGCAGTTAATTGGTTAAATGATAATATTAATGAAATTAATAAAGGAATAATAGATTATACTAAACAATACCCTGACACTACAGGAATGGGAACAACTTTAGTTGTTGCTTTACTAACCGAAGATTATTTGATTTTTGGTAATATTGGCGACTCTCGTGGTTATGTGTTAAAAAACCATAAACTTCATAAAGTTACTAAAGAACATACTTTGGTTAATCTTTTAGTTAGTACAGGAGAGTTAAGTGAAGAAGAAGCTTTAAATCATCCTAAGAAAAATGTATTAATGAAGGCTTTAGGAGCTGCTGATACATGTGAACTTGATATTTTTGATGTAGATAAAGATATCGATGGTATTATGTTATGTAGTGATGGTTTAACTAATATGTTAACTAAAGAACAAATTGAGAAAGTTTTAATTGATGAAGAACTTTCCATTGAAGATAAAGTAAGAAAATTAATTAGAAAGAGTAATGCTAGGGGTGGCACAGATAATATAACAGTGGCTTTTTTACTAAAAGAAAGTGAGGATGCTAGTCTATGATTATGAAAGGTCAAAAGATAAACGACCGTTATCAAATAATTAAAACAATAGGCGAAGGTGGCATGGCTAATGTTTATTTGGCTTATGACACAATTTTAGACCGTAACGTAGCTGTTAAAGTATTACGTGGTGATTTGGCTAATGACGAAAAGTTTGTCCGCCGTTTTCAAAGAGAAGCTTTGTCAGCCAGTAGTCTTTCTCATCCTAATATTGTGGAAGTTTATGATGTTGGTGAAGATAATGGCCAATATTATATTGTTATGGAATATATAGAGGGAAAACATTTAAAACAACTTCTTAAAAAACGTGGTAATTTAACGATAACTGAAGTTATTGATATAATGTTGCAAATTACTGATGGTATTGCTGTTGCTCATGATTCTTATATTATCCATCGCGATATTAAACCGCAGAATATTATGATTTTAGAAAATGGATTAGTGAAAATTACGGACTTTGGCATTGCTATGGCAATGAATGCTGCTCAGCTTACCCAAACTAATTCTGTTATGGGCTCTGTTCATTATTTGCCACCAGAGCAAGCTAGCGGTTCTGGTTCCACTTTACAAAGTGATATATATTCTATGGGAATTTTAATGTATGAGCTTTTATGTGGGCATTTACCATATCGAGGCGATAATGCCGTAGAAATAGCGTTAAAACATTTAAAAGAACCTTTACCATCTATTAGAGAATATTTACCTACTTTGCCGCAAAGTGTTGAAAATGTTATATTAAAAGCAACTGCTAAAAATCCTAAAAATCGTTACGCTGATGCTCGCGAAATGCATGAGGATTTAAAAACAGTTATGGATGACTCACGTGTTGATGAGCCTCGTTATGTTTATCCTTATCCTGAAGATGGTTTAGATGATGTGGAAGCAACCAAAAATCTAAAAGTTCAAGAAGAAAAAGAAGAAGATGATGAAGAAATAGTGGCAAAACAAATTACAAAAGATGATTTAAAAAAGCAAAATAAATTACTAATTATTTTGGGTTCTATTTTTGCTGGTTTAGTGGTTATTACTACTACTATTGTGTTAATCTTACCGATACTAACAGGAGGTAAAGAAGTTACTGTGCCTGATGTTGCAGGTATGAGCGTAAAAAATGCAATAAAAACTTTACAGGCAAAGGGATTTAAAATAGCCGACGACCAAAAAGAAACTACATCGGATGATATAGCTAAGGGTAAAGTTGTTAAAACTAATCCTGTTGGTGGTTCTAAAAAAATAAAAGGTAAAGAAATTACTTTATATATTTCCACTGGTAGTAATCAAATTACAGTAGAAGACTATACAGGCCAAAATTATATTGAAGTTAAGGCCAAACTAGAAGTACAAAATATTTATGTAGCGATTGAGAAAAAAGATGTTGAAAGTTCTAATGATATATCTGATACCCAGATTATTGGACAATCTGTCGAAGCAGGTAAAAAGTTAAAACCGAAAGATACTATTACGTTATATATTCCTAATATAACTACAAAATATCCTGATTTTTCTAGAGGTTATACCGTAGAAGCTGTTCAAAATTGGTGTAATACTTATGGAATAACTTTAAATATTGAATATATTGAAACCACTGATTATGCCCCAGGCACTATTTACTATCAAAGTAAAACAGTAGGT
>CANQNZ010000008.1 GCA_947625365.1 uncultured Bacilli bacterium | reverse complement strand
TGTCATATCAATATCAGTTCGTCTTTCATCAGCATATTTATTTTTTATTTCAATTAATTCTTCTTTAATTATATTTAAAACTTTTTCTTCACTAGCTAAAATAGCTCTATAATCGGCAATACTTTCTAATAAATCAGCCAATTCTTTTTCTATTTTATCTCTTTCTAAGCCAGTCAAACGACGTAAACGCATTTCTAAAATAGCATCTGCTTGTACTTCATCCAAACCAAAGCGAGATATTAATTGTTCTTTAGCTTCTACATCAGTTTTAGAACCTCTAATAATTTTTATAACTTCGTCCAAATTATCTAAAGCAATTTTTAGTCCATTTAATATGTGAACTCTAGCCTCTGCTTTTTCTAAATCAAATTTAGTACGACGTATTATAATTTCTTTTTGATAATCAATATATTTAGATATAATTTCTTTTAATGATAACACCTTAGGTCTTTTTTGGTCTAACATCAGTAAATTAATTCCATAAGATGTTTGTAGTTGGGTATGTTTATATAAATTATTTAATACAACATTTGCATTAGCATCTTTTCGTAAATAAATTACTACACGAACAGGATTTTCTAAGTTAGACTCTTCATGAATATCCGTGATACCATCTATTATTTTATCTCTAACTAATTGGCCAATTCGAGATTGAAATTCTGCTTTATTAACTTGATATGGAAGTTCATTTACAATAATTCTGGTTTTATTACCTGACTCATCAATTTCCACTTTACCACGAATGGTAATACTTCCACGTCCTGTTTCATAAGCTTTTTTAATACCGCTATTGCCTAAAATTACAGCGCCAGTCGGAAAATCTGGACCTTTGATGTGTTCCATCAAACCATCGGTATCAATATCTGGGTTATCAATATAGGCTACACAACCATCTATTACTTCGCCTAAATTATGAGGAGGAATATTTGTTGCCATTCCTACGGCAATTCCCATTGTTCCATTAACTAAAATATTAGGAAATCTACTAGGTAATATCTCTGGTTCTTCTTCAGTTTCATCAAAATTTGGGGTAAAGTCAACCGTATTTTTATTGATGTCTCTAACCATTTCTAAGGATAATTTTGAAAGGCGTGCTTCTGTATAACGATAAGCTGCTGCCCCATCACCATCTAAGTTACCGAAGTTTCCATGGCCATCTACAAGCATATGTCTAAAACTGAAATTTTGTGCCATACGAACCATAGCATCATAAATCGAAGAATCTCCATGTGGATGATATTTTCCCATTACATCTCCGACAATTCTTGCACTCTTACGATGCGGCTTGTCTGGTGTATATCCTGCTTCATACATTGAATACAAAATACGACGATGAACAGGTTTTAAACCATCACGTAAATCTGGTAAAGCACGAGCTACAATAACACTCATTGAATAATTAAGAAAGCACGTCTTTACCTCTTTTTCAATATCATTTTCTATTATTTTATCCACTTTAAAACCTCCTAAACATCTAAGTTTTCAACAAATTGACCGTTTTCTTCAATATAAGTCTTACGCGGAGTAACATTTTCCCCCATTAAATCAGTAAATACTTGGTCTGCGGCTATCGCATCTTCTACTGTAATTCTTTTTAATACTCTATTTTCAATATGCATAGTGGTTTCTCGTAAGTCAATAGCATCCATTTCACCTAAACCTTTAAAGCGATTTACTGTAACTTTTGCATTTGCTGGTAAAGTTGCTCTATACTCAGCTAATTCTTCATCTGTTAATACATACTTAATATTTTTTCCATAAACAACTTTATATAAAGGAGGTTGCGCGGCATATACATAACCACCTTCAACGATAGGCCTAAAGAAACGATAAAATAAAGTTAAAAGCAAAATACGAATATGTTCACCATCAACATCAGCATCGGTCATAATTACTATTTTATGATATCTTAATTTAGATATATCAAATTCTGCTCCTATACCTGTTCCAAAAGCAGTAATAATCGTTCTTATTTCTTCATTATTTAAAGCTTTATCTAAACGGGCTTTTTCAACATTTAAAATTTTTCCTCTTAAAGGTAAAATGGCCTGAGTTCTCGGCATACGAGCATCTTTTGCAGAACCACCAGCTGAATCTCCTTCGACTATAAAAATTTCGGACTCACTTGCATCTCTACTTGTACAATCTGATAATTTTCCAATAGTATTAAAAGCATCCATAGCTGTTTTTCGACGGGTAAATTCACGCGCCTTTTTTGCAGCTAGACGAGCACGTGAAGCAACAGTAGCTTTATCAACAATTATCTTTGCTTCCTCAGGATTTTCCATTAAGAAACGCTCAAATCCTTCACTAAATACATCATCAGCAATCTTACGTACTTCTGCACTACCTAATTTTCCTTTAGTTTGCCCTTCAAATTGCGGGTCAGGATGCTTACAAGAAATTATCATTGTTAGTCCTTCTCGTACATCATCGCCAGTTAAACTATCATCATTTTCTTTTAATAATTTAGCTTTTTTCGCATAATTATTAATTATTCTGGTTAACGCTCTTTTAACTCCATCTTCGTGAGTTCCACCATCACCAGTATTAATATTATTTACAAAAGAGAAAATAGAAGAATTATAAGAATCGTTATATTGCATAGCTACTTCAATGATAATATCATCTTCTTTACCTTCTACATAAACGATATCATCATGAATAGGTTCCTTATTTTTATTTAACATCTTAACATACTCAATAATTCCACCATTATATAAGAATGTTGCTTGTTTATCTTCTTCACGTTCATCAATAAGCTTAATCTGTAAACCTTTATTTAAAAAGGCTATTTGTTGAAGACGGTTAGCTAAAATATTAAAATCAAAAACCGTGGTTTCTTTAAAAATTTTAGCATCTGGTTTAAATATAACTGTCGTTCCTGTTCTGTCTTGGGCACATTTATCAACAACTTTTAATTGTTCTACAGGCTTTCCGCCATTTTCAAATCTTTGATAATGAACTTCACCATCTCTATAAACATAAACTTCTAACCAATCAGACAAAGCATTAACAACACTTGCTCCTACGCCGTGCAAACCACCACTAACCTTGTAGCCGCCGCCACCAAATTTACCACCAGCATGTAAAACTGTAAAAATTGTTTCCACTGTTGATAAACCTGTTTTTTTATTAATTCCTGTTGGCATTCCTCGGCCATCATCTTTAACAGTTATAGTATTACCTTTTCCAATAATAACTTCTATATCATCACAAAATCCCGCTAAAGCTTCATCTACTGAATTATCAACAATTTCCCAAACTAAATGATGAAGACCTACAACACTTGTAGTTCCTATATACATTCCCGGGCGTTTACGAACCGCTTCTAGCCCTTCTAATACCTGGATATTCTCGTCACTATATTCATTTTTCATTTGTATCCTCCTCTACTTGTCCCTCATTAATCCTAAATATTTTGCAATTTTGTAAATATTTTTTATCAATATTATCAAGTTCAGTTGTTGTAATAAAAGTTTGGATATCATCTCTTAATAAATTTAAAATATTATTAATTTTTTCCTTATCAAGTTCACTAAATAAATCATCTAAAATTAAAATAGGATAACTTTCTTTTTTTTCATAAAAAATAGCAATCTCTGCTAACTTCCAAGCAATAATCGTATTTTTTTGCTGTCCTTCCGAACCATAATCCTTTAAATTAGCGGCATTTAATTTAAAAACAATATCATCATGATGAATACCAATATGCGTTTGTCCAAACATCATATCTCTATCAAAACTTTTTTTATACAACTTTAAAAGACCTTCTTTAGTCATATCTTGATAATCGGATTCATAACATACTTTTAATCCTTCTAAATTAGTTATCTTAAAAAATAAATTAGCAATCTCGGTATTAATCTTTTCAATAAATTCTCGCCTTTTATCATAAATTTCTAAACCTACTTCGATTAATTTATTTGTTAAAATATCTAAATAATCTTTAGAAGCATTACCATTAATACTCATTGCCTTAAGATATGAATTTCTTTGTTTAATAATTCTATTATAATTTTGTAATTGTTTTAGATACAAATTATTAAGTTGAGAAATTTCAATATTGAGCATTTTTCTTCTAACACTTGGAGTATCTTTGATAATTCGCAAATCATTTGGATTAAATAAAATTACATTTATTTTAGATATATAATCACTTAATCTTAAAATATTAGTCTTATTTATTTTAACTTTCTTTCCCTCTTTAGTTAACAACAACTCATAATTTTTATTATCAACATTTCCTTCTATTTTTAAATTAACCTCATCATTAAAAATTAAAATATTGTCTACACTAACTCGAAAAGATTTAGTTAAAGCTAAAACATATATAGCTTCAATCAGATTAGTTTTTCCCATTCCATTTTTTCCTATAATTAAATTAAGATGTTTACTAAATTGCAAATCCACCTTCTTATAGTTTCGAAAATTAACAAGTTTTAAATCTCTAATCTGCATATTAGCCTCTTTTTTGATTATATATTAAAATAATAGGTATTTGTGTACTCCTATACCTACTAATAATTATATCACAAAATAAGCACTTTTTAAACTTTTTCTACGATTTTCTTCCTTTTTCTTAAGGTTGATTCTAGTCTAGATGCTCTTAATACCTGATTATTAATTATTCCATAAGAAATATCTACTAATAATTCTTCATTATTATTAAAAATTAGCTTACTTTTTCCTTTAAATCTTTCATATTTTTCTAAGTTATTTAAAGATATCCAACAACAAGAATTAAGTCTTGGTGAAGATGTTGGAAAAAAGATAATTTCTTTTGTTTCTTCAATAATAATTGGCTTTTTATGAGTTATTCCTATTAAAGATACTGTACCTTGACTTCTTCCACTAAAAGAACTGCCAAAATATTTACAACTTTCTTCAATAATAGCATGAACACTCTTATCAACAATAAAACTATTATTTTCTTCATATACTTTACTTTTTTTATTAAAAGGAAAAATAGCTAAAGTATTTTCATTTATTTGATAATTAATCATAAAATCCCCCCAACTTGAAAAAATATGCTTCTGTTATATCATAAACTTTTGTCATAATTTGTAGAAAAAAGAAAAAAGCTTATTCAGCTTTTAATCTTATTATTAATATGTCTTAATAGGTAATATTAAATGAATTAAAGACTCATCATTTACTGACTTTATAACAATAGGTTTTACGTCAGTATTAAGTAAAATTAAAATTTCCTCATCTTTAATTGTTTTTAAAGCTTCTAACATATATTTAGCACTAAAAGATATATCAATCTTAGATGATGCATCAGTCTCAATATTAACCTTTTCTTCTACTTTACCAATTTCAGAAGCATAAGAATTAATAATCATCTTCCCATTTTCTATTTTCATTTTAACAATATTTTTTTCTTTACCTTGAGTTAATAAAGAAGCTCTATCAATTGAAGAAAAATAATCATCCAAATTTGTTTTAGCTATTATTTCAAATTCAGTAGGAATTAAATTAGTAGTATTAGGGAAAGTTCCATTTAATAAATTACTTTGGAACAAAATATTTTTATATTTAAATAATATCTTAGTATTAAAAATATGAATTTCTAAATCTTCATCATCACCTAATATCTTTTCAAATTCAATTAAATTCTTTCCCGGAATGACTATATTAACATCTTCTTTAACAGGATTATCCAATTTAATATTTTTCTTAGATAAACGATAAGAGTCTGTTGCTACACATTCTAACAAATCCCCTACTATCTTTAAATTCATACCTGTTAAGATAGGTCTTAACTCTTGATTAGAAATAGCAAAAGATGTTTGATTTATAACTTCTTTAAATACACTACTTTTAATAATTAATGGTGTCTTACTTTCTTCTAATTTTAAAGATGGATATTCTTTAGGGTCTAAACAATTTAAATTATATTGATTACTTTCTGTATAAATTTTAATTTTTAAACCATCTATAACTTCAAAATTAATAGTATCAGTAGGCATTTTACGAATTATTTCAGTTATAAACTTACTTTGAATAATAATAGTTCCTGTTTTTTCAATTTTAGTAATATCCTTTTCCGCAATAAAAGTTTTTATAGTAAGTTCTGAGTCACTTGCAGTTAAAGATAACCCTTCATCTGTTAATTCAAACTTAATTCCATTTAATATAGGTATAATATTTTTAATGGAAATAGCTTTAGTTACATACGTTAAATTTTCTAATAAAATATTTTTTTGAATAGTAAATTTCATATTCATTCCTTCTTTCTTTTAATTAAATTAATATTATTAATAGTGTTTATATTGTTTATAACTTTTTAATTGCCCTAAATTACTTATATTATTTAATAATTATCTTGTTAATCTTTTGTTTATAATTTATAAGTTGTTAACAAGTAATATTATTTTTTATTGTTTTAATAATTTCTTTGAGATTTTCATCTGTTTTTAAATCTTGTTCAATCTTATCACAAGCATGAATTACTGTAGAATGGTCTCTTCCACCAAATTCAAGACCTATCCGAGGAAAAGACTCATCAGTTAAATTACGAGCTAGATACATTGCTAACATTCTTGGATAAGCTATTTTATTGCTTCTCTTTTTTGATTTAATTTCATCAACAGTTATATTGTAATATTCACATACAGCTTTTTGAATACTAGGAAT
Source organism: uncultured Bacilli bacterium (assembly GCA_947625365.1). Classification (GTDB taxonomy): domain Bacteria; phylum Bacillota_I; class Bacilli_A; order RF39; family UBA660; genus HGM10766. Next base: position 18,287 of record CANQNZ010000008.1, on the reverse strand, counting down.
ATCTCCATTATCATAAATATTTTTCGTAATATAATCTTTTAAAGCTTCGTTAGCAAATTCCATATTAATTTCTTTAGGTACGGTCATAGCGGCATAGGCGCATAATCTTGTTATAGCTCCTTCTAGATACCGCACGTCATTATCACAGGAGTTAGCTATATATTCGATAACATCTTCTTCAATCAAATTAGCGATATCTAAATTTTTAATTTTATTTTTTAAAATGCGACATCGTAAATCAAAATCTGGTGGATAAATATCAACAGGAAGTCCCCAAGTAAATCTTGACCTTAAACGTTCTTCTAATTTTTTTAAATCATCTGGTGACCTATCAGAACTAATAATTATTTGTTTATTTGATTGATGGAGATAATTAAATGTATGGAAAAATTCTTGTTGTGTTTTTTCTGCTCCTACTAAATATTGAATATCATCTATAATTAGAACATCTACATTACGATATTTTTCTTTAAATAAATTAGCATATTCTAAATTATTACCATCTTCTTTAGCAATACCAGTAAAATCATTCATAAACATATCACTAGTTGTATAAAGAACTTTAAGATTAGTAGTATGCATTATTTGGTTTCCAATAGCATGCATTAAATGAGTTTTACCTAATCCACTTTTTCCATAAATAAATAAAGGATTATATATCTTTCCCGGTTTTTCTGATACAGCTACAGCTGCAGTTTTGGCAAATCTATTTGTGTCTCCAACTACAAAATTATCAAATGTATAACTTTCGATTAAATTGGATTCCCACTTTTTTTCTTTCTCTTCTTGAGTATTAATAATATTTTCATTAACTAAACTATCATTTATTTCTTCTTCTAAAATAAAATCTATATCATAAGTTATTCCTGTTAAGCTCATAAAAGCATCTTCAATTAAAGAATAGTAATTGTCACTTAGAACTTTTTTATGCATAGCATAAGGAACTTTAATAGTTATCTTTGTATCATTGATATTTTGCAAGGTAATATTGTTAAACCAAGTATTAAATGAAACAGGATTAGTTTTCTTACATATAATGTCTAAAAAATTATCCCAAAGAGTTTCATTACTCATCAACATCACCCCACTACCTTAATAACATCTTCATTTTAACTTACTTTCATCAAAAATAAAAGAGCTAATATTTTGTTCACAACTTATTAACAAGGTTATAAACAAGTTTTAAGCTTATAATAACTAAAAAATCTAAACTTATCAACAAATTCAGAAAATTTTTGCTAAATTTTTATAAACATTATTAATAACATTATCAACAGATATGTAAAAAAATGTTGATATAATAAAAAATCACCTTATTTATAGTGATTAATTTGTTTATAAAATTGTGGATTAATCTAAAATAGTTGTTAATTATCAAAAAAATTAATTATTTAGAAAAAGTTATCAACAATTAGTATTTAAAGTTCTTTGATACTTGTTAACTTTTCTTTTAAAATATAATTTATCTTTCTTGACTTTTTTTAATAGTTCATAATATAATAAGTTGACTTAACAAAGGTTTGGAGGTGCAAAAATGAAAAGAACATATCAACCAAATAATCGTAAAAAAGCAAAGAAACATGGTTTTTTCGCTAGAAAAGAAACAAAAATATTAAAAGCAAGAAGAAAAAAAGGTCGTAAAGTGTTATCAAAATAAACCATAATATAGTTATGGCTTTTTTCTTCTAAAAAGGACTTGTTATATGAAAAAAAGAGATGTAGTAAAAGATAATAAATACTTCAATCAAATCATCAAAGAAGGTAGAGTTTTAAAAAATGAGTATTTTATTATATATATAATGAAAAGCAATCAAGAAAAAAGTAAGTTTGGTTTTGCTGTTGGAAAAAAAATTGGTAAAGCTGTTATTCGTAATAAAATTAAAAGAAGACTTCGTAATATAACAACTACTAATATAAATTTATTTCCGTCATATAATGATTATATAATTATTGCAAAAAAGTCCTGTAAAGATGAAAAATATGATAAACTATTAACAAGTATGAAAAAATTATTGGAAAAAAAGGTGAACTAATGAAGAAAAAATTGTCAATATTTTTAGTTGTTATTTTATTATTAAGTTGTACTGGTTGTGGAAATTCTAATTATATTACTAATAAAGATAAACAATTAATAAAAAACGAAGAAACGGGCCAACCAATTAGAAATGATATTTTATGTCGACCTAAAGATAAAGAGTTACTAAGTATTTATGATAAAAATGAAAAACAAATGCAAACAAAGCTTAGTAAACTGCCAGAATGTGAAAAATTTAAATTAAGTAGTACAAAGTACCATGGTTTATGGGAAGCAATATTTGTTAAACCATTAGCCTGGGTTATAATAAAAGTCGGAAAATTATTAGGTAATTTTGGTGTAGCCGTTATGGTAGTAGGAGCTTTAATTCGTATAGTCTTAATGCCACTATCTAAAAAGAGTTTAATGATGTCTGAAAATATGAAAAAAGCCCAGCCGGAACTTAATAAGATAGAAAAAAAATATGCTAATCGAAATGATAATGAAGCTATGATGGCAAAAAGTCAAGAAATGATGATGATTTATAAAAAATATAACATAAATCCTATGTCTAGTTGTTTAGTATCATTTATTCAGCTTCCTTTATTCTTTGCTTTCTTAGAGGCAATTAATAGAGTACCTGCTATATTTGAAGAAAGCTTATTTGGTATAAAACTAGGAACAACAACATTAACAGGAATTACAACAGGACCAGTTTCTATAAAGATAATATGTATAATAATTATAATTTTAATCTTACTAACAACATACTTATCATTTAAAATAAATATGGCATCTAACGCTGCAGGAGGAGAAGCCGAGAAACAAATGCAAATGATGTCAAAATTCATGATAGTAATGATTTCGGTTGTATCTATTACTTTACCAGTAGCTATTGCTTTATATTGGATAGTAACTAATGGTATAATGGTATTGCAGAACTTAATTATAAAATTACCAAAATCAAAAAAGCAAAAAGTTCACCAAAAAGATAATAAGAAGAAAAGATAGTAAGAAGGTTAGTATTTATGAAAGTATATGAACAAAGTGGAAAAGACTGGAAAAAGGTTTTAGAAGAAATTTTATCAGCCAACCAGTTAGAAGAAAATCAGGTTATTTATAAAACTTATGAAAAAAAGGGAGGATTATTTAAAGGAACAACCCAGGTAGTAAAGGTTGTTAAGTTAGAAGATATTTTAGAAGAAGTAAAAGAATTTCTAACAGAACTTTTAAAGAAAATGGGACTTAATGTCACTTTTGAAAGTAGAATTAGAGAAGAACAAATATATTTAAAAATGTTTTCTGATAATAATGCCATATTAATTGGTAAAAACGGGCAAACATTAACAGCTTTACAACTAATAGTCCGCCAGATGATTAGTAAAGAAATAGGGGTATTACCTTATATAATATTAGATGTAGAAAATTATAAAGATAAAAAAAATGCTAATTTAGAACGTTTAGCAAAGAGGGTAGCTAAAGAGGTTTATCAAACAGGAATTGATACTAGTCTTGAAAATATGAATTCTTATGAAAGAAGAATTGTTCATAATGCTTTATCAGAATTTAAAGGAGTAACAACTATAAGCGAAGGGGAAGAACCTAATCGTCACGTAGTTATTAAAAAAGTTAATTAACAATAAGTTTAAGCTTATTGTTTTTTTATCCTATAGCATGCTATAATACGCGAAGGAAGGAGAATTTCTATGAATGATACAATATGTGCAATATCCACAGCTTTAGGAGTAGGTGCTATTTCTATAATTAGATTAAGTGGACAAGATGCTATTACAATTGTTAATAAAATATTTAAAAGCAAAGATTTAACAAGAGCTGCTAGTCATACTATTAATTATGGATATATAGAATATGAAAAACAAACAATAGATGAGGTTTTAGTAACTATAATGAAAGCTCCTAAAACTTATACTAAAGAAGATATTGTCGAAATAAATTGTCATGGTTCTATAGCCACTGTAAATAAGATATTAGAAATTCTTTTAACTCTTGGTTGTCGCTTGGCAGAAGGAGGAGAATTTACTAAAAGAGCCTTTTTAAATGGACGAATTGATTTAGTTCAAGCCGAAGCGGTAAGTGACTTAATTGCTTCAACTACTGAGGCTAGTCGCAATTTATCTTTAAATAGTATTAAAGGAAATTTATCAAAAATTATTAAAGAGTTACGTCAAGAAATTCTTGAAGTTCTTGCAAATATCGCCGTTAATATTGATTATCCAGAATATGAAGATGCTGAGGAAATAACAATTGACCTTCTTAAAACTAAAAATGAACATATATTAAAAAAATTAAAAGAAATTTTAAATACAGCTAAAGATGGTAAAATTATTAAAGATGGAATAAATGTCGCTTTAATAGGTAAGCCAAATGTAGGTAAAAGTAGTATTTTAAATAGATTATTGGATGAAAATAAAGCAATTGTTACTAATGTAGCCGGAACAACACGTGATATAGTTGAAGGAAGTATAACAATTAAAGGAATAAAGTTTAATTTTATCGATACAGCAGGAATAAGACAAACAACAGATGAAATAGAAAAAATAGGGGTAGATAAATCTAAAGAAATAAGTAAGATTGCTGATTTAGTAATATGTGTTTTAAATGGGCAAGAAAAGCTTAGTGATGAGGACAAAGAAATTCTTTCAATTACTAAAAATACTCCACGAATAATATTTGTAAATAAAAATGATAAACCTTTAAAAATAGATAAAGTAACATCAGCAATTTATGGAAATACTCTTACAGAAGAAGGAATAAAACCATTAAAAGAGCAAATGATTAAAGAATTTAATCTAAATAAAATTAATACTCAAGATTTTACTTATGTAAGTAATGCTAGACAAATTGCTCTTTTAAAAAAGTGTCAGCAAAAACTTGAAAATATTTCAAAACAGATAGAAAAACAAACTCCTGTAGATATGTTAGAAATAGATTTAAAACAAGCTTATGATTTACTAGGAGAAATAACGGGAGAAACTTATAAAGATGAATTAATTGACGAGTTATTTAAAAACTTTTGTTTAGGAAAGTAGTGATAAAAATGTACGATATAATTGTAGTAGGAGGAGGGCACGCAGGTTGCGAGGCGGCTTATGCTGCAAGTAAAATGGGTAAGAAAACCTTATTAGTTACTGCTAATATAAATAATATTGCAGATATGCCTTGTAATCCTTCTATTGGTGGAACAGCTAAAGGAATTGTTGTAAGAGAAATAGATGCTTTAGGAGGGATAATGGGAAAAGTGGCCGATAGCTCACTATTGCAGATAAAAATGCTAAATTCCAAAAAAGGCCCTGCAGTAAGGTCATTACGTGCTCAAGCAGATAAAAAAGTTTACCCGCAAAAAATGTTAGGTGTATTAAAAGCTAATAAAAATTTAGAAATAAAAGAAGCGATGGTTGAAGATTTAATAGTGGAGGATAATAAAATAAAAGGGATAGTTTTATCAACTTTTGAAAAAATATTATCTAAAGCAGTTATTTTAACTACAGGTACATATCTAAAAGCTAAAATCTTAATAGGCTCTAGTAAAACCGCCGGTGGACCACATGGTGAGAAAGAATCCAAAAATCTTAGTGATAATCTTCGCTTTTTAGGTTTTGAAATTCAAAGACTTAAAACAGGAACGCCACCAAGAATAGATAAAAATTCCGTTGATTTAAGCAGACTGCAAGAAGAAAAAGGTGACGATAAATATTATACTTTTAGCTTTGATAATAAGCCGACCTATGACAAAGACCAGCAAGAAAGTTGTTATTTAGTTTATACCAATGCTAAAACTCATGAAATAATTAATCAAAATCTAGAAAAGTCAAGTATGTATGGAGGATATGTCGAAGGAGTAGGACCTAGATATTGTCCATCTATTGAAGATAAAATAGTGCGTTTTAGTGATAAAAATCGTCATCAATTATTTTTTGAACCAGAAACAGCTTTAAATGATGAATGGTACTTACAAGGTTTCTCTACTAGCATGCCCATAGATATTCAGGAAAAAATGGTACATAGTTTAGAAGGTTTTGAACATGCCAAAATTTTAAAAAATGCGTATGCTATAGAATATGATGCTATTAATCCTTTACAATTAAAAAGTTCTTTAGAAACCAAAATCGTTGAAAATTTATTTACAGCCGGCCAAATTAATGGAACAAGTGGTTACGAAGAGGCGGCCTGTCAAGGTTTAATCGCCGGAATAAATGCGGCATTAAAACTTGATAATAAAAAACCACTAGTTTTAAAAAGAAATGAAGCTTATATTGGCGTATTAATAGATGATTTAGTTACTAAGGGGACAAAAGAGCCATATCGCTTGCTTACTTCTCGCGCCGAGTACCGCTTAATATTAAGAGGAGATAATGCGGATTTAAGATTGCGAAAATACGGCTATGAAGTAGGGCTAATAAATGAAAAACAATATGCAAATCTGAAATTAAAAGAGGAGCAAATCAAACAAGTAACAGAAAAGTTATTAACAACCAATTTAAAAATAAATGCTAAAACTCAAAAAATATTTTTGGAAAATAATATTGACCTTCCAAGCCGTTCAGAAAATTTGGCTCAACTTTTAAAAAGACCGGAAATTAATATAGAATTTTTAAAAAACTTTATAGATTTAAATTATACTAGTGAAGTTCTAGAACAAGTCGAAATTGCTATTAAATATGAAGGGTACATTAACAAAACTAATAAAGAAGTTGAAAAATTATTAAACTTAGAAGATAAACAAATTCCTGAAGATATAGATTATGATAAAGTAAGTAATTTAGCTACGGAAGCGCGGGGAAAATTAAAACAAGTAAAACCTGTAACAATTGCTCAAGCTACGCGAATAAGTGGCGTAAATCCTGCTGATATTGCGGTCTTAACTGTATATTTAAAGAAAGAGTATGGCAAAAATGAATAAAGAAACATTTATAAAAGAAATAAACAAATTAGGAATTAAACTATCCTCAGAGCAAATGCAGCAATTAAATGACTATTATCAGCTTTTGATTTTTTGGAATGCTAAAATGAATTTAACCTCCATAACTCAAGAAGAGGATGTTTATCTTAAACACTTTTATGATAGTTTAACAATTGTTAAAGCTATTGATTTAAATAATATTAAAACTATATTAGACGTAGGAAGTGGTGCTGGTTTTCCTGGCCTTGTCTTAAAGATTTGTTTTCCTCATTTAAAGTTAGATATTATTGACTCTAACAACAAAAAGATACTATTTATTAATGAAGTTATTAATAAATTAAATTTAGATAATATCAACCTTATTCATGATAGATGTGAAATATATGCTTTAAAAAATAGAGAAAGGTATGATTTAGTAACATCAAGAGCAGTTGCTAATTTAAATACCTTAATAGAATTATGTTTCCCTTTAGTTAAAGTGGAAGGATATTTTATAGCATTAAAAGGAAATATTGAGCAAGAAATACAAACTGTTAGTAATGAACTTAATATTTTAAAAGGGCAGATAGAGCAGATAATTACTTTTAACTTACCAAAAGAAGAGTCTATCAGAAATCTAGTTAAAATAAAAAAATTAGAAATAACTCCGGAAAAATATCCAAGAGCTTACGATAAAATCAAAAAGAAGCCTTTGTAAGAAAATGTAGAAATGCTATTTTTTCTTTTTCCGTCATTAATAATTGAAAAGTTGTTAAAAAGCTGATAAAATGAATAATAGAATAAAATAAAAAGGGGCATTAAGTATGAATGATACAAATCAAGAAGTTTTACAAATAGCTCTAACAGATATTATTCCTAATCAATTTCAACCACGTGTTACTTTTGATGAACAAGAATTACAAGAACTTGCTCAATCAATCAAAGAACATGGAATAATTCAACCATTAGTTTTGCGAAAAATGGGTGCTAAATATGAAATAATCGCCGGAGAAAGACGTTATCGTGCCGCAAGTATGGCAGGTCTTACCACTGTTCCTGCAATTATTTCTAATGTTGATGACCAAACTAGTGCGGAAGTTGCTTTAGTTGAAAATGTTCAACGAAAAGATTTGACGGCAATCGAAGAAGCTAGAAGTTATAAAAATATTTTAGATAAAGGATATTTAACTCAAGAACAATTAGCCAAGAAAATGGGAGTATCCCAACCAGCTATTGCTAATAAATTACGTCTTTTAAACTTAGATGAATCCGTCCAACAAGCTTTATTAAATGGGCAAATTTCGGAAAGACATGCGAGAAGTTTGCTAGCTGTTGCTAACAAAGATAAACAAAGAGAATGGTTAAATAAAATTATAAACGAACGTTTAACTGTTAGACAATTAGACATGGAAATAAAAAAATCGGAACAGGCTGAAGATGGCGGAATACCACTCGTAACAATTTCTCAAAATGTAGATGATATTAAAGAAAAGGCTAGTGATATTGTTTCTCCTAATACAGGAGCAGGTAAGACTTTCTTTAATTTTGATAACCAAGCACCACGTCCTAATCCTCAGCCTGCTGCGCAACCAGATAATAATGGTAAAATGCCAAATAAATTCTTCAACTTTTTGGAAGATGAGTCAGCTAATTTAAATACTTTATCAGGAGATAGTAGTATATTTAATAGTAATCCAGCCCCTATGCCAAGTGTGGCTGCTCCTGCTACTCCAGAGCCAAATAAATTTATCGATTTACCACCGGAAAATCCGGTAATACCTCCGCAAGCCCCTGTGGAAAAAGATAAACCGGTAATCGATTTAACGCCAGCACCAGAACCTGAACCACAGTTAGAAACTTTATTTGACCCAATGGACCAAGTGGAATTATTAGATCCAGACTATGAAGCTAAACAGCAAGAGGCCGCCGGACTAGACTTAAAAAGTGCTATTAATAATACGCGAGAAATACTTGATGTCTTAAAAGAGAAAGGCTTTAAAGTTGATAGCGAAGAAGTGGATTTAGAAAACGAATATCAAATAATTATAAAAATAAAAAAGGATACTACTCAAGGGTAGTATCTTTTGCTACTAAGATTTCTTCAGAAGCTCCTGGTTCAGTTCCTTTAACAAAATAAAATATATTCGAGTTTTTACTGCTTTCATCATCTTTACCCGTAATAGCATTTAAGGGAATTCCTATAATATTAGGTGGCACTTTATACCAAGTGTCATTTTTTCCTTCTAATAATTTCTCTGTAGTTTCCACCCAAATCTTTTTGGATATTTGTCCATCACTTACCTTAACAGGACTACTATCATCATAACCATTCCAAACCATCATTAAATGGTCTTTATTATAACCAATCATCCAACAATCAGTACCTGTAGAACCAGTTTTAATAGCATATTTCTTAGTAAGACTAGAAGCAAGAGACATAACGGTAGGTGAGTTATAATCAATAAAAGCACTATTATAAGTTGATGTTAATAATTCATTTAAAATATATACATAATTAGCGTTCAAAACTAAATCTTTTTTATTTTTATATTCGTATAATACATTACCATTTAAATCTTCCACCTTTTTAATAAAATGAATATTTCTTTTAAAACCACCACTAGCTAAAGTAGTATAAGCATTAGCAAAATCAAGCATAGACATTTCTGATGTTCCTAAAGGTAAAGAGGCGTTAGCCTTAAGTTCTTCTTTAATACCCATTTTGTGAGCCATATTTACTAAAATGTTTTCTCCTAAAAACAAATGAGTCTTAACGGCATAAATATTATCTGAATATGAAATAGCAGCAGCCATAGTTATTTCCTTATTGGCATATTTATCATTATAATTAGAAGGGGAATAAGTTTTATTATTAGCTAAACTAAAAGTTGTAGGAGCAGATAAAAAAGTCGTTGCCGAGGTAAAATTGTTTTCTAGAGCGGCATAGTATAAAATAGGTTTCATTGTAGAGCCAACTTGTCTTTTGGAACTAACAGCTCTGTTATACTGACTTTTGGCATAGTCATAACCGCCAACTAAAGCTGACACCCCACCATTTTGCGGATTAATAATAACACTAGCTACTTCTAAATTACTACCTTCCATATTATTGATAATTGCGTTTTCCAGTGTTTCTTGAGCATTTAAATCTAAAGTAGTATAAATTTTAAGTCCCCCCGAGTCTATTAAAGACTTAGGAATATTATCTAAACTATTAAGTTCATTTAAAACAGCATCTTGATAATACATTAGAGTTTGTAAGTTATTAGTTTTTCTTTGTCCTACGATATTTAAAGAATTATAATTTAAACTTTCTTTTTCATCTTCAGAAATATACTTATTATTAACCATTGCGGTCGCAACTAAATTAGCTCTTTTAATAGATTTTTTTAAATCACTTACAGGATTATAATTACTGGGACTTTTCGGAATGCCTGCTAGGATAGTAGCTTCTTCTAAAGTTAAATCTTTAGCACTTTTATTAAAATAATATTGACTAGCATTTTCTACTCCGTAATTTCCTTGTCCATAATTAATAGTGTTTAAATATCCTTCTAAAATTTCCTCTTTAGAATAATGCATTTCTAATTCTAAAGTTAAAAAAGCTTCTTCAATTTTTCTAGACCAGGTTTTATCAAAGTCTAGATACATATTTTTAATATATTGTTGACTAATTGTTGAAGCACCTTGCACAATATTACGATTTTTTAAATTACTAAAAAGAGCTTTAGCAATTCGCAAATAATCAAAACCTTTATGTTTATAAAAGTTCTTATCTTCAATACTGATAACAGCATTGATTAGATTAGGAGAAATATCTTCTAAATCGACCCATTTAATTGTACCTGACCCTTCATAGACCATTTCTTCATTATTATCATAAATATAAAACTGATTAGCACTTTTAAGTTCTATTTTGGGACTAAAAAAAGCATAAGTATAAAGACCGATAATCGTTAATATTCCTAATACGCATAAAAAAATACAACTTTTAATAAAAAAAGAAAGCTTTTTCATAATCTCACCTTTTATTATTATGAAAAAACTTTAAATATTTATAAGTTAAATTAAGAAAGATTAAATTAAAAAATAACGCCGAAAGTTCTTATTTAAAAAAGTATATAAGAAACCTCAATAAAAAAGATTGCACTATCTATTCCAGCATGTTATAATTGCCTACAAGATTGCAGGTGATATTTTGCTTCAAAAAGCTAGTATAACTTTATATAAAGATGAAGAAAAAGTATATGAGAATAAAAAAGTAAAAGTAAAATATAATAAATCTGATAATATCATATCCTATTTTGATGAAGTATTAACTAAAATCATTTGGGAAAAAGAAGGTCTTATCTTTAAAAGAACAAATGAGGAATACGAATTTTCATTAGAAATTAAAGAAGAAAATAATTGTAATATTTATTTAAAAAAAGAAAATATTCAAGTTGATATAGAAGTGGAAAAAGCCACATATAAAAAGGCAGAAAACTATTTAGAAATAGAATATAAAATAGAAACAGATGATGCCACTAATAAAGTGATTATTGTAAAGAATTAAAAATATCTCAAAAAATTAACACATTTATATAAAAATATCGTATAATGTTCTAGAACTTGGAGGAAATATATGAAAATTAAAGATTTAACTAAAGAAGATTTAGAAAATATGTCTTATGATGACTTAGCTTATATGATTTTAAAAGAAGCTGGTTCTAAGATGAAAATAAATGAATTATTTAAAAAAGTTTGTGATATATTAGGACTAAGTGAAAATGTTTTTGAAACGCAGATTGCTGATTTCTTTGAATTAATATCTACTGAAAAAAGATTTTTAATGCTTGAAAATGGTTATTGGGATTTAAAAGAAAACCATAGTCAAAAAGTAGTTATTGATGATGAAGATGAAGAAGACGTTTTTATTGATAAAGATGAAGAAGACCAGGAAGATGAAGAAAGCGACGAAATATTTGATGATGACAGTGACGATGATGATATCATGGAAGATGATTTAAAAGATTTAGCTGTTATTAATCCTGATGATGAAGAAAACGAAAATTTAGATTAATTAAAAACTGGGGTGATAAAATGATAGAAAGATTAGAAGATATATTAGAAAGATATAATAATGTTACCGAGCAACTATCCACACCAGAAGTGTTAAATGATTATAATAAAATGAAAGCTTTGTCTAAAGAGCAAAGTGATTTAGAGCAGACTGTTAATAAATATAATGAATATAAACAGGTTTTAAATGAGATAGAAGGTTCTAAAAAAATGCTTAAAGACCCCGAACTGGCTTCTTTAGCGGAACAAGAATTACCATCATTAGAAGAAAAAAAGGAAAAATTAACGCATGAATTAGAGATACTTTTAATTCCCAAAGATGAAAATGATGATAAGAATATTATTATGGAAATAAGAGGAGCAGCTGGTGGCGATGAAGGAAATATATTCGCTGGGGACTTATTTGATATGTATAAAAAATATGCTGAGAAACAAAACTGGCATATTGAAATAATGCAGGAGGAAAAAGGCGAAGCTGGCGGTTTTTCTCAAATTAGTTTTATGATTAAAGGAGAAAACGTTTATTCTAAACTAAAATATGAAAGTGGAGCTCATCGCGTTCAAAGAGTGCCTGTGACTGAAACTCAAGGTCGTGTCCATACTTCGACAGCTACTGTTTTAGTTATGCCTGAAATTGATGAAGTAGATGATGAGTTAGATATGAGCGAAGTGCGTATTGATATTACGCGAGCTAGCGGTAATGGCGGCCAAGGAGTAAATACTACTGACTCAGCCGTTAGATTAACGCATATTCCTACTGGGATAGTTGTTTATTCCCAAACAGAACGTAGTCAAATCAAAAATAAAGAAAAAGCATTTAAAATTTTAAGAGCTCGTTTGTATGATTTAAAATTGCAACAAAGAGATAAAGAAGTTGGTGAAGAAAGACGTAGTAAAATCGGCACTGGCGACCGCTCGGAAAAAATCAGAACATATAACTATCCTCAAAATAGAGTAACAGACCATCGTATTGGTTTTACGATAAATACTTTAGACAAAGTAATGCAAGGGGATATTGAAAAAATAATAGAGGCTTTAATAACTGAAGACCAAAGACGTAAATTAGCTGGTGAATAATGACTGAACTTGAACTATTAAATAAATACCTTCCCAATGATAAAAAAGCATTCCAAAAATATAAGCAAGGTTATCCTTTGCAATATTTAATTGGCGATGTTGATTTTTACGGTTATAAAATAAAAGTGAATGAGAATGTATTAATTCCGCGGTTTGAAACCGAACAACTTGTTGAAAAAACATTAAAATTATTAAAAGAAAATAATTTCTTAAATCCAAATATTCTAGACTTAGCAACCGGAAGCGGCTGCATAGCTATTGCTTTAAAAAAACAGATAAATGCTAATATTACTGCAGTTGATTATTCTCCTAAAGCAATAGAAGTAGCTAAAGATAATGCTTTAGAAAATAAAGTTAAAATAAATTTTGCTATTCTAGATATTTTAAAAGAAGATTTTACGGGAAATTATGATGTAATTATTAGTAATCCCCCTTATGTTTCTTTTAATGAAAAAGTTGATGAAAAAACAAAATACGAACCACAAGAAGCAATTTTTGCCGAACATGATGGTTTAATCTTTTATGAACATATTGCGAAAAAAAGTAAAAAAGTTTTAAATCCTAAAGGGCTTATTGCTCTAGAAATAGGTTATAGTCAAAAAGAAAAAGTAATAAATATCTTTAAAAAATATTTCCCTAAAGCCAAGATATATGGGGAAAAAGATTACAATGGATTTGATAGATTTGTCTTTATTTTAAATAATTATGAATAAAAACTAAAAAAGCTACCCATAAAAATTTTAGAAAGGTAGCATTTTTAAATGAAAAAAATAATAATTGGTTTAATCATTTTAATTGGCTTTATATATATACTTCCATCTTTTAATGATAAAGTAATTATTCCTAGAAAAGCAATTCGCTTGCGCGTAATAGCAAATAGCAATAAACCGCAAGACCAGATTTTAAAAAACGAAGTGAAAACATCTCTAAATAAAAATTTAGCTAACTTACTAGCCAAAAGTACAACAATTGAAGAAAGTAGAAGTTTACTTCAAAATAACATAGGAGCTATTGAAGATAATGTTAGAAGTACCCTTACTGCTCAGCATAAAAATGAAAGTTTTACAGTAAATTATGGTAATAATTATTTTCCTCAAAAAACCTATAAAGGAGTAACATATGCAGAAGGAGAATATGAATCTCTTGTAGTTACTTTAGGAAAAGGCGAAGGAAAAAATTGGTGGTGTGTCTTATTTCCTCCTTTATGTATGTTAGAGGCAGAAGAAAATGATACAAGCGATGTTGAATATCAATTATTTATAAAGAAGATAATTGATAAATTTAGTAAATAAAAAGAAATCTTTCTTAATATAATTATTAAGGAGGATTTTTAAATGATTGAAATACTTAGTTTATTTAGTGTAGGTATAGCATTAAGTATGGATACTTTTTCTTTATCATTAAGTATTGGCACTTTAAGTGGGCACTCTAAAAAAATTCTCCAAATATCATTAATAGTAGGAATTATGCATTTTATTATGCCTTTATTAGGACTTTTATTAGGTAATCAGATATTAAAAATAATTTTTATAAATCCGAATTATTTAATGAGCTTTATTTTATTTTTTATCGCTTTACTTATGTTAAAAGATTTATTTGCTTCTAAGGAAGAAACAATAGATTTACGTCTTTTAGGAATATTTTTATTTGCACTTAGTGTTAGTTTTGACTCTTTTACTACAGGAATAGGTCTTAAAGCTTTAACTGACAATTATATTACTGCCTCTTTAATATTTGCCGGGTGCAGTTTTACTTTTACTTTTTTAGGATTAACCATTGGTAAATATTCCGAGCAAAAGTTAGGTAAACTGGCAACAATATTAGGGATAACTCTTTTATTTATTATTGGAATTGTCCATTTATTTTATTAAAATGTAAAGTTAAAGTGAATTTGTTTTTCTAAAAGCCTTTAAATTGTTATAATAAAAGCGTCAAGACCTAGAAAGGGTGGTTTTATGAAAAGATTGGTTATTGAAGGTCAACATGAGCTTTCGGGCACAATAAAAATTGGAGGAGCCAAAAATTCAGTAGTAGCTTTAATTCCCGCGGCTATCTTAGCCGAAGATGAAGCAACAATTTATAATGTTCCTGCTATTAGTGATGTGCAAAACCTAAAAGAGATTACCGAATATTTAGGCAGTGATATAACTTATCAAAATGAAACCATAAAGATTAATAATAAAAATAGTCAAAATAGAGAAATTACTAAGGAGTTTTCTACTAAACTTAGAGCATCTTATTATTATATGGGAGCTTTTTTAGCTAAGTATAGACATGTAGAAATATCTTTCCCAGGTGGATGTAATATTGGTAGCCGTCCCATTGATTTTCACTTAAAAGGATTTGCGAAAATGGGTGCAAAAATCAAACAAGATGGCGATAAATATATCATTGATGCCAAAAAGTTGCGCGGCGCAGAAATATTTTTAGATGTTGCTAGTGTGGGTGCTACTCTAAATATTATGTTAGCTGCCATAAAAGCAGAAGGAACCACTTCAATATACAATGCTGCTATGGAACCGGAGATTGTTAATGTTGCCGCTTTTTTAAATTCCATGGGAGCAAAAGTGCGTGGTGCTGGTACTAGTGAAATTAAAATAAAAGGTGTATCCAAATTAGGTAAAGGAATTGTGGAAGTTATTCCTGACCGCATAGAAGCAGGGACTTATTTAATGATTGGTAGTCTTTTAGGAAAAAACTTAGTTATAGAAGGTATAATAAAAGAGCATTTAGAGTCAGTTTTAACAAAACTGCATGAAGCAGGAGCTGACTTTGAAATAAAAGGAACAAAAATAATTGTAAATAAGACTAAAAAATTAAAACCTGTTAATGTTCGCACTTTAGTATATCCAGGTTTTCCTACCGATTTAGGTCAACCGATGAGTACATTACTTACCCAATGTGATGGCGAGTCACTATTTGAAGAAACAATTTACGAAAATAGAATGCGCCATATTAAACATTTAAATAGTATGGGAGCAGATATAAAATTATTTGATAAAAAAGCTATTATTCGAGGTAAAACAACTTTAAAAGGGCGAGAAGTAATAGCTACCGATTTACGCGCTGGAGCAGCTATGCTAGTAGCAGGAATGATTGCGGAAGGTACAACAATAATTACTAATATTGAACATATATTAAGGGGATATGAAAAGTTGGTAGGTAAATTATCTTCAGTCGGAGCAGTAATTAAGATAGATGAAGTATAAAGTAGGAAGATACCAAAATCAATCAAGAATTGGAATTGTTATTCATTAAAAATATTATAAGCTAGTAAAAAATATTCAAAAATCACTAAACTGTGATATAATAATATGCACTAAAGGAGGGAGTTTTGAATTATGTCTAAATATGTGGCAACAAGAAAAGATGTTTGTGCTGGAGAATTGTTAAAAACAGGTGGAATGTCTTTTAAAATATTAGATGGTAATAATAATGAGGTTAGCCAAGAACAATTAGCAGAACAAGGAATTAAATTTTCGAGTTTCGGTGGTTTGGTTTGTAGAGGAATGCTATTTAATGTAAATGAAGATGGATTAGCAAATGATTTAATCTATACCACACCTACAAATTATCCTATTAAAGATAAAGCACCTAAAATTAATGTAGAAAGTGAATTTGTAATTGACAATTATGTTGAGTTAGAGGAGTTATTAAAATACTTAAAATATGGTATTGATTTAACGCAACATGATTTAAATCAAATATACAGAAAACTTATAACTCATAGTTGGTGGTTAGAACATCATGTAGAATTATTTGGCTTTAAAAAAATAGGCGATGGTATGGGATATGGTAGTGGTGGAATTGAAACAATTCCAATGGAAATTTACAATAATCTAAGTAGTATTAGCTGTTCTAAAAATGGAAAACCACATAAAGAAGAACCTAATTATAGTTTAATTAAAAAAAGAAGATAGAATTATCAATGAGTAGGAGGGCGTTTTCATGGAAAGTATAAAAACTATCAAATTAGAAAATGCTATTAAAGACTTTTTTCCTCAAACCGGAAGATGGACATCTTCATGCTTTGATAAACCAAAAGATTATTTAGTGGCAAATTTACCATGTCATTTAAGAGATAATAAATGGCTTGCCGTCATGCTTCAAAAACAGGAAAACTTAAATTGGATTAATATTGATGAAATTTATGAATTTATTTGTGCTTCAGAAGTTTTTAAAGACCTAAGACATGCTTACGAGCTAAGGATTGTAAACTGGCAAATTAACTACATGTTAAATAATGGAGAAAACTGGTTAGTTGATGAAAATTATGGTGGGGATTTTTACATGTTTTATCCAACCTGTGATTTAGCTTTCAGAAAAGGAATTGTGGATACCCTAGCCGCTATTGGAATGGACTATGAAGTTATTGAGGAAGGCATTGAAAAAAATGCTGAAATGTGGAGAGATAGATATATGCAGATGGCATTTTATAATCAATTTAATCCACAATCATCAGCAATACCAGAAGATAAAGACTATTTGAATAAATGGATGCAATTACGTAAATATCAATATTATGAGCAACATAAGGACGCAGTAGATAAATATGGCAATATTACGCCTGAAATGCAACTTTCAGATAAAGCATTAACAGAGTTAAAAATATATTTAGCTCAAAAATCTGCTGAGATAAATGCCCAAACACATTCATTTAATCAACTTGCATATAAATTGTAGTGTAGATTTTAAATTTTTCGGCATATAAATGTTGTAAAGTTTAACTTTTATGATATAATACTTAGGAATGAGAAATTACTATGCTAATAATTTAGTATGGCGGAAGGAGAAGATATATGAAAGATATACATCCAAAATTAGTTGATTGTAAAGTAACTTGTGCTTGTGGCGCAACATTTACTACTAAATCAGTATTACCAGAATTTCACGCTGAAGTTTGTGACAAATGTCATTCCTTCTATACAGGAAAACAACAAGCAAAAAGAACTGGTAATGTTGAAAAATTCAATAAGAAATTTGGTTTAAATCAAGATAAAAAAGCTGCATAATTATATGTAGCTTTTTATATAATACAATTAGACTTTATAGATAGTTTCTGTTAAAATGAAAATATACGAGGGTGATATAAATGAAAATAGCGATAGCTACCGACCATGCAGGAAGAGAATTGAAATTAAAGGTTATTGAATATCTTTTACAAAATCATGTGGAAGTTATGGATTTAAGTAAGATAAATACTCCTACCGATGATTATCCTGATTTTGCTTTTGC
>CANQNZ010000007.1 GCA_947625365.1 uncultured Bacilli bacterium | reverse complement strand
CTCTTTTAGGAAACTGTTCATCATTATAATCTTTATCAAGATATAAATTTATAATATTGTATCCGTCTTCTTCATCTATTTTCTCTATGCTATTTAATATTCTTATTTTTAAATAATGTTCAATATCAATTATCATTTTAAATAGTACAATTCTAGTTCTATAATCTATAATTGATAAGTCTTTCAAGTAAGCAAAATCTAAATCAATATATTTACCTGTTGATTCCCCACATTGATACTTAATAAAATTATTTTTATATGATGTTACATTAAAATAATTATTATTTTCTCTAAGATATTGTTCAGCATCTTGTTCTTTGCATTCTTCAAATTTAATATTTTTTTGTTTTAAATATGGAACCATTTCAGAAATTTTCATCATAGGTCTTAAAGTATTTGTAGTAAAATTTTCAATCATGCTATAACCTTCTTGTAAAAATATTATATCATAAAATATAAAAGACTAAGATGAAATATCCTAGTCTAAATTATATTATTTATTTATTTTTTCATTTACAGCAGCTTGTGCCACAGTCAAGTTCGGAATGCAATTGATATTTAAATAGAAATTTTCTTTAAAGAATTATTTTGAAACGCTTAGCTTATCATAAGTCTAATAACATCATTATTTATCAATAATTTTATAAATTAATTCAGAACGTTTTTAAATTATTTGCTTTCCTTTTCGCGTATAGCAGCTTGAGCAGCGGCAAGACGAGCTATTGGCACTCTAAATGGTGAACATGAAACATATGTTAAGCCAATATTATGACAGAATTCAACAGATGCTGGGTCTCCTCCGTGTTCGCCACAAATACCTAACTTAATATCTGGTCTTGTTTTACGTCCAGCTTCTACAGCCATTTTAACAAGCTTTCCAACACCATTTTGGTCTAATTTAGCAAATGGGTCAGACTCATAAATCTTATTAGCATAATATGCATCTAAGAATTTTCCGGCATCATCTCTTGAGAAACCGAAAGTCATTTGAGTTAAATCGTTAGTACCAAATGAGAAGAATTCAGCTTCTTCGGCGATTTCATCAGCAAGTAAAGCGGCACGAGGAATTTCAATCATTGTACCAATATGATATTCAATGTCTGAATTTTTTTCTTTCTTAACGGCCTCAGCTGTTTCAATAACAACGTCCTTAACAAATTTTAACTCTTTCTTCTCGCCTACTAAAGGAATCATAATTTCTGGTGTAATATCATAGCCATCTTCTTCGTGTACTTCGATTGCTGCTTCCATTAAAGCACGAGTTTGCATTTTAGCAATTTCCGGATATGTTACCGCAAGACGACATCCACGATGTCCCATCATTGGGTTAAATTCATGTAGTTCATCACATTTTTGTTTTAAATGTTCTACACTTACACCCATATCTTTAGCTAAAGCTTTGATATCCTCTTCTTCAGTAGGTAAAAATTCATGTAGAGGTGGGTCTAAGTAACGAACTGTCATAGGTAATCCCTTTAACTCTTTATACATTGCTTTAAAATCACCTTTTTGGAATGGTATTAATTCATTTAAAGCTTTTTCTCTTTCTTCAACTGTTTCTGATAAAATCATTTTACGAATTTTAGGAATACGTTCTTCATCAAAGAACATATGCTCAGTACGGCATAAACCAATACCCTCAGCTCCTAAATTAATAGCATTTTTGGTATCTCTTGGATTATCCGCATTAGTACGAACAATTAATTTACGTGCTTTATCAGCCCAACTCATAATACGTCCAAAGTTACCAGATACAGACGCTTCTTCAGTCGCTATTTCTCCTTTATAAATATTACCAGTAGTACCATCTAAAGAAATATAATCACCTTTTTTAAAGGTTTTACCACCTAAAGTAAATTCTTCTTTTTCTTCATTAATTTTAATATCTCCGCAACCAGATACACAGCAAGTACCCATACCACGAGCTACAACAGCCGCATGAGAAGTCATTCCTCCACGAACAGTTAAAATACCTTGAGAGGCAACCATTCCTTCAATATCTTCTGGAGTAGTTTCTAAACGAACTAAAACAACTTTATCTCCTTTGCCACCAATACCTTCTTTTTTCGCTTCTTCTGCAGTAAAGACAATTTTACCAGCCGCAGCTCCTGGAGAAGCAGGAAGACCAGCGCCAATTACTTCGCCTTTAGCTAAAGCATCTTTATTAAAGGTTGGATGAAGTAATTGGTCCAAAGATTTTGCTTCAATGCGCATTACTGCTTCTTCTTCTGTAATTTTACCTTCATCCACTAAATCACATGCAATTTGAATAGCAGCTTGGGCTGTTCTTTTACCATTTCTAGTTTGTAAGAAATATAACTTTCCTTCTTGAATAGTAAATTCCATATCTTGCATATCACGATAATGGTCTTCAAGTTTTTGAGCTAAACTCATAAATTCTTGATAACATTCTGGAAGGTCTTGTTCAAGTTTAGTTATTGGAGATGGCGTACGAACACCAGCTACAACATCTTCACCTTGAGCATTAATTAAATATTCACCGTAAATTCCTTTTTCACCAGTAGATGGATTACGAGTAAAGGCTACACCTGTACCAGATGTTTCTCCCATGTTACCAAATACCATTGCTTGAACATTTACAGCAGTTCCCCAGTCACCTGGAATATCATTCATTCGACGATAAACAATGGCTCTTGGATTATCCCATGATCTAAATACTGCTTTAACAGCACCCATTAATTGCTCTGTAGCATCTTGAGGGAAATCTTCACCGTTCATAGCATCTTTATAAACTTTTTTAAATCTTACAACTAATTCTTTTAAATCATCAACTGTAAGTTCAGTATCATATTTAATACCTTTTGCTTCTTTTACTTCATCAATAATTTTTTCAAAGTATGATTTTGGCACTTCCATTACAACATCAGAATACATTTGAATAAAACGACGATAAGAGTCATAAGCAAATCTTGGATTATTAGTTTTTTTAGCAAAGCCTTCCACTGCTTCATCATTTAAACCTAAGTTTAAAATAGTGTCCATCATACCAGGCATTGAAGCGCGTGCTCCAGAACGAACTGATACTAAAAGTGGGTCAGCATTATCACCAAATTTTTTCCCTTGAATTTCTTCTAAAGTTTTTAAAGCTTTAAAAATTTGCTCTTCAATTTCTTTAGATATTTTCTTTCCATTATTATAATATTCAGTACAAGCTTCTGTACTAACAGTGAAGCCTTGAGGAATAGGCATTCCTAAATTAGTCATTTCGGCTAAGTTTGCCCCTTTACCACCAAGTAAATTACGCATTTCTGCATTTCCTTCACTAAATAAATAAACATATTTTTTCATATTTTTCCTCCTAGCCTTTCTATTATAGCAAACTAACCTTTTTTAAACTAGCCTTTTTAAGATTTTTTACAAAAAAAGACAGAAAAAGCAAG
This sequence comes from uncultured Bacilli bacterium, assembly GCA_947625365.1. Classification (GTDB taxonomy): domain Bacteria; phylum Bacillota_I; class Bacilli_A; order RF39; family UBA660; genus HGM10766. Next base: position 23,731 of record CANQNZ010000007.1, on the reverse strand, counting down.
TTTTATTTAACTTGCTCATCTTTCAAAATAACTTTACAAATATAATATTTACCATTTTTGTTTTTCACCGCAAAATGATTTCCATTTAAGTAAATTATATCCTGTCCAGAAATAGTCATAACAATATTATCATTAGAGTCTTTAATAGTTAAGTTATTATCCTTACCATAAAAATAATATCCATCAATCAAAGCTTGCTTTTTGACATAATTTTTAACTTCGCCATTTTCAGCAATTACCTTACCAGTTTGAGAGTCTACTAAAGCTTTATACAACGAATTATATTCCGAATTAAATATTTCAATTAATATATTGGTTTCATTAGTTAACTCATACGAAACAGAATTAATTGTATCTGAGACAATAGTTTCATATGTTGCTAATGATTTACCTTTATCATCGTAAATACTTAAAGCTAATGCTTTATCATCTATTTTTTCTTCTAATAAATAACGATTTTTAATAATATCATTTTCATCTACTAAATATTTTAAAAATTTACCCTTTAATTCTTTAACTTCATTTTTCTTATTAACTACTATAGTATTTTTAAAGGTTTGCCCATCATTTTCTTCCGAGTTTTTCGGATAAGTACTTATTATCAAAGCATTTTCTGCATTGAAAATTTCAAAAGCATTATTATTACCACAACAAACGCGAGAATTATACTCGGTATCAGATACAGAAGTTTTATAATTATAAATTACTTTCAAATCATTGTTCAAAACGCCTAATTGTCTATTTTTTACTGTCACAATATTATTATCATAAACTTCAATGGCATCATAGGAAAAATCTAACATTTCCTCATTTAAACTATTAATTAAACCATATCTACCATCTTTTTTGGCAGCAATATAACGATTACTATCGACTTTGAAATTAAGGTCTTCGTAAGAAATTGGAATTACAATATTACCTTCATAATCAATAAGACCATAACGAAGTGAACCATCAATAGTATTAACATTACTAATAACGATATATTTACTGCTATTAGTAATAATATCTTCTTCGGCATTTACTCGATTATTATCTCCCGCAATATTTACATCTGTTTCTTTAAAAACAGTTTTAAAATCACTAATACGAACTAATTCTTTATCTCCTACAACAAAATATTCATAATTTTTCATATTTGGTGTTTCTAATAAAGAAATATAACTATCGGTTTCATACAATTTTTTACCTGTTTTTGCATTATAAATGACTGTCTTTGTATTATTATCATTCGAAATAGTCACATAATAAACATCCTTAATTAACTTTTTGGCATTTAAAGTAATATAAGTTGCCTTTTCATCATTTTCATCTTTATATAAATCAAAATCTTCTTGAAACAATGTCGCAAAAGTTTTAATATTTTTACCATTACGATTTAAATATACTTGCCCTGCTAAGGTATAGGTATAATAACCATCATAAAGAATTTCTATGTCAGTAGCTTCCTTATCTATTTTTTCAATAACCTTATCATTTATATCGATAATTAAATAGTTATCTCCTTTTTTTGCTAGCATAATTCCATCAATGTATTTATCTATTTGGTCATAAGATACTTTTCCTTGAACAAAGCCAGTTTCAATTTCGGCTTGTTCTCTATTTGATAAATAAACATAAATTATTCCTGAGATAATTAAAACTAAAACTGCTACAAATAATATCCAATTCTTTTTGATTTTTTCCATTTCCATTTTTTATCTCCCTTTTATTTATTTAATCATAACAAATTATAAACTTATAGGTCAATTATTTTTCCTGTTTACTTCGAGGATGGGCACTTAAGTAGACACTTCGTAAACGTTCGTTTGACACATGAGTATAAATTTGCGTAGTACTTAAACTAGCATGGCCTAAAAGTTCTTGAACACTTTTTAAATCTGCCCCTTCATTTAACAAATGTGTAGCAAAAGTATGTCTTAAAGTGTGAGGTGAAATTTTATGTTTTATAGAAGCTTCTTTAATAATGTTTTCTATAATTAATCTTACGCCACGGTCAGTAAGTTTATTTCCTAAATGATTTAAAAATAAATAATTATTAGTCTTATTTTTTAAAAGCTTTGGTCTACTTAAAGTTAAATATCTTTCTAAGCTTTCTATTTCATAATCACCAAAATAGACTATTCTTTGTTTATTCCCTTTACCAAGCACCTTTATTTCTTTATGGTTTTTATCAATGTCATTTATTTTTATATTAACAAGCTCACTTACTCTTATACCAGTATCATAAAGGGTTTCTACAATTAAACGATTTCGAATGCTTAAAACATCTTCTTTATCACATACATCTAACATTTTTTCAATTTCACTATATTGTAAAAAGCTAGGAAGTTTTTTTTCTTTTTTAGGAGAAGAAATCATTTTAAAAATATTAGTTTTAATAATACCCTGATTAACTAAATAGGCATAAAAAGACCTTAATGCACTTAAATGTCTAGATATAGAGCTATTTTTATAATGTAAAGTATCTAAATACTTAAGATATAAGCGAATATCATCTTTGGATAGCCTTAAGTAATTTAAATTATGGCTTTGTAAAAAATCAGCAAATTGTAATAAATCAACTTCATAATTTTTAACCGTTGTGTTTTCTTGATAATTTCTTTCAAGTGAAAGATAGTTTAAAAAATTAGCAATATCTTTTTTCATTTTTTTAACCTATAGCTCATAGCTTCTTGGCACTTCATAATTGTTACATCATCCAAAAGACGACCATTACTATCATAATGACCATTATAATCTACTTGTCCATATTCATTAAATAAGTTATTAGGAGCATATCTATCAATACGTGGTATATCAAATTCACCGTTATTATATTCTGTTAATAATTGCTCAAATTCAAAATTATCTATAAATTCTTCGTCATCAAAAGAAAACTGGTCAGATGGTTTTTTAACAGGAGTGTTTAAAAGTCTTTTATAAATTGCATAGACAACATTATCTTTTTGTCTAATTAACCAATCATAATCCATCTTTTTCTCTAATTGCGCATAAAACTTGAGAATTATTTCAATAATTTCTTCTCTTTTAGCTCTGGGAAGCTGGCACTCTTTTTCGTTCATGAACATCACCATAATTATTACTTTCTTCATGCACTATTATATCACTAAATGTATGAATTATAAATAATCCTAAGGCTCTTAATTCATTATAAGGCATGCAACCTACAAAATAAATATCTTTAATATTATCGGCATGACGAACATTTTTTAAAACTTGCAGTACCTTTTTAAATTGTTCAGATAACTCCTCAGCTTGTCTTTTTTGGCCAAATTCATTATATATACGATTAGTAAGTTGAGGTTTATCAATAATTTGAAATAAAAAATTTACAATAAACTCTGGATTTAAACAAGGTTTAATATTTTTATAACATACTCCATATTTATTTTCCCTTAATTTTTCATTTTCATAATAAACTATTTTCATTTTATTACTAAATTCAAAATCATCTATAAAATTAGCCATAACTAATTCCGCTTTTAAATCTTCTTCCGAAGTAAATTTGCAAGTAAATTCATCTATGCCTTCTAAACTAGTCAAATCTTCTCCATTATATTGTGGTAATTTGTCATATTCAAATGGCATATAGTCTTTAGGTCTTCTTTCCATTACTAACATACTTTGCATTTGACATACCTCCTTGCAAATAGTAGACTACTATATCACAAATCGTTAGGCATTGTCAAACGAAAATAACTATCCGATTTACTTACAAAGAAAAAACTATACTTAAAATATAGCTTATCTTTATAATATTTTTATCATAATTTGATAATTGTTATATTTCTATCATAGAAACTATCAAAAAATTTATAAATGAGATTATCTTTTGTTATTACTCTTAAAGACTTACAAATAATCAGTTTACCATTTGTCCCTGCTTGATAAACGCCTCGGCAATATTTAGGAAAAAAAGTAAATTTTGGACCAAAAATCCCTCTGTTTTTAAACTTTTTATCTAAAATAGCCGGGGTTAAACCATTATGCATATGCCCACAAATTATAATATTAATTTTATTAAATAAAGGGATTTGCTCTTGCACTTCTTTAAGAATAATAGTCTCAGGACTATGACACAAAAGAATAACAATCTTATTAGGATTAATTTTAAATCGACACTCATTAAACTCTTTTACAAAGTTTGTATTCCAAGTTTTTTTATATTTAGGTAAATAAGTATTTAAAGACGGAGAAAAGCCAATAAATTCATAATCACCGAATATCATAGACTCATTATCTAAAACATAAATATTGGCAATTTTCTTTAATCTTTGATAAAAAGTATTAATTGGATATTTTGGATTTTTTAGCTCATGATTTCCTTTAGATATGATAACAGGAGATATTGAAGCTAAAGATATTAAAAATGAGATTAAATAATTTATATTTTCACTATAAACTATTTTCGGTGAGTCTACTATATCTCCTGGTATTAATATATATTTAGGCTTTATTTCTTTTATTTTTTTAAGTATTGAAAGATAAAATTTATCTTGACAATTTTTTATATGATGAATATCACTTAAAACACAAAATTTATCTTTTTTATTATAAATTTCAATATTTATGTTATTTGTTTTTATTTTCATTTAATGCCCACTTTCAAATATTAATATTTAAAATAAGCTTAGTTGTGAAGTTTCTGGTAGATTATCTAATACACCTAGTAAACGAAGTTTAGTCATTGTCGTATTATTTACTTTTCCTCGATTTTGTAAATCTTCAATACTATAGTAAGCTTGATTATTTCTTTCTTCCACAATACTAGTTGCTACTTGATTTCCTAAGCCATCAATAGTTTTAAAGGGTAATATTAAAGATTTACCATCGTCGTCTATAACAAATTTATTCGCTTCACTTTTTTCTATGTCAATATTTTTAAAAGTAAATCCTCGGGCTAACATTTCTAAAGCTACTTGCAAAGTTTCAATAACCGCTTTATCTTTATTAGTTGCTTCATATCCTTTAGCTTGCAATTCAAAAATTTTAGACTTTACGGCATCATAGCCTTTAATCATTGACTCTACATCAAAATCATCACAGCGAATACTTAGGAAAGCTGCATAATAATAAATTGGCATATGAACTTTAAACCATGCAATACGATATGCGCTCATTACATAAGCCGCTGCGTGGGCTTTTGGGAACATGTATTTTATTTTATGGCATGACTCTATATACCAATCCGGGATGTTTGCCTCTTGCATAACTTTTACATATTCTTGCCATCCTTCTGGGTCTTTTGAGGCTTTTCCTTTACGAACAAATTCCATTATTTTAAAGGCTTTAATTGGTTCTACACCGTTATACATAAGATAAACCATAATATCATCACGACATCCAATAACATCTTTAAATTCACAAATTTTATTACGAATTAACTCTTGCGCATTACCTAGCCAAACATCAGTACCGTGCGATAATCCAGATATTTTAATTAACTCTGAGAAAGTTTTGGGTTTAGTGTCTACTAACATCCCAATAACAAATTTTGTTCCAAATTCCGGCACTCCTAATGTTCCCGTATCACAATTAATTTGGTCTTTAGTAACGCCTAAAATATTAGGACCCGTAAAGATTTTCATCGTATCTTTATCACCTAAATCGATTTTAGTAACATCAAGTCCCGATAAATCTTGTAACATTCGTAGCATAGTCGGGTCATCGTGTCCAAGAATATCAAGTTTTAAAACGTCTTGGTCGATGGCATGGTAATCAAAGTGAGTAGTTCGCCACAAAGAAGTATTATCCTCCGCAGGAAATTGAAAAGGAGTAAAATCAAATACATCCATATAACCAGGTATTACAACAATACCTCCGGGATGTTGTCCAGTAGTTCTTTTGGCTCCGGTACAACCTTTGGCTAAACGTTCTACTTCAATATTACGCATAACTATATTTTTATCCTCACAATATCCTTTAACGAAACCAAATGCGGTCTTTTCCGCAACTGTACCAATAGTTCCCGCTCGATATACATTATCAATACCAAATAATTCTTTGGTATATTCATGAGCTTTCCACTGATATTCTCCTGAAAAGTTTAAATCGATATCGGGAACTTTATCAGCATTAAAACCTAAGAATGTGGCAAATGGCATATCTTGCCCTTCTTTATTTAATTTACTACCACATTTAGGGCAATTTAAGTCTGGCAAATCATAACCGCTTGAATAAGTAGCTCCTAAAGACTCCCCATTTAATTCAAAAATGCTATGCTTACACTTTGGGCATAAATAGTGAGCAGGTAGAGGATTAACTTCCGTTATTCCCATCATTGTGGCAACAAAAGAAGAACCAACCGAACCACGGGAACCAACTAAGTAACCATCATCATTACTTTTCTTAACTAGTTTTTGAGCAATCAAATAAATGACATCAAAACCGCCCCCAATAATTCCTTTTAATTCTTGCTTTATTCGGTCACTAATAATATCAGGCAACTCATCTCCATATAAAGCGCGAGCTTTGCCATAAACCATATTCTCTACTGTTTCTTTTGAGTTTTCAATTCGTGGAGAAAAAGGAACCCCTCCTGTTTCAATAATAACTTCTATTTCCTCAATCATTTCCGCAATTTTATTAGGATTAGTTACTACTATATTTTGAATTTTCTTTTCATCTTCTAAGAAAGCAAACTCATCTTTCATTTCTTGCGTTGTTTTAAAAGACATATTTGGTACATCTACACCTCGCCTATTTAAAGGATGTAATTTACCATTAGTTTTTTGAGCCACAATGATATCACGATATATTTTATCATCAGGAGTTAAATTATGAACATCACCAGTCGCACAAACTGGTTTGCCTGCTTCTTCGGCAACTCTAATTATCTTTTTTAAATGATTTTCTAAATCCGCTTTAGTTTTAAAGCCGCTACTATCTAACTGTAATAAATGAGTCATATGAGAAATGGGTTGCACTTCTATATAATCATAAAATTGCATCATATGAGATAATTCATCATCTTCTTTAGTTAAAGCCGCTTGAAAAATCTCCCCATTTATACAGCCACTACCAAATAGTAAACCTTCTTTATGTTTTATTACTTCTTTACGAGGAATTTTTGGTTGCCCATTTTTAAATAAGTATTTAGTATTAGCCATAGAAATTATTTTAAATAAATTTTTAAGTCCTACTTTGTTTTGAGCTAAAACCGAGATATGAAAAGGTACAGAGAACTTTACTAACTCATCCTGGTCAATAGAATTATAAATATCCATAGTTGTTTCAATATTACGGTCATATAAAATTTTGGCCATTTTATAAAAAGCCTTAGCTGTTCCTTCGCTATCATAATCTGCTCTATGATGCTCATCCTCATTCCATTCAATTTTATAACGTCTTACTAAAGTTTGTAATTTATGATTAGGCCACTCTGGATTTAAAATGCGGGCTAAGCTCATTGTATCCAAAACTGTATTGGTAAATTCGCCCAAATTATATTTTTGCATTGCCATTTTAAGAAAAGATATATCAAATTTCGCATTATGAGCTACCATTGGTAAATCGCCTGTCCACTCTAAAAAGCGTTTAGTTACTTCTTCTTCGCTAGCTTTACCATGAACAAGTTCATCAGATATATTGGTAAGTTGCGTAATTTTATCAGGAATATGATAACCAGGATCGATTAATTCATCAAAGCGTTCCAATATTTCGCCATCTTTAATTTTAACAGCCCCAATTTCAATCATTTGGTCGCTGCCAGGATGAAAACCGGTAGTTTCTGTATCGAAAACTACGTAGGTCTGCTCCATTAACGTATATTCTTTTTGATTAAATATAACATCAACATCATCATTTACAACACTTAACTCGGCGCCATATAAAACTTTAAAATGGTCTTTTTCTTCTTTTCCCTTATTATAGTCACAAACAGCATGATATAATTCTGGATAAGCTTGCAAGCAATTATGGTCAGTAACAGCTACCGCTTTGTGTCCTAAAGCTAAGGCATGTTTAATTAAAGCTTTTTGAGGTACGACACTATCCATCATACTCATAAAAGTGTGAGCATGAAGTTCTACTCTTTTTTCCTCAGCATCATCAATTACTATATTATCTTTAGAAGCAATTGCTTCTAAATTACGAATTGATATCACAATATCTTTGGAAAAATTATCAAATTCAGCATTACCATGAATTCGATACCAACGACCTTCTTTAATTTGTTTTAATATTCCATGATATTCGTCAATATCACGTTTAAAAATCTTAGCAATTATACTATTTGTTTTATCACTTATTTTTAAAGTTGCTATATTAATATTTTCTCTTTCCATAGAGTCAATACCAAAAACATAAGCTTCGACAATAATATTTTTAGTATCTCCTAAGATATTATCAATGCTCTCCACTGGTCCATCTATATGTTTACCAATAATAATATTATCTTCCTTTTCAGTAGGAATAACTTTTTTACTAGCACTTTCTTCAATACTTTTTTTAATACTTTCTTCTAAATCTTTATTTAAAAATGTCTTAATTTGTATATTAGCCAAACCATAGCGTTTTAAACTATTAAGTAATCCTTCCGTTTCTTTTTGCAACTCTAATTCTTCAATTTTATTACTTACTTCCACGGTAATAATTTTATTTTCTACCGTAATCTTAGCTTCAGATAGAGCAATAAGTGATGGTCTTTTTTGAATAATATCATTAAGAAGGGATTGAAAGTATGTTAAAATATCATCATCAGTAATATTATTATAAATAAAACTAACATTTACTTCTTTAATACCATTTATTTTATTACTAGTTGCTTTAATTAAAGCATCCACTTCCGGTTTACTTATAACATTATCATTTTCAATATAAACCAGAAAAGTTTCGGTTTTTTTATTTATTACTACTTTATTTACTACGCCAGTAGCAAAGGATTTTTGCTTATCTTCAAAATTTATACTAGCAAAAAAGCGTTCAAGTTCGCTCATACCTTACCTCCCCACTCTACAACTCTTTTTTTATTCTACAATTCTTGCGTTTTTTTTGCAATATTTTCCTCAAGAAAAAATTAGTTTTTTTAACTTACTTTATCTATATTAGAAACAATAACTTGATATTTATCTAATCTTTTTTCGACTTTACCTGTTACTAATATTAAATCATCATTTTTAAATTTAGCAAGCAAACTATTTTGCCTAGGAAAGATTATAAAATCAGCACTTGCCGTTTCATCTTCGGCACTGACAAAATACATTTTTTCACCATTTTTAGTATTTACACTGTATATGCGAGAAACTAAAACAACACATTTGACAAACTTATCAAAATAATTAGTTATATTTTCTAATTTCATTATATTTTTATCATGAAAACGACTAGCAGGATGGTTAGTAATATAAAACCCTAAAACTTCTTTTTCTTTTATAATAAGCTCCTTAGCAGAAAATTCGGGATATACTTCCATACTAGGTTTTAAAACTAAAGGTGAGTCAATTTCATAAGTTAGTTCTGCATAAGTAATAGCACTATCTAAATTATTAATAAGAGTCTTTTTAGTTTGATTAAAATCTTTTAAAGCTCCGGCATAAATTAAAGCTTCAATAACTTTTTTAGTAACACTTTTACCATAGCATCTTCTCACAAAATCAAAAAAGTCAGTAAATTTACCCTTTTCTCTTTCCACAATTATTTCTTTAACTGCTACTTGACCTACATTTTTAATAACTCCTAGTGGTAATAACAAGTTATTTTCTTTAATTTTATATGTGTTATCACTTTCATTAATATTAGGCCCATATATAACCATTCCTGAAGTTTTAACTACTTGCAAATATTCATTAGTTTTAATTTCACTAGAAATACTCATATTAAGTAAATTTGCGTAGAAAATCGTACTAAAATGTGCTTTTAAATAAGCCATTTGATAACCAACTAATGCATAAGCTACTGAATGCGATTTATTAAAACCATAATTGGCAAACTTTAAAATCAAATCATACACTTTATCAGCACACGTTTGGGTATAACCTTTTTCCATAGCTTTACTTATAAAGTGATTTTTTTCCTGTTGCATTACTTCCTTTTTTTTCTTACTCATTGCTCTTCGAATATTGTCGGCCTCTGAATAACTATAACCTCCCATTTTAACTAATATTTGCATTATTTGTTCTTGATAAACAATAATACCATAAGTATTTTTTAAAATATCTTTTAAATCTTCATGAATATAATCTATTGGACTTTTACCCTCTTTACGCTTAATAAATTCATCAATATTATCCATAGGTCCTGGACGAAATAAAGCAATAGCTGCAATAATTTCCTCAAAAGATGAAGGCTTTAGTTTTTGTAAAAAGCTTTTCATCCCTTCACTTTCAAATTGAAATACGCCAATAGTATTACCAGTTTTAAACATATCTAAGGTATCTTTATCATCTAAAGGAATTTCTGCTAGCTTTATTTTTTGACCTGTATTTTTTTCAATTAAATTTAAAACATCGTGAATAGTTCTTAAATTTCTAATTGATAAAATATCCATTTTTATTAACCCTAAATCTTCTAAATATTCCATAGTACAACCAGTCAAAATATTCTCATTATTTAAAACAACCGGTATTAAATTATCAATAATTTCATTAGAAATAACAACCCCGGCGGCATGCGTGCTTATTTGCCTTTTTAATCCTTCTAATTTTAAAGCTATCTTATATAATTCCTGATATTGCTTGTCAGTTTTTATTTTATTTTGAATATTTAGATTTTGCCGATAATTTATAATTAGGGGCACTTTAGCATCAATTAATTTTAAAAGTTCATTTAATTTACTTTCCGGAAAGTCTAAAATTTTTCCTACATCTTTTAAAACTTGTTTAGATGTTAAAGAGGAATAAGTCATGATATTAGCTACATTATAAGCGCCATATGTTTCCTTTAAATAATCAATAATCTGTCCTCTTTTAATATCTTCAAAATCAATATCAATATCTGGCATAGTAATGCGGTCTTTATTTAAAAATCTTTCAAATAACAAATCGTATTTTAAGGGGTCGATATCGGTAATTCCTAAAGAATAAGCTACAATTGACCCAGCGGCGCTACCTCTTCCTGGCCCTACTAAAATATCATTTTTTTTCGCATATAGTATATAGTCATATACAATTAGAAAGTAATCAACAAACCCCATTTGTTTAATTACTGATAATTCATAATCTAACCTTTGAAAATAATTTTCTTGGTATTTTCCCTTAAGTCTTTTTAACAAGCCTTTATGAGTTAAAGTATCTAAATACGAAGTAGAATTGTCTAAATTCTTATATTTCGGAATATATTTATTATTATAGGGAATTTCCAAATTAATTAAATCAGCAACCATCTGAGTAGTTAAAACATCTTCTTTGCTAAAGTCAGTTAAATAATAATTTTTAGAATAATCTTTAATCTTTTCCGTATTTACATTTGTATTATTATCTATCATATCTAAATATTTTAAATAATTAGTATCTTTAGCATTTAATGCTTGAATAATATTAAAAAAGACGATATTTTTAGTATTAATTAAGGCATTATTTTTTTCATACTCACTTACATAACCTAAATAAACTTTTTCATATATTGCTTCTAATATTGCTTCTAAATTAGAAAATATTTGCATGTCAGCATAGGCAATTATACATAAAATATTACGACTATATTTTTCTAAGTCCATTATAGATAATTCTTTTTGTTGTTTTAAAGTATTTAATTTTAATAGATTTTGATAACCTAGATAATTAAGAGCATAAAGATATAGAGGATGATTTTCTAACATAACACAAAGTCCGATAAGAGGCTTAATACCATTTAATTTACATTTATGGTAAAATTCGATAACGCCATACATATTATCATCGCATATTCCACAAGCTTGAAGATTATTTTGCTTTAAAAATGTAATTAAATTATCAATTTTAATCATACTTTTAAGTAAACTATGGTCGCTTTTTATTCCTAAAGGTATGTACATGTCATCACCCCACTTCATTATAGTTATTATATCAAAAAATAAAGATTATGGATAGAAAAAAGAAAACAAATTTTTGTTTTCTTAGAATTTAACTTGAACATTTTCTCTTTCAACTTCCGCAGCTTCAAAGAATGCTTCTGTTTTAAATCCAAACATACCAGCAATTACATTAGATGGAAACATTTGAATTTTGTTATTATATTGTAATACAGTATCATTATAAAATTGACGAGCTGAAGCAATTTTATCTTCTACTTCTTTTAAATCAGTTTGCATTTGCATAAAGTTAGTATTAGCTTTTAATTCTGGATAACTTTCTGATAAAGCAAATAATTTACTAATTGCTCCCGTAAGAGCATTGTTTGCTTTAATAGCTTCTTCATTAGTTGTGGCTGACATATAAGTATTACGAGCTTTAATAACTTCTTCTAAAGTTTCACTTTCATGTTTAGCATAGCCTTTAACCGTTTCCACTAAATTAGGAATTAAATCAAATCTTCTTTTTAGTTGCACGTCAATTTGGGCCCATTGGTCTTTAACTCTATTTCTAAGTTCAACAAGTTTATTATGTACTGATATAACATATAAAGCTAAAATAACAATTATGGCTAAAACTACAATTAAAATTATTATTCCTGTACTCATGACATCCTCCTTATGTTATATATCTTATCATGAGTTTTTAAAATAGACAAGATTATAAATAAAAAAAGGATAGAGCTTTATCCTTTTATAACATCTATAGCTTGGCGCATTTTCAAATCGTATTTAATCATTTCAATACCACCAATTTGACGTTCAAATTCTTCTGGCTTCATACCATAATCTTTGGCGTTTTTTTCTAATTCTTCTTTGGCTTTTTTATCAGTAATTTCAATTTTTTCTTTTTCAATAACTTCTTCTAATAAATAACGATATTTAACTCTTTTTGTCGCTTCTTTTTCTAATTGTTTATGTAAATCTTCATGAGTTGCACCCGTAAATTGCATGTATTGCTCTAAATTTAAGCCTTGCATACGAAGTTGGTCTTCAAATTCATGAATCATACGATGAACTTCATCATCAACAATTTCTTCATTAATATCTACTTTCATATTGCTAGTAGCTTTTTCTAAACATTCATCGGTATATTTATCATCAATAGTTTTTTCTTTACGTTTTTTAATATCTTCTTCAACTTTTTTCGTAAATTCTTCTTTAGTTTTTATCTCATCATATCCTAAATCTTTAAATAATTCTTCGTTTACTTCTGGTAATATACGTTCTTTTAAACCTTGAAGTTTTACTTTAAAGGTTACGTCTTTGCCTTTTAACTCTTCCGTATAATTTTCAGGAAAACGTAAGTCTATACTTTTTTCTTCACCAATTTTCATACCAATAACGGCATCTTCAAAACCAGGGATAAAAGTATTTGAGCCAAGCTCTAAAGGATAATTTTCTCCTTTACCACCTTCAAGCTCCTTACCATCAACTACACCGGTAAAATCAATAATGGCCGTATTGCCACTTTCTGCAGTCCCTTTTTCTTTGGGAACAATTTCCGCACAGCGCATTTGTAAAGCTTTTATTTCTTCATCTAATTCTTTTTTTGTTACTTTGTTTGCTTCTTTTTTAACTCCTAAATTTTTATATTCACCTAGAGTTATCTCCGGTTTAGTAACAATAACGAATTTAAAAGTTACAGCATCTTTAGAAACGTTAGTAACATCTATTTTAGGCTCAATAACAGGAATAAGTTTATTTTTATCTAAAGCCTGTTTATAAGCTACAGATACAGCTGCGTCTATAGCATCCATATATAATGTTTCTATTCCTACTTTTTTTAAATAAATTTCTTTAGGAACAGCCCCTTTTCTAAAACCATCTAATTTAATATTTTTACGTTTTTTATTCCAAGCTGCATCTAAAAAATCAGACCACTGTGCTCCATCAATTGTAATTTCAACTTCATGTACATTCTTTTTCATTTTTCTTCCTCCAACTACTTAAGTATTATAACTTAAAGCTATTTTTTATACAAGCTTAAAAAAGCAAAAAATCGCTAGTTAGGCGATAGTTTCTATTTTTACATCAAATGAACCATTAGGCGTTTCAACAGTAACAACATCATTTACTTTCTTTCCTATAACTGCTGAACCAATTGGCGACTCATTAGATATTTTATTATTAAATGGGTCCGCCTCTAAAGAGCCTACTATTTTATACTCTTCTTTCTCATCGTCATCTATGTAACTTATGGTAATAGTTGAACCAACACTTACAACATCTTTATTATTACCAGAAATAATTTTCGCATTTTCTAACTTAAATTCTAATTCTTTAATTCTGCCTTCTAGTTTAGCTTGCGCATCACGAGCTGCATCATAATCAGCATTTTCTGATAAGTCTCCAAGTGCTCTTGCTTCTTTTAAAGCCTTAATAACTTCTGGTCTTTTATTTAATTTTAAATCATTTAATTCATTTTCTAATTCTAAGTAGCCTTCGGCCGTTAATAAAATTTCTTGTTTTTGTGACATCTTGTCTTCACCTCTTAAATTTTCATGCATAAGCTTACTACAAATATGAAGAAATGTCAAATATTTTTAAACGAAGCATATCATTTTCCGCTAATTGCTTCTCACAAGGAATTTGCACAATCATTCTTGGATGACGAGCTACATCTATTTCTTCCATATTTTCATTATATATTTTATTTATTTTTATTTCAAAAGGTTCCTTATTAGGACCAAATGCTTCTAAAACATCCCCTATCTTAAAATAATTACGTTGCTCAATTGTCGCTATTTTCTTTTTCTCATCATATGCTTTAACAAGACCAATAAAATCCTGATTAGACTCTTCTTGTCTACCTAAGAAATATTGCTCTTTATTAGTTGGCAAGTTATCATAAAATTGGGGTGTAGACTCCCGATTTGCACATCTATTTAATATATCCTGATAATATTTAATATATGCATCAGTTATTGTCTTACTTTCTATTTTATCAATTATACTACGATAAACATTTAAAACTGTAGAAACATAATAAATAGACCTCATTCTGCCTTCAATTTTAAATGAATTAACCCCTATATCCATCATATCTTTGATGTATGTTACCATATTTAAATCTTTAGGAGTTATGGAAAAAGGTTTATCGCTACCAGCAATGGCAAATATCCAACGACATATCTGAGCGCATCCGCCCCGATTAGAGTCACGATTAGTAAAACAATTAGATAAGACGCATTTACCAGAAAAACTAGTACACATAGCTCCATGAATAAATACTTCTAAATCCATATTAGTTTGCTTTTTAATATGAATAATATCTTCACGAGAAGCTTCTCTTGCTAAAACTAAGCGAGTTACACCTTCCTTTTTATAAAAATTAGCACTTTTAGCATTTAAGGTACTAGCTTGAGTAGATAAATGCACTTCCAAATTAATTTTTTCTTTAGCAATTAAATCAATAACCACCAAATCACTGACAATAATAGCATCCACCTGAGCTTTTTCTAACGCTTGTAAATATTCCTTTAAACCTTTTAAATCTTCATTATGAAAAACTATATTGACAGTTACATATACTTTTTTCTTTAAATCGTGCGCATATTTGACGGCCGTTTGAATTTGCTCTATCGTAAAATTTGTCGCATTTGCTCTTAAGCTAAAATCTTTTCCCCCTATATAAACCGCATCTGCTCCATAAAGAAAAGCAAATTGCAATTTTTCTAAATCTCCTGCTGGAGCTAGTAATTCTACTTTACTCATTTTTATCACCAATTTTATAAATAGTTTTTTTATTTAAAAAGCTATTATTATCTGCTTGCCTTTTATTCATTAAAGCTTGCATTATCTGTTTAACAGTTAAAAAACTAGTATTAATATAATAAAACTTAACATGATTTGCTAGCTTTAATAACTCTAAATTATTATAAATATTTTCATCAAAGATTACTGTGCCATATTGATTTTCTTTTATTTTTAATATCTTTTTAGTAA
The DNA here is from genome assembly GCA_947625365.1 of uncultured Bacilli bacterium. Classification (GTDB taxonomy): domain Bacteria; phylum Bacillota_I; class Bacilli_A; order RF39; family UBA660; genus HGM10766. The sequence goes on along the minus strand of CANQNZ010000007.1, from coordinate 7,794 downwards.
CTTTTTCTGTTATGGTATTTTCTAAAGGTAAATTTATATCAAACTCATTATTAAAATTACTTATTAAATTTCTGCGAGAATACATTATTTGATTATAACCATAAACGTGTAATATTACATCTTTATTTACATTATCTAAAATGTCTTCTATTTCTTCTTTGGTAAGTTCATTTGCCACTAGCATACTGTCTATACCTCGCTTAAAAAAAGCATTGATAGATGCATAATTAGTGCCAAAATGGTTAGGAAAATAAATCTTTTCCCATTTTAGATTTAATTCGTCTATTAACTCTAAAACCCCTAAATCTTCGAAAAAAACTCCCTTTAAATAATTATTATTAAGACTAGCAAAAATACTTTTTAATTTTTCTAAATCTTCATAGGGTAAAATTCGATTAATTAAAAGATAAAAATCGTTTTTAATTGTTTTAATATCTTCTACCGTAAGTTCATCATAACCTACGCAAAAATCAGCAAGAGGCACTAAAAAATTTTGAATACCTATATTTTGATATTCTTTAATTTCCTTTGCATTTTTAATATTTACAATAATTTTTGCATTCATTTACTACCCTTCTTTATATTATTTTAATTTTTCAATTATTTCCTTAAAATGCATACCATTAGAAGCTTTAAATAAAACAACATCATCTTTTTGTAATAATTTTTTTATTTTTGTTAATGCCTCTTCATTACTTAAAAATGAATAAATTTGCGTTTTACTCTCTTTAGTTTGAGCACGTAAAGCAATAAATTTTGCAAGTTTTCCTACCGTAATTAAAATATCAATATTACTTTGGGCTACATAATCTCCTACTTGCTCATGCAGTGATTGCGAATAATCGCCAAGTTCTAACATATCGCCTAATACGGCAATTTTTCGATTTTTATATTTACTTAAAACTTCTATTGATGATTTCATTGAGTCGACTGAAGCATTATAAGCATCATCAATAATTGTAATATCATCATCTATTTTAAAATATTCCATTCTATTTTTAGTTAGTTCAAAGTTTTTTATTCCTTCAATTATATTAGCAGGATTAATTTCTAAAAGCATTCCTATGGCAAAAGCAATTAAACTATTATAAATAAATACTCTTCCTGCTACAGGCACATAAATATTATAGGTTTTATTTTGGTATTTTATTTTAAAAGTTGAAGAGGTTTCATTTAAAACGATATCAGTTGCCATAAAATCACTAGGATTTTCAATTCCTATTGTAACAATATTTACAGATGAAGCCGCTTTTTTATATTCATGTAGTAGGTCATTATCATTATTAATTATTAATATGCCATTACTATCCATACCATTAATTATTTCTAGTTTAGCTTTTAAAATGTTTTCTCTAGAGCCTAACATACCAATATGAGCTGTACCAACATTAGTTATAACGCTAATATGAGGTTTAGCAATTTTAGTTAAATAATCAATCTCTCCTAAATGGTTCATTCCCATTTCCAGAATAGCTACTTCTTCATCATTAAGACGCATTAAAGTTAAAGGAAGACCAATATTATTATTATAATTACCCTCAGTCTTTAAAGTTTTAAAAGTAGTTTTGGCTACACTATAAATCATGTCTTTAGTTGAAGTTTTACCAACACTTCCTGTAACACCGATAACATTAGCCATAGAATTATTTCGTTTATATAAAGCAATATTTTTTAACGCTTCTAAAGTATTATCTACCCCTATAATTGGCTTTTTTACGGAAATATTATTTTTCTTAATATATTCTTTTTCTAAAATGCAACAGTTTGCCCCTTTAGAAAAGGCTTCTTCATAAAAAGAATTTCCATCAAATGTTGCCCCTTTAATACCTATATAAGTATCACCTGGTTTTATTTCTCTTGTATCTTTCACAAAATTTTGACATACAACATCTTTATTACCAGAAAAAACTTCACCTTGACAGATATACGCTATTTGATAAACAGTTAAACCTTTTTTCATCTACTAAGCCTCCAATCAAAAATATCTTAACACAAAAATATATGTAAAGTAAATTAAGTTTAGAAGGTAGTTAAAAACTCGCTAATTTAGCGAGTATCCTTTTTTACACTGACGGAAAGTCCATCTCCAACATCATAAAACTTTGTATCAAATTCGGGATTTTCTTTTAAAAATACTATATATTTCTCTATTTTTTTAACTAAGCCTTGTAAATTTTTACTTTCAATTTTCTTTTTGCTTCCTACGTAACCATGAAATTTTAAATTATCTGTAATAATAATTCCCTTTGGCGCTAAAAAATATTTAAACTTTTCAAAAAACTTAGTATATTGTCCTTTAGCTGCATCAATAAAGATTAAATCATATTCAATTTTTTCAGTTAAGTTTACTTCTAAGGCATCTTGGTAAACTACCGTTATTTTTTTATCCATTCCACATTTTTTAACATTTTTTAAACATTCCATATAACGCGCTTCATCACGCTCAATAGTAGTTACTTTAACATCTTCAGCTACACTAGCCATCAAAATAGCGGAATAACCAATGGCGGAACCAATTTCTAATATATTTTTAACATTATTTAATTTAATATATTTCATAATAAAAGTTATGGATTCTTTTTCAATGATAGGAACATTTTTATTTCTGGCATATTCTTCCATTTCTTCTATAAATTGTTTCACTTTTCTTCACTCTTTCTACTATTATTATATTGTTTTACTGATAAACATACCAATTATCGCTATTTTTTAAATCAGCCACTTGCTGTTCATGTTCGGCATTTGTTTTACTAAAGTATATTTTACCACTTTTATCAGAAACAAAGAATAGATAATCGTTATCTTCCGGATAAACAGCGGCCTCAATTGCTTCTATACCGGGATTAGACACTGGCCCTACAGGTAAACCTTTAAAGCATGTGCCTCGCGTATTATAAGCATTACATTCATTTAACTCATCAGCAGTTAGATTATCTTTAAAAGTTTTTTGCGTAGCATAATAAGTAGTAACATCACTTCCTAAAGTCATACCAATATTAATACGATTAATAAATACTCCTACAATACCAGCTCGGTCACTTCCATCTTTTCCTTCTAATTCTCCAATAGAAGCTAAAGTCATAAGTTCATGAATGCTATAATCATTATTTTCCATATCTTTTTTATAAGAAGCTAACTTACTTTCCGTGTTATCCAATATAGTTTTTAGCACATCTTTAGCGGATGTATTTTCTAAAAAATTGTATGTATCAGGAAATAAGTAACCTTCTAGAGGATAATATATATCTTCCTTTAAAATATCATCAGTTAAAAACCAATAATCATCAATTAAACTTTTTAAATAATCATTATCTGCCATAAGATTTTCGAAATCTGCTTCATCAATTTTTAAAGATTTAGTTATTTGTTTAATATAATCTGTATATCTTTTTCCTTCTTTAAAAGTGATATTTATTCCTTTTTGTTCTTTAGTTTTACCACTATCTAATGTCTTAAATATTTGACTAACACTCATACTTTTTTTCAAAGTAAATGTGCCAACTTTAAAAGTATAATCTCTATTTAAAAAATTATAAATATATGTAGCATACTTATTACGAATTAAATCAGCAGTTTTTAAATTATCAATTATTTGCTTTTCACTTTCTCCGCTTTTGACAACAAATGATACATTTTTAGAATTATTTTTATCTATAGGAGTTAAAAAATAAAAATATAGACTAACAAGTAAAATGCCTAAAGCGATAAAAACAGCAACTAATCCAACTACTAATTTTTTCATTGTTCACTTTCACTTTCTGCATCAACTTTTTCTTGAATAGAAGATAAAATATTTTCGATTAAAGCCCATTCTTCTTCTGTTTCAATTGGTTTTAATGTTTTATCCTTTCCGCTTGGGTCATAAATACTAGCATACACTTTAGTACTACCTGTTTCATCTACTGTATTATCAGTATATACAATATAACTTTGTTTATTTTTATCATTATCAAATGTAAATAAAACTTCGCAAGTTATTTGCTCTCCTTTATCGTTTACCAATGTTAAAATATTTTGATTTTCATTTTCTTCTTTCATTTTATTTTCCCTTCATTCTTAAATATGTATTTAGTATTATCGTAGCAGCAAGTCCATCAATAACTTTCTTACGTTTTTGACGACTTATATCAGCATCGAGTAAAATATTTTCGGCCTGAATGGTTGTTAATCTTTCATCAACAAGTTCAATTTTGACATCACACTTACTGGCTAATTCTTTTTTAAAGTCCAAACTTCTTTGACTAGCAAAACCTAAAGAGTTATCCATATTTTTAGGAAGGCCTAAAGCAACATGAGTAATTTGATATTTATCTATTAAATCGCAAATTTCTTCAAGCATTTGGTCCTTTGTATCATCAGAATATCTAATTACTTTTAAACTCGTAGCAATAGTATTAGTTTTATCACTGATTGCTACTCCTACTGTTTTAGTGCCTAAATCCAGTCCTAAACAGCGCATTATTTCTTTAAAAATTCCTTTAGCATAATCTCAATAGGTGCATATCTGTCAAGGGCAATAATTTTTTCTCGGGCGCCTTTGTAACTAGAAACATACCCCGGGTCTCCACTATTTAAATAACCAACTAATTGGCTAATAGCATCATAATTACCCTCGGTTAGTATGGTATAAACTTCCTGCAATGTTTCCTTAGCAGATTGCTTTGGCATTTTATCACCTCTAGTACACCCTCATTTTACCAAAGTAAAAGCAAATAAGCAAATAAAGTCAGCGAAAATTTTACTATTTACAACATATTTTTTAGCTTCTGCACCTTTTCTTTATCTGCTTTACTTACCTGATATGAGTCATTAATCTTACTAATTGATTTATTAAAAACAAATTTTTTTAAATGGGCTTTTTGAAGAAAATCATAAGTTTGAACTGGATATTTAATATAACATTCGGCAATTAACCAAGAGGCGGCCATATTCACATAGTATTTATCCGCTAATGGTCTTTGACATATTAAGAAAATTTTTGCTAAATATTTTTCTTCTACATAATAATTTATCAAAACAACTAAGAAAGTTCTTACTTTAAATTCCGCTGTATCATCTAAAAATTCATTAAAAAAATTCCAAAATTCTTCTTTTTTATTTTTAATAATTTTAAGACTACTACAAAAAGAGTCACAAATAGCCCAGTTATCAATTAGTAAAACAAAAGAATTAATATAATCTTTTAATTTATTGATATCTTTTATACCCGCAATAACAAAACCTTTAAGCATTACTTCTTCATAATAAATATTTTCACTTACCTGAATAAAACTTTCCCAATTTCCTTTTAAAATTTCTTTGGCTATCTTTCGAAGTATAGGCAGTCTTATTCCTATAAATTTATATTTGCTCGTAATTATCTTTTGATTAAATTGTAAATATTTTTCATCTTTTAAACTTTTTAAATATGTCTGGAAATCTTTATAATCTTTTTTTAACCATTTATTTTTTATTAAATTCATATTTATCACATAAAATATTGTAACATAAAATTGACTTATCCGCTTATTTATGATAAAGTCTTAGAGGAATTAGTTAAAAAGGAGGAGATAAAATGGCAAAAAAAGTAACAACCAAAAAACCTTTAACTGGAAATAAACGTTCACATGCTTTAAACGCTACTAAAACGCAACAGAAACCAAATCTTCAAAAGAAAAAAATTAATGGTAAAAGTGTTAGAGTCACTGCAAGAGAAACAAAAAAAGCTGCTTAAAGCAGTTTTTATTTGACAACTGATGTTTTCTTTTTTAATATATTCACATAAATTTGAAAGAAGGAATTTTTATGCCAGAAAATATTGAACAATTAGAATATTCTAAACAAATGGAAAATGCACTTAATACATTTTATAATAATAGTGATGTGCAACAAGAATTTGAAAAAATAAAAAAACAATTTCAAGAAAAAGACGTTCATGGTCTTAAATCATCTTTACAAACCTTAGAATGGATGAAAGCAAATTGTTTAGAAACATCATTAATGAGTGGAATTATAGGAGGTTTACTAACTGGAGGAATTTTAATTTTTAAACCTTGTGATAACCCTATAACAAATATGGCTTTTAACGCAGCGGTTTGTGGTGTAATCACGGTTTGTGCTGCACTGACTTCCAAATATTTATGTATGGCAACCGAAGTGGAAAATGCCTCTAAAGAACTTACTTATTCTTTAAAAATGTAAAAAAGCTACCAATTGGTAACTTTTTTTAACGTAATTTATTGATTTGTTTTTGATAGTCATCAGCTAAACAAACAAAAGAGCCGGAAACACACATATCTAAACCGATATTATTTAAAAGTTTAATAGTCTGCTCATTTATTCCCCCATCTACATTAATAATAAATGAGTAATTATTCTCTTGCCGAATTTGATTTAACTTTTTTATTTTAGCTATCGCTGGGGTTTGAAATGGTTGCCCACCTAAACCGGGCTGAACGCTCATTACTAATACTTGATTTACATAAGGCAAATAAGGCAAAATTTCTGTTAATGGTGTTTCAGGATTTAAAGCTAATCCTACTTTAATATTAGCTTCTTTAATTATTTTTAAAAGTTTTTCTTTATCCTCATTAATTTCTACTTGAATAGTAATATATTCTGCATTTAAATTTTTATAAATATTGATATATTCTAAAGGATGAGCACACATTAAATGTACATCTAACTTTTTAGAAGTATTTTGCAAATACTTAGGAATATCCCCTGTTTTTTCAGGAACAAAAAGACCATCTGTGACATCAACATGAATATAATCGCAATCTGTTTGTTCAATTTTTTTGATTGTTTCCGTTAAACTTTCTTTTCTTTTTAAAAAAGATACTGATACTTTCATTTTCTCACTTCTTACTAATAAAACTTTTGTAATTATCATAACGAGACTGCAAAATTTTTTTATGGCAAGTAGCCTCTTTTACCGCACAATTTTGCTCATTAATATGCATACAATCAGGAAATTGGCATGGGTATAAATTAAACTCTAGAAAAGTAGACTTAATTTCTTCTTGGGAAAAATCATTTAAATCTAAAGCGGAAAAACCTGGCGTATCTACTAGAAAACATCCTGATGTTTCAAAAAGTTCTACATGACGTGTAGTATGTTTTCCTCTACCTAGTGCTTTAGATATTTCTCCGGTTTTAAGTTCTAAAGACTTATCAATCTTATTTAATAAAGAAGATTTTCCTGCCCCGGTTTGACCTGTTAATACAACTACTTTTCCCTTTAGCATTTTTTTAAGCTTACTTATCTGATTATTATTTAGTACAACTATTCCCATTTGGCGATAATATTTGCTTAACTTTTTGACCATTTTTTTCTCTTGCCTAGTTGCTAAATCTAACTTAGAAAAACAAATTATAGGTTTTATTTTATTTAATAAAACAATACTAAGCATTTTATCTAGCAAATTTAAAGACAAGTCCGGCTGTTTAATGCTAGTTAAAATGATAGCATAATCAACGTTAGCTACGGCCGGACGCTTTAGGAAATTATATCTTTCATCTATCGATAAGATATAATTATTTTCGGTATCAATAACACAATTATCTCCTACTAAAGGAGTAATTTTATCATTTCGAAACTTTCCTCTTGCTTTACAATCATATTCTTTATTACCTACTTTAACGGTATAAAGATTGCTAATAATTTTAATAATTTTTCCATTCATTAGCATAATCCTGTAGTTTCACAAACATTTTCTTCATCTGGTACAGTTACATCATTACCAGAAGTTTCATTTTCTTTAGCAGTTGCTACTTTAATATTTAAGCTTGAACCAGCAGATACATTATAACCTA
>CANQNZ010000006.1 GCA_947625365.1 uncultured Bacilli bacterium | reverse complement strand
CCGGAGTTATTTTTACTACACCTGTTACAAATTCTGGGTCAGCATGTTCATCAGCTACAATAGGAATTAATTTATTAACTATTGGTAATATAACTTTCTTGCCGATTAGATGTTTATATCGTTCATCCTCCGGATTAACAGCGACAGCTGTATCGCCAAATAAAGTTTCTGGTCTTGTTGTTGCAACATCTAAATACATACTTTTATCTTCTAAATAGTATTTAATATGATAAAAAGCTCCTTTATCTTCTTTATAGATAACTTCTTCATTAGATAAAGCAGTCATTTGCACAGGGTCCCAGTTAATAATTCTTTCCCCTTGATAAATTAAACCTTTATTATATAAATCAACAAATACTTTCCTTACAGCTTTATTTAATCCCTCATCTAATGTAAATCTTTCTCTATCATAATCTAAGGATAAACCTAACTTAGCCCATTGGGCATGAATACTATCGGCATATTCTTGTTTCCAATCCCAAGCATGTTTAAGCCAGTCTTCTCTAGAAAGTTCACGAGGTTTAATTCCTTCCTCTTTAAGACGTGCATCTACCTTAGCTTGTGTAGCTATACCGGCATGGTCCATTCCGGGAAGCCACAAAGCATCATATCCTTGCATTCTTTTAAAACGAATAATAATATCTTGTAATGTTGTATCCCAAGCATGACCTAAATGTAATTTACCAGTAACATTAGGAGGAGGTATAACAATACAAAAGGCATCTTTGCTTTTATCTCCAGCTTTAAAATATCCTTTTTCTTTCCAATTTTCATACTTTCCTTTTTCAACTTCTAAATGATTATATTTTTTGTCTAACATAAATCTTTCCTCCCATAAAAAAAGCACCATTAAAGGACGCTTTCAAGCGTGGTACCACCTTAATTTACAAATAAATTTGCCTCTTTGTTTTAACGTTACTAACGTGATATTTTACTTACTTTCAAATACCCTGCTCCCTAGCTACCTTCAATAATTTCTTTTATTAGTTTTCACCAACCACTAACTCTCTTGCCAAAAGATAATTACCTACTCCTCTAGTTCTTTGCATTTCTCTTTTATTATATAAATATATTTTAAAAAATGCAATTAAATTCTGATAATATCTTCTTTTTTAATTAAAGCCACAACTTCATTTATATCTTCATCTTGGCCACTTATTATGTTATCTGCTTTATCAAAAAAATCTGGATTAATCATATGAGAAGCTAAAAAATGTTTCATAAAATTAAGACTGTCACCCTCTAATTGCGTATTAAATAATAAATCAACAATCAAGAGTAAAATAGCAAATTTTTGTTTTAAAACAGGATTTGTTATTTGATTTTGCTTAATAAAATCACGCATTATTAAAGTATTTACATCATTAGAATAATTTAAAACCTCAAAGTTATCCGTATCTAAAATATTTAATTGTTTATTAATATTTAAAAATAAATTTTCTAATTTAATATCAAAAACATATATTCCCTGCTCATTAAGATGCTCAATTATATTAATAACCTGTTTAATTATATCTATTTGTTCATAAAAAGATAACTGATTTCTAAAATTTAGTAAACTTAGATTTAAGCCATTATATTTTTGCCATAAATATTTCATAGTGTACGCATAAAATACTTCCTCATCAAAATAAACAGCATAGTAAAAATCGAATATTTGAGGATAATATGGGAGATTTAAATTTTTTAAAATTTCTAATTTATTCTTTTTATTTTTTAAAATAGACAAATTTTTCTTCTGCCAGTAATTATTAAATCTAAAATCTTTTAATGCCTTACCTCTTCCATATTGAAAAACTCTTGACTCATAGCCTACTCCGATTTCATATAACTCTAAAGTTTTAATTCTTTTATTTTTTATCATGTCAATACCTCATTTAAATTTATTTTTGGATTTTATTTTCTTTAATTAAAGCTAAAACTTCATGAATATCCTCTTGCTTACCTTCTATTATATTTAAAAATTTAGCTAATAATTTATCATCAAATTTTTCTTTTATTAATTGCCTTTTTATATTTTCTACATGGTTATAATCACGAAAATCATAGTTAAACAAAATATTCATAATGGCTAAAAAGAAAGTAAAATTTTGCATTAAATATAAATTTTGATTATCTTTTTTACTAATAAAATCTTCCATACTTACTGTATAAATATCTGTAGGATAGTCTAGGACTTGAAAATTATCTATATCAAAATATTTTAACTGTCCCTTTTTACTTATATATAGATTACGACGACTAATATCAAAGTTATAAATACCTTTTTGATTATCTTCTAAAATAGAATTTATAATTAATGAAACTAAATTAAATCTTACATCAAAGCAATCATCAAGGATACTAAAGATATAGTTAGAGCGTAAATACTCCATGACATAGGCATACATAACTAGATTAGAAAAATATTCAGAATAATAAAAGTTATATATTTTAGGATGAGTTTTTAAGTTCATTTCTTTTAAAATTATTAATTTTATCAGTTTATTATTTAAAGCTTTAAAAGAATATTCATCCCAATGCCACCAATCACGAAAATCTTTAATAACTTTACCAGGACGAAATTTTAAAATACATCCCTCTGTGCCGCCATCAACTACCTTCAATCTATCAAGGTTAAGGTCTTTGTTAATTATCACCAGACATACCCCCTAGATGTAGGCTTATTTTAATACACTTATAAATATTAGTCAACAAATTTCATAAACACGGCATGTCTTAAGTTATTATTGGCTGTTATTTCTTTAAATCTAATGGTAGCTTTTAATTTGGGCTTTAACCATATAATATTTTCTAAAGGCAATATCTTAGATGGACTTATATTTTGCTTAGCATAATTATCAATAAATTTCTGGTCTAAAAAATTAGGTAAATTAACTTCTCCGTAAGAGATGTATTTATTATTTTTTTCCATACCTACTACAATAGTTTTAACTACATTATTAATTTTTTTATAGCCTAATACCAAAAAATCTTTCTCTTTTACGGCTTTAAATTTAACCCATAAATCAGTTCTTTTCCCTATAATATAGGGACTATCCATTTTTTTAGCAACTACGCCTTCTAAACCTTGTTTTTTTATTTCTTTAAATAATTTTGTTCCACCCTTTATAATATACTTTGAAATAATTAAATTATCATTTTCTTTAATATATTTTTTTAAATATTCTTTTCTTTTAATTAAAGGAGTATCAGTTAAATCTTTATTATTATAATATAATATATCAAATGCGACATAAATAACGGGATTATCTATCATAGCTTCTTTTATTTTAGTTTGATTTTTCATTCTGCCTCTTTTTTGCATTTTAAAAAAATCAGGTCCATTTTCGCCCATTACAATAAGCTCGCCATCTAAAATACATTTTTCTTTAGTGCATTTATAAAGATTTTTTAATTCTGGGTATAAATTTGTAACATCATTATTATTTCGACTTTTAATAACAGTTTTATCTTTGGCTAAATAGACAATAGCTCGATAACCATCAAACTTCATTTCATAAAGATAACGGGCATTATCAAAAGGTTTTGTTTGTTTTAAAAGCATAGGCAAAACATTTTTTTGAGTAAATATATCTTTCATTTTTTCTTTCCTTTTTTATTAGTTGCTTTAATACTTTCTGTTAAGGCATCCATTAAATTACTAATTTTTTTATTTTTTTCTTCTTTAGGTTTAGTTATTTTCTTTCCTCTTATTTTTTTATCAATTGCTTCTAGTAATTTTTCTTTATACATATCTTTATAATCTTTAGGATTAAATTTTCCACTCATGTTATCAATTAAGGTTTCTGCCATCTTTAATTCTGCGGAACTAAATTTATCCTGCGGGTTTAAAACGTCAATATCTTTTAAATTATCATAAAAAAATAAAGTATTTAAAAATAAATGGCCATCTTTACTTCTTATTATAACTAAGGTTTCTTTCTGTCCAATAACAGTTGTGGCAATTCCTACTTTGCCCTTATTTTCCATAGCTTTAGCTAATAAATAAAACGCATGCTCTGCTCCTTTAGTATTTATAAGATAGGGTCTATCATAATAAATAGGGTCAATACTTTCGATATCAACAAATTTTTCAATAGTTATACTTTTATCTTTTTCGGTCTTTAGTTTCTCAAAATCTTTATTATCAAAAATAACATATTTGTCTTCCGCATATTCATAGCCTTTAACAATATCTTTATTTAAAATTTCTTTATTTTCATTATCTTCAGTTACTTTTTTATACCTAATTCTTTTTAAAGAATTTTTATCAAGCATATGAAAGTCAATATCATTATTTTTTAAAAGAGAAGTATAACTAATTGGAATATAAACCATTCCAAAATTAATGGAACTATTATTTAAAGGCATACCTAATCACCTTTATTATTTTTTCCTTTATTAAAAAAAATATAACAATTGTTATACTTTTTGGATTTCTAATTTTTTTCTTAAACTATCTAATATTGCAACCATGGCCCAAGTATCTTGCTGACAATAATCTATCAAAGCTTGATATTTAAGTTTAAATTCTTCTTTACTCATATAGGGATATGAGGCATATTCAATTATAGCCATTGTTCCATTTCGCACTTCTAAATTATCATATTTTAAATCAGTAAAAACCGGCAAGGTTTTCTTGATAGAAAAAGAACCACTCATACTTTTATCATAAAAATTCATGCGTTTAGCCTCATCTTCACTATAACCTAATTCTTTATACATTTTACTATTAGTATCCAAAAGCCATAATAAATCAAAGCCCCTATTATAAAGTTTCATCAAAGGTTTTTTATATTCTGGAAAGATGTTAGCAAGCTCTTTTATACGTCCTTTTTCAAAAGCAACGTTTTGTGCAAATAAAGTGCCTTTATCAGGGTCCATATATTTTAACATTGCTTCTATCATTTGCGGGCGACAGTCCGTGTGGTCTTTCGCCAAAAATACAAAATTATCTTTTTCTTTATCACAGACGCCTGGCTTTCTTTCAATATGTAAACTAAATTCAAAAGGAGACTGAATATAAGGGGTTTCCCCTTTAAAACGAGGAATTGGACAAGGAAAAGTCTCAAAATCCAAATGATAAATAGGATATTCAATTTTACTTAACATAACTTTTATTTTGTCTTTATCAATAAATTGCTTATTAGCTATTAATGAGTCTCTTTGAATACGATGATTTTCGGATTTTATCCAACTTTCTGGAATATCAAGCATATTAATATAGCCTTCATTAATTAAATCTAAACCTTTATGATTATTCCCCATTTCATCTTTAAAACCAAAGCCATTTCTTTTATAAGCTAAAGAAGAATTTTTGGGAGGAATAATTTTTCCACATATTTGATTAAAATATTTACATTGAGTTTGTTTTTTATATTCACACCCCTTACCTAAAGGGCAACTAGAAGCATCCATTTGCTTAATATACTGCTCTAGCTTTTCTTTATCGCTTAGAACATAGGGTTGTAACTCCTCAGTTATTTTAGTCAAATCAATTAAGGTTACAATTTCATTACCATTGTTATCAGGATTAAATACTTGTTTACCATCTTTGTAAGTACCATCAAAAACATATTCATGGTTTAAAACTCCTAAGTAATAATGAATATTAGCTAACTTATCTGCATTATTACTCTGTTTATATTCACCTTCTATTATAAATCTTTGGACCGCCAAATCATAAACATATTTCCCCACTCCATAACGGTCAAAAAGTTTGGCTCTTTGTTTTTCATAATTTTTTAAAGGCATTTCCGCAGTAATATCATACCCCTCTATTTCATCTTTTAAATATAAGATATTATTTTTCTTTAAAAAAATGGAATATTTATCTTGTTTAGGATTATTAGATTTTAAGGACATGAATTTATTAGTTGTTGTAGCTTTTACTTCAATAATATTAACTCTATCTTTATCTTCATTATAAATATCAATATAACAAAGATATTTAATACCTTTATCATTAAAATCAAAACACTCTTGACTAAAGTTATCATTTGAGTAAACAGTTTTACCAGGAAAATGTTCAGAGACATAATCCCCTACTAATTTTTCAATTTCTTTATAATATGGCATCATAACCTCTAAATAACGATTTTCTCTATCAATTAAATCATTTTCATGGCCTTCTTCATCATTCTCGTACATGCCTCCCAGCAACTCTTGCAGTTTTTCTTCGCGTTCTTCTGCCACATACTCATCATAATCTACATCAGCCATTAACTTTTGAAGATGCAGTTCATCTAAAGCAACATATCTTTTACATCTAGTATAGTTTATAAATTTAGTTTTAGTTATAGCCATAATTTTCTTCCCTTCTAAAAAAAGACTAGAAATTAGTCTTGAAATTTAGCTTTTACTTCATTATTTTTTTCATCATATGTAAGTTTAACTTTTTTATTATTTAAAGTTTCGGTTTTATCACGAGGGTCATAAATATTGTTAGATTCATCATCTGGGTCTAAGAAATGTTCATTTATTAAATGGTCAACTGTAACAGTAGTACTTTTTTGTTTAATTTCTTCTATTTTCGTATTCCCATAAGCTCTAGCTTGTTGCTCTATATATTTTACTTCTAAATTATAGACTTCACTTTTATCATCACTTAAAGCATAAGATACTTTGGAAATTGTAAAAAATGTTATAGCCCCAAATACCACAATAACAATTAATAAATCAATTGCCGTATAACCATTTTTTTTCATCTTTATCACATCCTCTTTAATTATAGCGCATTATATCTTATTTTAGCAACCGGAATATTTTGGCTTTTGCTCTTTAATAATATTCTCTTTGCGCATGCGTTCCACATCGTAATATTCATAGTCTTGCTCTTTGTAATTATAAAGTTTAATATTGTTAACTAAATCTTGCACTTTAATTGTTTTACCTAAAAAAGGCATTTCTTCTAAAAAAACACTTGTGTTTAAAATGTATAAATAACTAGAATTTTCTTTTTGACACGCCGTTATTAAAACCCGATATCTTTGTTTATTCATAATTAAAGGAGCGACAAAATGATGAAATTTTTCTTTTTTATCTTTATCTTTCATCATTTTTAAAGTATCAATATATATTGCTTTTTGAAAAAGTTCTTTTACCTGTAATAAAGCATTTAAGTTCGCAACATATTCTTTCGAAAAAGGATTAAAATAAGGAGCTGGAAATATCATTTTCCCAATACTTTTATTATTAATTCGTGCCTTATAGCCAGTGCTTTCATTTACTAAATTATCTTTAATATTTTTTAAATGATTTTTAACTTTGTTTTTAAGAAGGTTTAAAGTTGGTCTTGAGTTGGCATTTATATAATTATCAATTACTATATATTCAATACTTTCTTTAGCTTTTATTTTATTTTTCATATATCCTCCTTCTAAATTATAAAATAGAAACATTTGTTTGTCTATAAATTTTTAAAAAAAGAACTTAAAGTTTTAAGCTCTTGAAGAATATTTTCCATCTTTAGTAGAGATAATTATTTTTTCACCATTTGTAATAAATAGTGGAACTTTAACAACATAACCAGTTTCAATAGTTGCATCTTTCATAGCATTGTTAGTAGTATTTCCTTTTGTAGCATCAAAAGTTTCAACTACTTCATATTCTACTTTTTCTGGTAAAGTAATGCCAATAATCTCTCCTTCATAATAAGAAATATCTATTTCTAAATTTTCTTTTAAGAATTTTTTTTCATCTTCTAATTTTTCTTCTGGAATTTCTACTTGTTCATAAGTTTCTGTATCCATAAACACATAGTTTGTTCCAGCCGCATATAAAAATTGCATTTTCTTACGGTCAACATGAGCTCTTTCAATTTTTATATTGGTATTAAAAGTATTTTCAACTATTGAACCAGTTTTTAAATTCTTTAATTTAATACGGACAAAAGCTGGACCTTTACCTGGTTTAACGTGTTGGAATTCTTGAATTAAACATAGATTACCATCAATTAAAACTGTCATTCCATTTTTAATATCATTAATATTAATATTCATAATCACACCTCATTTTTATTGGCAACGTTTATTTAATAAACTATTACTTTCTTAACATTTTACGATTAATACGTTTTCTAGTATATCCTTGCGTATTACTTTGATAATTTGCTTGTTTAACTGTATCTTTCATAGGATATAATTGAGCATATTTTTTAGTATCGTCAAAAAAGCAACTATTACCAATAGCCATAACATTCCTACTACCTAATAATAATTCTTTATATTTTAATAATGCACTTTTCATCTGCAAAACCTCCTTGTCTTATTTTACTTCTTTATGAATAGTTGTCTTACGACAATGTTTACAAAATTTCTTTTGTTCTAATTTTTCTGGAGTATTCTTCTTATTTTTACTTGTAAAATAGTTAACATTTTTACATTCACTACATTTAAGTCCTACATCATTTCTATTTTCATTTTTAGCCATAATACTTCCCTCCTTTAAATAAACGCAAACTTATTATATCAAACTATTAATAATTTTCAAAGAGAATTTTCGAAACTTCTGTACTAATGTGTTTATTTATATAAGCAGTATATTCGGTTTTACCATTTTCATGAGAAACATGAGGAGAAATAACGACTAAGCTATATTTTGGGTTATCTAAAGGAGCAAACATGGCATAAGACATAGTAATTGTTTTAACATCAGCAGTCCCATCATTATCACTATCATAAAATGATTCACTAGTCCCGGTTTTTCCCGCCGGGTTATATTTTAAATCAGTATATCCTCTTCCTGTACCTCCATCTATAACCTCTCTAAAGCCTTCTTTAATACGCGAAAAATAATATTCATCCATCTCTATTTTATTTAAAACTTCTCCGGTATTTTCTTTCAAAACTTGACCATCTTCACTAACAATTTTTTGCATTAAACTAAGTTTTTTTCTTTGACCGTTACTGGCGATAGTGTTTATGTATTGCACAAGTTCAATAGGAGTATAAGTATCATACTGGCCAATACTTAGATTTAAAAGTAGGTCATCGGCAACTTTAGAACCAATTAAACCAATTTGCTCATTAGGCAGGTCAATATTAGTTTTAACTCCTAAGCCATACTCAGCAAAAGTATCACGATATCTTTTAAAATCTAAAGCTGTAGCTTTTAAATCCATATTATAATGATATGTTTTACCTGTAGATTTTATCGCTGTTAAAAATTGATAATAATTACTTGACCATTTTAAGGCGGTAATATCTGTTAAAACTCCTAACCTTTTAAAAGAGCACTTTTCGGGAACAAAATGTAATTTAACGCAAGAGTCTACTAACTTTTTATCCGGTTCAATTAAATTATAGCGATACCCTACTGTATGAGATGCTCCTTTAACTACTGAACCCATAGTATAAGCCGAAGTTATGATATTTTGATTGATATCTTCAAAATCTTTAGTATTTTCTAATAATCTTTTACCAGCAAAAGCTACAATAGAACCATCTTGAGGATTACTAACTATGACATAAGCATGATTATAATATTCCGTATTCGGTAATTTTTTGCCGGCTAGGATTTTTTCTTCCATGATTTTTTCAATATCCATCTGTAAATTTATATCTAAAGAAAGCACTAAATCATTTCCTCTTTTTTCTTTATTTAATAAAGTTAAAGTATTATCAGCATTTACTTTATAAGTAGCTTTTTGCCCTTTTAAATAATCTTCGTATTCTTTTTCTAAATAACTTATACCTACGCGGTCATTTAAACTATAACCCTTCTTCAAATATTCATTTTTAACTTCGCTAGGAAGTCCCGTTTGACTACTAGATATTGTGCCAAAAATATTTTTTAAAACTTTACCATAAGGATAAGTCCTTTCCCAGCTAATACTACCTGTTACTCCTTTGATATTTCTTTCTATTACTTTCGCATACTCTTCTTCGGTTACATCTTCATTTTTTATTGTTTTTATTTCATATTTATAACCTTTATTCATTAAAGCATATATATGAGCTGCTAACTTATCTTGCGCCGAAAGTTCATCTAACATTTCTTTAGTAATACGCTTTAATTTGAGTTTTTCTAAATCACTAGTTTTAAGTTTACGATTTTGCACCTTATCTTTTTCTTTTTTAGTAATTAATTTATCAGTTTGCTCTTTATGTAAAAGGATATAATACTCTTTATTTTCTTTTTCTTTTTCCGAGTAATTTAAATTAATAATAGAAGCTAAACTCTGGGCGATTTTTACTTCTTCATTAGTAGTAATCCCATTTGTTTTTTTATATACAATTGTTTTAACTCCAATATTATCTACTAAGATATTACCATTGCGGTCTAAAATACGTCCCCTAGGAGCAGAACTTAGCGTAATTATTTTCTCTTGCTTTGCATTTAATAAATTAGTGTAATACTCTTTATTTAAGGTATTTAAAGAATATATTTTAATTCCTGCTATCATAAATATAACTGCTACTAAAAAATAAGCACTTATTTTTTTTATTCTTTGCATAAAATCACCTAATATTATTATTTCTTTTATACTAAAAAAGTATACAATCACATATACTATTATTGATAGAGGTGAAAGATGGACAATTTAATTAAAAATTATGTTGCTAAATTAACAAAAGAGCAAGTTACTAGCTTTGCTTTAATGCATAATATTGTTTTAAGTGATAGTGAACTTGATTTTACTTATGCGTTTATTAAAAATCATTGGCAAGATATATTTAAAAATTATGATAACTTTAATTTAGATGCTTATAAAAATCATTATACTGAAGATAATTTTGCCAAAATAAAAATACTCTTTAAAGAGTATTCCGAAAAATTTAAACCTTTCTTAAATTAAGATGATTTTTCAATTTCATCAATTAATCTTAAAATATTAATAGTTTGATTTTGACTATCTTCTAATTCTTTAGTTAAACTTTGCTGAGCTTGAAAATATATTTCTTGACCTTGTTTAAATAACTCTGCTAAAATTTTTTCAAGTTGCTTTTTTTTATATCTAATTTTATATACTTCTAAGATATGTTTGGCTTGCCAATAGTCCATTTCCCCTAAACAGTTTTGTTTAGAAAAAACACCTGGATATATTTCTCTATTTTCTAAAGTAACTAAAGCATTACGAATATAAGTATGAATATCTTTCGTATTAGGATATTTTATCTCTTCACTTTCATCTTCTTTGAGAATAACCCTCGTAGTCAAAACCGGTATTTGCTGACCTGTCATTATTTCTGTTGCTGTATCAGGATTATGAGTTTTATTATAATAAACAATAAGACAGAAATCATAAAAATTACGAATTATTCTATTTTCTGTATAATCGCTTGTATAAGGAGCAGGACCCATATACGTATCGATATCAGTGATATCCTGCCCTTTTTTTATTTGTTCAATTGGTACATAATAGTACATAATACATTCCCCCCTAGTTTTTATAATAATTTCTAATTTTATTTAATAGTTCTTTATCAAATTTTTTATTTCTAAACATTTCAATTTCAAATTTATAAGGTGGATACAGACGTTCTTTTGACTCATCGGTATCGCCAATATAAGGTGTTTCTAAAATTTTAGGTATCTTTTCTAAACGCGGGTTATAAACAATGTTATTTAAAGCGTCAAAACCTAAATAACCAAAACCTATATTAGCATGTCTATCTTTATGCGAAGCTTTAGGATTTTTACTATCATTAATATGGATACAGCCAATTTTATCAAGACCGATTTGCTTATCAAAATCATCTAAATATTCTTCAAAATTTTGCATATCATAACCAGCATCATTTAAGTGGCAAGTATCTAAACAAACGCCAATACACTTTTTATTAGTCACATTATCAATAATTTGTTTTAACTGCTCGGTTGTACAACCTAATTCACTGCCCTTTCCGGCCATAGTCTCTAATAAAATTTGCACTTTACATTCTGGAGTTAATATTCTATTTAAGCCATTTATAATATTATTTATTCCTTCTTCACTGGTAATCTTGACTGCACTTCCCGGATGCAAAACTAATTTAGTTATTCCCAGTTTTTCACATCTACTTACTTCGCCTTTAATAAAATTAACACTAAAATTATATTTATCTTCATCATTTCTATTAGCTAAATTTACAATATAAGGAGCATGACAAATTATATTTTGCAAATCTATTCCTTCTTCATTCATAATTTCATACGCATCAGTTGTAAAAATATCATTGATTGGTTTTCTTACCGTATTGGTAGGTGCTCCGGTATAAAACATAAATGTATTTGCCCCATAACTTAAGGCTTCTTTTAAACTCCCCATTAATTGAGTTTTACCAAATGAAACATGTGACCCAATTATTAACATTACTACCACCAGTAAAATTATCTCAAAAAGCCTTTAAAAAAACAAGCTTTTTAAAAACTTGTTCTAAATATTTTTTTGCTTATATAAAGTTATCGAATAAGCATTAGTTGTCCAATTTATTTCCATAATAATTTTATCAGAATTTAAAGTAGTCGGTTGAACATATAATTTAACACTACCGTTTTCCGTCGAAGGATTAAATTCATTTCCCTCTATTAAAAACTTGTTATGTTCCATTACATAAGAAACATATTTTGTTAAATCATCACCTTTATTATCAACGGCATCAAATTGATATTCTACTTTAATACCGTTATCATAACTATATTTTACTTTCTTAACCGGGCGGTCTCCTAAAACATAATTAACTGAAGCTACATTAGTACCACCTGCACTATAGTGGTCTGTCTTTTCAGCAACAACCTTCAAAATATAACCACCTAAATAATATCCTAGTATAATAATTATTACTAAAACAATTAATGATTTAAATAAACTAAACGCCATTCTAGCCGGGTCACGACGATACGCTTTCTCATTTAATGAATATGTTTTTTTAGGGCCTTGTTTAACATTAATACTATAAGTTTTTTGCTCTTGTTTTCTCTTTAATTTTTCTTGTCTTTTCTTCTCTTTTTTTCTTAATTTTCTTTCTTTATCAGATAAGAATAATTCTTCATCAACTAAAGGAGCACCACAATGACGACAAAACTTCTCTCCTAATTCATTTTCACTATTACATCTTGGACATAACATATAATCACTCCTATATTTTTATTCACTCTATCATTAGTATACCATTATTTATTTATTTTATGGTAGAAAAAAACAAGTGATTGACACTTGCTATTATTAGCTGCCGGAGCAACTGTATGATGTTAAAGAAGTACCGGATTTATCCACATCACTAGATTTTAATGAACTGATTTTTTCATATTCTACTCCGTCATTTTTAGTCTTGTAAGATCCATTATCGAAGGATATTTTATAACTAACCGTAGTTTTTCCTGTTGTTTGGTCTGTTGTAGATTTAATATCAATTTTAGCTGCTTTTCCAGATTTATTATCAACATCAATATCATCTAAAGTGTAACATTTATTTCCACCTAAAGAAGAAGTAATCGAGTCCTGAGCATACTGCGTCTGAGCCGCTTTAACTATTGATTCAGCCTCAGTTTTAAACGCACCAAATCTGGCATTTTCCATAATATTTAATACACTAGGCATAGCTAATAAAATCAATATAGCTAAAATAACAATAACTGCTAATAATTCTATCAAAGTAAAACCTTTTCTGTTTAATTTTTTATTCCCCATTTATATCTCTCCTTATGCTACAATTATATAACATAAAAAAAGACAAAGTCAATAGTTTGATTATCAGTTTAAAACATTTAAAACGCTACTTATTAAGTCAATGTTTTCTATAGCATCACTTAATTTATCTGTTGTTCTAAGCTTATATAAATCTTTCATAGCATTTTCAAATTTTTTATAATTATTTGCACTACGATTTAAATCTTTATACCAGTAAGAATTTAGTTTTAATAACTCTTTCATTTTAGGATTTTCTTGAAATTTTATTTGTAAACTTTTTTGCATAGGCTTAATCCTCAAAAAATTTATTTAAGGGTCTTGGCGAAATGGGCCCTTTAGCAGCTGAAGCTGAAGCAGGATTTTTAGTGGTAAGTTCAGAAATAAAACCTAAAGCTTTCTGCGCTGTATTAATATGTTTTTGAATGCTATCCATATCCACGCTTTTAACCATATCACTTATACCTTTAAGGCTACTGTTTGAAGCAGTAGAGTTATTATTTATATATTCTTTCCAAGCATTATTATCTTCGCCATAAATATCATATATTTCATAAAATTTTTGCCAAGTCATATCACCATTTTTAATATATTTTACGAGCTCCGGATGAAAAGAGGCAAAACGTTTAAATTCTTCTTTTTTATTCATACTATCACCTAATATATCATATGATTAGAAATTAAAAATATTATCAAATGCTGTTTGCAATATGTAAAAATATATGCTATACTTTTTTTGAGGAAAGACTATGTAGTAAAAACAAATATCAATCACATTGGGGTTTTGGTTGAAAAGGAAAACTCGCTAAAAGCGAGCTATTGTTTTTACCCAAATATATAGTTGAGTACTCTTTAATTTTACTCTTAAGTTTACAAATAATCAATTAATATAAACAAAAAAAATAGTCATGATGACTATTTAGTTTCTTCTTCTTTTTCTTCTTGTCCTTTGATTACTTCTTTACCTTTATAGTAACCACACTTAGTACATGCACGATGTGGCATTATTGTTTCTCCACATTTTGGACATGAAGTCATAGCATTAACTGATTTTTTCAAATGAGTACGACGCATTCTCTTTTTAGTTTTACTTGTTCTTCTAAATGGAACTGCCATATAATCACTCCTTCCCTTTTTCCAGTAGCTCTGTTAATTTTGCAAACCTAGAGTCTATTTTTTTAGTATTTTCATCTTTTAGTTCCCAGCCTTCACCACTTAAAGCAGTAACTTGTTTATCTTTAGAGTAGCTAATTGGGACCTCCAATACAATATTTTGCCATAAAATTTCCGTAATATCAAGTGAATTTTCACTGTTTTGTGATTTTTTTAGATAATCTTTATCAATTGTTTGTTCAATTTGCGAAATAAAAGGATAGTCTAATAATTCTAAAGAATAAGCATCTTCTAAAACCATTATTCCCTTTAAAGTTAAAGATAAAATTATTTCATTATCTATTCCCGATAAAACTTCCCCTTGAACTCGGATATTTTTTAAATTTTTAATCGCCGTATTTTTAAAGTATTCTTCCGAAAAATTTACTTCTTCATCTACCGAAAAGACATCTTGAGATAATAGTTTTCTTAAGTCAATCTGCATAAAATCACCATCTAAATTGTAACAAATTGCAACCTATAAAACAATATGTTAAACTACATCTAGGTGATTTTATGCAAGTAGTAGGAATTATTTGTGAATACAATCCTTTTCATAATGGTCATATATATCATATTAATAAAGTTAAAAAGTTATACCCTGATGCTTTGATTATTTTAGTATTAAATGGTTACTTTTCTCAAAGAGCAGAAGTATCAATCATTTCTAAATATGCAAAAACTAGTATTGCTTTAGATTATAAAGTGGATTTAGTAGTTGAATTACCTACTATTTTCGGAGCTCAATCGGCAGATACATTTGCCTATAAATCAGTAGAAATATTAAATGAGCTAAAAGCAAATGTCATTGTGTTTGGTAGTGAAAGTAATAATTTAAAAGAGCTTTGTAATATAGCCCAAATAGAACTTACGGATAAAAAGTATACAGATAGAGTTAAAAAATATTTAAAAGAAAAAAATAATTATCCTACAGCTTTAGCTAAAGCTTTAAATGTTAATTTTAATTTTAATAATCCTAATGACCTTTTAGCAATTTCTTATTTAAAGGCAATTTTCCAAATTAATAAAAATATTGAACCTGTAACGATTAAAAGAACAAGTTCTTATCATGACTTAAAAAGTAATGATAAAATTATTAGTGCTTCAAATATTCGAGAAAAATTAAAAAATAAAAAGGATATTAGTAACTATCTTCCAGAAGTAGCTAGAAAAAATATTAAAAGTGTTAATGAAGATTTATATTTTACTCTTTTAAAATATAAAATAAATACCTGTGAAGATTTAAGTATTTATTTAGATGTTGATGAAGGAATAGAACATAGAGTTAAAAAAATAATTAATAAGACTAACTCTTTAGAAGAATTAGTCAAACAAGTAAAAACTAAACGTTATACTTATAATAAAATAAAAAGAATGTTTCTTCATATTTTACTTGATTTTAAAAAGACAGATAATACGCAAAAGTTAGAATATATTAAAGTATTAGGTTTTAATAAAAAAGGACAAGATTATTTAAAAAAGATAAAAAAAGAAATAACTACTCCTTTACTTCCTTTAGATAATTGTCAAACAAAAATCATTGAACAAAAAGCGCTATTTCTTTATGATATTTTAACTAATTCTAACGAAACAGAATTAGAAAAAAAGAATAAACCTTTAATAAAATAGAAAACTTCTCATTACTGAGAAGTTAAAACGTTACCTCGTCTTCACCCATATAAATTAATACCTCATTTCATAAAATTTATTTATTAATTTCAAATACAAACTTATTATAAAATAAGTTTTTTTGATTTACAAGAGTTTTTTGCAAGTTATTCATATTTTTTTAAGGCAAGAGACTTTCGTCATATCCAGAAGTCTGATAATTACGGCAGCTAATATAAGGGGTACTTTTACTTTCGGAATTATAAATTACATACCCTTTACAATTTTCATTGTTAAATTCTGGTTCATTCATTGGTAAAGTATCAACATTTATAATAACAGAAGTATTATAAGTCCCCTTGGTAATTTCTTGCTCAGCAAAATATGCATCACTATGTTGTTTAACTCTTAATTCTATTTGCTCATAAGTACTATTACTTACCTGTTTAATATTATCACTAACTTTTTTTACATAAACAGTTCTAGCCGCTATATTAATCGCCAAAACTATTATCGCTAGTATTAAGATGATAATATTTAAAATACCTTTAATTTTAATATTTTTAAAGCACAGGATTAAAGTAATAATAATTAAGCTGAAAAACAAAAGGTCATAACCCCAAACTAAAGCAACCATACTTAATATAAATGTTAATATATTCATAACTACTCTCTTTATTCTTTATTATTTTTGACAATGAGCACAAAAGTAAGTACTTCTTCCTCCTATTTTTATTTTTTGAATAGGATTTTTACATACTGAACACGGTTCATTTTCTTTTTTATGAACTTTCAATTTTTGCTGAAATCTACCTGTTACTCCTAATGAAGAAGTATAACTTTTTATAGTAGTGCCACCCATCTCTATCGCTTGCTTTATAATATCATTAGTAGCTCTAACAATATTGGCACATTCTTTTAAAGAGATATCTTGACCGAGTTTTAGAGGATTAATTTTAGATGCAAATAATACTTCATTAGCATAAATATTTCCTAACCCACTAATTATTGTTTGGTCTAAAAGCAAGGTTTTAATTGGCACTTGTTTATCTTTAAATTTACTTTTCAAATATTCTTTAGTAAGATTTTCACTAAAAGGTTCTTCTCCTTGTTTTTTTATGGCAGGACAATTTTCTAAATCTTCTTTTTTGATTAAATTCATTCTGCCAAATTTTCTAGTATCATGATATCTTAAATCACTATTATCGGCAAAGGTAAATATTATGTGTTCATGTTTTTCTTTAGGTTCATTGCTATTTTTGAGAAAATATTTACCTTCCATGCGTAGATGAGATAAAAGATAATAATTATGAAGTTCAAAGATTAACCATTTTCCTTTTCTTTTGATATCTATAAATTCATTATTAATTAAATTATTTTTAAAATCTTTTAAATCACTTTCAATAATTTTATCGTAAAAAATTTCTACCTTTTTTATTTTTTTATAAAGTATTTGTTTTTTTAATGTATTTCTAACAGTTTCAACTTCCGCAATTTCTGGCATAATTATAACCTTTCTAAATATTCTTCTAATGTTAAATTTTGGCTTGTTATTAAAGCGGCCACATCACCTACATATCTTAAATGCCAAGGTTCATAGCCATAGCCTGTAATATCTTCTTTTCCTTTAGGATAACGAATGATAAAACCAAATTTATAGGCATTATCGGCGACAATGTCTAAAACAGGATGACTTTCCATTTCAAAATCTACATGATAATCATTTTCATCCTTTAAGCAAAAATCAACAGCTAGCCCTGTTTGATGTTCCGAATAGCCCGGACGAGCTACATACATTAAAGTATGAGCAAGTCCTTTTTCTTGCTCTACTTCTTTAAAAACTTTTTCTTGATACTCCTTAGAGCGATAACCACTTTCTGCCTCTATCTGATAACCTTGCTTTTTGACAAAGGCTTGAAGCTTAGTAAAAGCTTGAGCAGTGTTTTTTTCAAGATAAACATTTTCTTTATAGTCACTAACCACTGGCACTAATGTAAAATCATTTTTTGGGCAAGCATGAGTCTTATTAACTAATATTAAATATTTATTCAAAATAATACCTCCTGCTATATTTTATTTTTTTACTATTTTTTTAACCCATTCATTAATAAAATTATCATCTTCTAAATATTCGGGATGGAATTGCACGCCAAGCCAAAATAAATGAGGCTGAATGCTTTCAACAGCTTCGATAACATTATCGTCACTATAAGCTACCGGTTTAAATAAAGAGCCAACATGTTTTACTTGCTTAGTATGCATATGTAAAACTTCTTTTTTAAGGCCATAAACTTTCGCTAAAAATGAATTTTCATTAATATTTATGTTATGCATAGCCTGTTTATATTCCTGGTTCGTAATAATATTATTATGAATAGTATCATTTTCGATAGGCACTAAAGTAGGATTGGTATTAATCATATCTCGATATACTTCTAACCATTTTTCTTTAGATATTTGACTTATATCTAAATTTTGGCTTTGCAATTGCTTTTGCATAACCGAAAATATACACATAGCTTGCATTCCCATACAAATACCTAAGACCGGCTTTTTATTTATATAAGCATAATATAATATTTTATATAAGTTTTTATTAATTTTTCTTCCACCTGGCCAAAGAAAGGCATCACATAATTCTAATTGATTAATATCAACTTGTTTTTCATTTAAAACTAAACCAATCGGAATTGCTCCCGCCGCAAATATCTTTTTACTATAAAAATTTACAAATTCATAGCGATTTTCATATGGATTATCACTTGTATCCCATCTGATAGTAGGAATAATACCAATTATTTTTTTCATCTTTCACCTATTTTATAGAAATAACTATTTTGTTTCATACCAATCTGTTCCATAATCCGCACTAGCTTTTAAAGGAACAGAAAGCTTAACAACATTTTCCATAATTGTACGGACGATATTTTCTACCCTTTCTTTTTCTTCAGTAACTACGTCGAATATTAACTCATCGTGAACTTGTAAAACCATTTTACTTTTGATGTTATTTTGCATAAAGGCTTTATCAATATCAATCATAGCCTTTTTTATTATATCAGCTGAAGTTCCCTGAATAGGTGTATTTAAAGCAATTCTTTCGCCAGAACTACGTACCTGATAAACTTTACTATAAAGCTCATCTATATTTCTTTTACGATTAAATAAAGTTCGCACACTTCCTTCATCATAAGCTTCTTTTACTATATTATCCATATAGTTTTTAACACCAGGATAAAGTTCTAAATATTTGTCGATAAATTTTTTAGCTTGTCGAGCATCAATGCTAAGATTTTCCCCTAGTCCAAAACCACTTATTCCATAGACTATACCAAAAATAACCGCTTTAGCAGTCGAACGCATTTGTTTCGAAACTAAATCTTCTGTTACGCCAAATATATCTGCTGCTACTTTGGTATGAATATCTTGATTATTTATAAAGGCTTGTTGCAGTTCTTTAGACCCAGATATATGAGCAAGTATTCTAAGTTCTATTTGAGAATAATCAGCTGATAAAAACATATCATTTACAGGAATAAAAGCTTTTCTAATTCTTCTTCCCTCTTCATCTTTAGTAGGAATATTTTGTAAATTAGGATAAGTTGAAGAAAGTCGACCAGTTCGCGTTAAATTCTGGGTAAAAACTGTATGAATTTTTCCATCTTCTAAAATAAAATTAGGTAGTCCATCAATATAGGTATTTAAAAGTTTAGTTAAATTACGGTATTCCATAATTTTTTCAATAATAGGATGATAATCCATTAATTTATGTAGTACTTTTATATCAGTTTTATAACCTTTAACATTTCTTTTACCAAATGGTAATCCTAATTTTTCAAAAAGTACTTCTCCTAATTGTTTAGGGGAAGAAATATTAAATTCCATTCCTGCCATATTATAAATATCTTTAGATACCATATCTATTTTAACACTTATTTCTTCTTTCATTTCTAATAAAACATCAGGATTAACTTTAATACCTTCTATTTCCATTTTAGCTAACACTTTAATTAAAGGCATTTCAATATTATTAAATAAATCGTACATATCTTCAGCTTTTAAATCCGAAATTAAACTATCACGAGAAGTTAAAATAAATTTTGCTTTTAATACACAAGTATTTTTTAACATTTCCGGCTCAAAATTATTTTTCTTTAATGTTTCATAAAAAGGTAATTGGATATTATGATTATTCATTAAATAAGCTAAATCTTCTTTTAAGTTATCCCATAATAAGGAAGCAGCTATCATGGTATCAAAAATACAATTAGTTATTTTAATTCCCATTTTATTTAATAAAACAATATTTTTCTTTAAATCATACGTATAAAGAATTTTATCATCTAGTAAAGGAAATATATCAGCAATTAATTCTTTTTTTATAAAATAATTATTGTTTTTATCACTAATAGCCATTCCTAAGATATGAGCAGTATGATAATTTACATCATCACATTCAATATAAAAAGATACTATGTCATCTAAAACTAAATCTTTTTTATTAGTTACTTCTATATATTCTGAGTCTACTTGAATATTTTCTTTTTTTATATCTTTTATTAATGAATAAAATTCTAATTCTTGATATAATTCATAAAGTTCTTTATTATCACTAGGTTCATATTTAATATTTTCTAAGTCTTCTATATTTAAAGGAACATCTCTATAAATAGTGGCTAGTTCCTTACTAAAGAAGGCTTTTTCTTTATCATTTAATAATTTTTCTTTAGTCTTACCTTTTATATTTTCGATATGGTCATATAAGTTTTCAATGGTTTGATAGTCTTTTAATAAAGTTAAAGCAGTTTTTTCTCCTATTCCTTTTACACCAGGAATATTATCAGAACTATCGCCAGCTAAAGCTTTTAAATCAATTACATTAATAGGGTCTATATTATAGTCTTCTTTAAATGTTTGAGGATTATATCGAATATATCCTTTTTGTTTTAATAATTTAACATCAACAACATCACTTATTAATTGCAATAAATCTCTATCTGATGAAACTATTGTCGCATCAAATTCTGGGTCTTTATCTGCCATTTTGGCTAAAGAACCAATTATATCATCTGCTTCATAAGGTTCCATTTCAAAATGTTTAATACCCATTTTATCTAATATTTCTCTAGCTATAGGCATTTGCTTAATTAAATCTTCGGGAGTTTCATTTCTACCTGCTTTATAATCAGCATATTTTTCTTTACGAAAATTTTTACCAACATCAAAAGCTACGGCCATATATAAAGGCTGCTCTTCTTCAATTATTTTATTTATCATTGAAACAAAGCCATATAAGGCATTAGTAGGCATACCTTTGGAGTTACGCATGACATTACCACTATAGGCTGTAGCATAATAACTTCTAAACATTAAATTATTTCCGTCTACTAGAATTATTTTCTTCATTAATACTTCACCACTTTTATTATACAAAAAAAATAGCATAAATACTATTTTTTAATTTCATTAAGTTGTTGTTATCTGTGAAAATGAGTAACAATCATCCCCTATTCTTTGTCTATTTTCTTCACTGGTATAACCAAATGGGTCAGATGTAGCTGTCGGGAATGAATAAAAAGTATAAGTTGAACCATATTTATTATTTAAGACTGTAACATGAGATTGATATTGAGATTTATCCATTGGGTCAAAACTTTGCCCGTTATTACTAGCTCCTATTATATCATGTCCATAAGAGCCACAATCAATACAGTCGTGTTCATCAATGTATCCTGGTAGGGTACGCTTACCATCAACTAAAACCGTTTTAACTGCTGCTATAACTTCGGCATCAGATGTTTCTCCATCCATGTTATTGCCATTAAACCAGCCACTATTATGCACATAATTATATAATCCATCAGCCCCTGTGCCATACCCTCCCCCCTTAAGTTCAAATAAGTTGGCCATTAGGGAAGCTTCGGCGGCCGCACCTTCAACACTGCCTTGCTCACGATAACAGATGGATGCTAAATTGCTAAGCTGGCTATCAGATAAGTTATATTTAACAAAATTACCAGAGCCACTTACTTGCGGAGCCGTATTATTTCCAGACTTTGTAGCTACTCTTTTAACATATTTAGCTTTATTATATTTAGCTAAATAGGCAGTTGTCGATGTTTCCATATCTCTTAATTCTTTTTCTCGCGCTCTTTTTAAACCCGCAATTACATTAGGGTCAGTATTATTCATACATATAGTTAATTGATTAAATGTCCCGTCATAACCATCCATCATATTAAAGGCTATATGAATAACCGTTGGTAACATCATTATTATCAAATAGCTAGCAGCACGCGCCAAACTGTTTGTTAAAATAGCTTTTAATTGTTCTGGTTTACCAGAAGTTACTGCTTTAAAACCATCAATAGAACCCATAATAATTATTATTATAGGTAGAATTATTAAAGCAGCCTGAAAAATGAACTTGACAATTAATAGACCATTTAAAAAGTTATAATCTGTACAAAAATTCATAATTACCTCTTTTACTCTAAATATTTATATATTATAATATTAGTATAGCAAAGATGGTGGAAGAATGAAAAGCTTTTTTAAGAAATTTGGAATATTTATTATCTTTGGAGTTGTTGTCCTTATTATTATTTTAAATGTGACTATTAAAACTCCTAGTGATAGACTAAAAGCTTATTTAACATCTCAAGGCTTTGTTTATAATTCTAATGATGAGCTTTTAAACGAAAATATGAGTGAAGAAGATTATGAAAAAAGTGACGATAAAGAATATAATGCCATCTCTTATAATTACAACTCTAGTACTTTTTACCTAGTTCACAAAGAAATGATTGATGGATATGAGAATATTTATAATTTAAGTTTTAATATAATTGATGGTTATATGACAGGAGACTATAAAAAAGAAAATGAATATGATACTTGGTATATTGAAACTCTTTTAGATTTGAAAAACGATAATTTTACTTGTGATACTGGGGGCTATAAAGGAATGAGTGAATACTGCGATATTTTAAGAGAAGATATGGATAATTTTAAAAATGAAGTAAATGTTTATTTATTAGGTAGTAAAACAAGTGACTATTATAATAAAAAGATGAAATAAAAGAAGAAATCCGCTTTCTTCTTTTAATTTTCTTTTTCGTACTCACAACTACTACAAACTATTTTTTTACCTTTTTTTATTAACACCGCGTTGCACTTTGGACACATTTCCCCAGTTGGCTCATACCAAGAAGCAAAATCGCATTTTGGATATTTATTACAACCCCAAAACTTTTTTCCACGTCTAGTTGTTTTTTCCACTATCTTTCCATCACATTTAGGGCAGTCCATTATTTCTTTAATCTCTTTTTCACTTTTCTTGATATATTTACATTCTGGATAATTTGAGCAAGCTGTAAACTGGCCATAACGACCTGTTCTAATAACTAAGGGATTACCGCATTCTGGACACATTTCCCCAGTTTCCTGAGCTTGCTTTTTCTCCATATCTTTAAAAGCTTTTTCCACAATAGGTTCAAATACATTATAAAAATCAGTTAAAACTGTAATGTTATTACATTTGTTTAAAGCAATCTCGTCTAAATCTTTTTCCATATTGGCAGTATATTCGACATTAATAATATTGCTAAAAAATTCTTGCAATTTATCTGTAGTTTCAATTCCAATATCCGTAGGAATAAATCTTTTATTTTCTAATTTTACATATCCACGGGCTTTAATTGTTTCCATAGTTGGAGCATATGTAGAAGGACGACCTATTCCTAAGTTTTCCATTTCATCGATTAAAGAAGCCTCGGTATACCTAGCTGGTGGTTTAGTAAAGTGTTGCTCTTTTTTAATTTCACTAGCAATTATAACATCACTTTTATAACTAGTTAAATCTGGTAAAATAACATCTTCATTTTTTTCATATTGGCTATAAACTTTTAAGTAACCATCAAAAACTAATACGCTTCCTGTCGCTTTAAAGGAATAACCATTATTATCTAAAGTAATGCTTGTTGCTTTAACTTTGGCATCTTTCATTAATGAAGCTAAAGCACGGTAGTAAATTAAACTATATAATTTATATTCATCAGGTGTAAGATAACTTTTAAGACTTTCAGGAGTTCTTTTAATGCTTGTAGGACGAATAGCTTCATGAGCATCTTGAGCATTTTCATCATTTTTAACCTTTTTAACAGTTCCTACATACTCATAGCCATAATTATCTTTAATGTATTTAAAGGTTTCGGAAGTAAATACTGGTGACAGGCGGAAAGAGTCCGTACGCATATAAGTGATTAAACCGGTTGTTTCGCTACCAATATTAATTCCTTCATATAATTTTTGGGCAATTCGCATTGTTTTAGATGAACCAAATCCTAATTTAGATGAAGCATCTTTTTGTAAAGTAGAAGTTTTAAATGGCATTTTTCCTTTTTTATTTTTCTCTTTAGTTTCAATTTTATCAATTTTAAAAGCATTTGATAATTTAGCTAATATTTCATCAGCTTCTACAGCACTATTTATTTCGATTTTTTTACCATGATATTTCTCTAACTCAGCTTCAAAGTCAGCAAATAATGCTTTTATTGTATAATATTCTTCTTCTTTAAAGGCTTCTATTTCTCGCTCTCTATCAACAATTAGTTTTAAAGCCACACTTTGAACGCGCCCCGCACTTTTACCGCCGGTTTTTGACTGCATTAATTTTGATAATCTAAACCCGATAATGCGGTCAATTATTCTTCTTGTTTCTTGAGATTTGACTAGATTAGTATCTATTTTTCGAGTATGGTTAAAAGCATCTTTAACAACATCTTTAGTTATTTCGTGAAATTCTACTCGTTCATAATCATTATCTTTTAAACCTAAAGCATCATATAAATGCCAACTAATTGCCTCTCCTTCACGGTCAGGGTCGGTGGCAAGATAAACTTTATCTGATGCTGCTACATCTTTTTTCATTTCCGTAATTAATTTCTTTTTTCCTTTAATAGGTACATAATTTGGCTTAAAATTATCTTCAACATCTACCCCTAAACCAAACTTTCCCGTTGTTGCGAGGTCTCTAACATGGCCTTTAGAGGAAATTACTTTGTAATCTTTACCTAAGTATTTTTCAATTGTTTTACTCTTACTAGGAGATTCCACAATGACTAAATGTTTCATACAATTTTCCTTTCTGTTAGTCACTACATCATATACTATAAAATATAATATTGTCAATTAAAAATATTCAAACTACCCTAATATTAAACTAAGAATTATTTTATTGCAAGAAAAAATCACTAAAAGTGATTAACGTTTACTAAAATCCATATTAGGATTTTTTAAAGGTAACTTTTGATATGCTAGGCTTTCTTTATCTTCATGATTAAGTTGATTATCCTTTCCTTGTAAAAAACGCATATAATCATCAACTTGATATTCCGGCGTGTAAGTAAAATCATTAGTTCTTTCATAATAGGTTCCATTGCGATAAAAATTAGTAAATCCATCAAGATAGTATTTTAATTCTTGAGAAGTAAGTTTAATATATCCATCTTTTAGTATTTTATCCGCAACTTTTTTTCGATTACTATCCATTAGCATATAAATACCAACACTGGGTCCCATAAAATTTAATAGCCCTGTTCGTTTAAGAGATGAAGTAGCTATAGCAAAGTATTGGCTAAAGGTCACATCTATTAAGTAATTTGTTTCATTTATTGTTACAATGACAAAAGCATGCTCAGCACAATAATCACATATACTGCCCTTTTTAATAAAACCTGGTCTGATATTATAAATCTGGGCTTTTAAATTTAAGCTTGTGGCTAATTGTTTGATATGAGCCGCGGCATCAAAACATTCTCCCGTTAAATCAACTTTTAAAATGTCTTTTTTAGATGTTAAAGGCCAGCCACTTATTTGATATAACTGGTCTCTTACTTTACTTACTATATATTTTATAATATATTCTTCATCTTTAAGGCTTGGAATTTTTCTTGTTTCCTTATATTTATAGCTAGGAGCAATATTTATAATGTATTCTTTTGGTATTGCCTGCTCACTATATAATATCAAATTTTTAATGCCCGCATAGTTTTTTAAATCTTGATAATAAAAACTAGCTATCGATTTTACAAAACTATATAATTCATTTAATAAATCCATCTTTTTTTCGAGCTTATTACTGGCTACAATAGCATTATAATATTCTTTAACTTTTAAAAAGTTAGTATTATCTTTAGCAGCAAACTCTTGCCATGCTTCTACTATACTCATATCATTTTCTAAGGCATGTTTTTGAATAAATTTAATATTCATTAACTTTCGCCTCCTTATGGTAAAGGATTAATTACACGCTCGTAAGTATAGTGCTCATCACCAAAGTTTTGTTTATTATATTCTTTATAACCAAATGGGTCAGAGCTTCCTTCATAACCATAAAATACATAATTTGCTCCATAAACATTAGTTATGCAAGTTTCTTCAGGAATATAATCATTTTTATCAGTAGTCTCTCCCGTATTAATAGCAGTTACATCACTTAAACTATCATGTTCCGTAACATATCTTGGCAAAGTTCGTTTTCCATTAACTAATACTTTACGAACCATTTCAATCGCCTCACCTCGAGCATTTCCATAATCCATAAAATAATTAGCATTAGCAAACCATCCACTATGACGAACATAGTCAGTAAGACTAGAATATCCACTATTACACAGTTCAAAACGATTAGCCATCAAACTAGCTTCTGCGGCTACTCCCTCTAAAGAATACTGCTCTTGCTGACATAAACGAGCAAGCTGAGTTATTTCTTCTTCTGATAAAGCATATGTAGGAAATTCTGGATTTTCTAATTGATGATAATATTCTAAAATAGCTATTTGAGAAGTTATATAATTATAATAAATTTCATTTTTTCTTTTTTCTAATAAAGAGATAATATATGGATTAGAATCGCCTAGCTGCCAAGTTGCCTCATTATTTTTTACTACTTTAAATTTGTTTTCTTTAAAAGTTGCTCCTAGTCCAGTTAAGGAAATAGATGCTGCTAATAAAGCGCTAATAACTTTCTTAGATTTATTCATAAAAAAATCCCCCTTTAATTGAGGACTATTGTACTACATTTTTATTTTTTTTGCAAGCTTCTTGTACTGGTTTGTAAGAAAAACGGTAATTTTCTAAAACTCCATACTTATTAATTGCTTCTAAGTGTTGTTTAGTCGGATAACCTTTATGACTAGCAAACCCATATTCCGGATGAAGCTTATCTAGCTCATACATCATAGCATCTCAAAAGCGAGAAGCCCCTCGCGTCCGTGG
>CANQNZ010000005.1 GCA_947625365.1 uncultured Bacilli bacterium | reverse complement strand
CACTTCGTGGTTCAATTTTATGTTATGGAACATTTTTATTCTTGCTATTACATATCTTAATAAATCTTTTAGGAATACTGGCTTTAATTCCTTTAACTGGTGTGCCATTACCTCTATTATCATATGGTGGTAGTTTCAATTTAAATATATTATTCATGCTCTTTGTTGTTCAAAGAGTAGCTGTCGAAAATAAAACCTTAAAAAACAAAAGAGAACTTGAAAACTTATAAAAAATAAAGATTTTACTCTTTATTTTTTATATTACTAACTTCATTAGCGGCTGCTGCATATGCTCTTATTAAGCCACCAGCTCCAAGTTTTATTCCACCAAAATAGCGAATAACTACAATTAAAACATTATTTAAATTTTTCTTTTCAATAATATTTAAAATTGGTCCACCGGCGGTATTAGCGGGCTCTTTATCGTCACTTTTTTTAATTTTCATATCTATTTTATAAGCATAGGGAATATGTTTAGCTTTTTTATGTTCCTTTTTTAAGGATACTAAAATGTCTTTAACTTCTTCTTCCGTTGTTACATTGTATATTATGCCAATAAATTTTGATTTTTTAATAGCAATTTCTATTTGATTGATTTTCATAACTATCCCTCAAGAAAATTATATCATTTATTAATAATTTATGATAATATAATTACCTAAAGGAGGAAATAATGTATAAAGGATATCAAGAACGTTTAAATCAACATTATCAAAATTTTATTAGAAAAAACAGTGAATTATATGATAGATTAAGTATGTTAGATAATGTTATTTCATATATCAAAGAAATTGGTATTGGGGAATATTCATATATTGATAAAGAAATAATGGCCATGCCAGCTTGCGCAGAGCTCGAAAGTTTTATATACAATGATAATGATATAACATGTACCGAAAAAATTACTAATGAAAAAGCACTGGATATTTTAAAAGATTATATTTATTATAATCGAAAAACATTTGGTAAATATATTTCGGAAGAAGCATACGTCGATTTCGGATATTTACCATTTAGTGACAAAGCCGAATGGCTAGTCGATTTACTAGTGGATGTAAATCGTCATCATGAATTAAACAAAGCTAAAATAAAACAACCTTTAAAAAGATTGTTAAAATATTAAAGTATAGCAAGATTACTAAATAAGAATTGTGTCTATAATTTATAAGAGTCAATTCTTTTTTTATAAATAATTATTTTTAGCTAAATTTATCAATAACTTGCCAATCTTTATTATTCTTTCTTACTAAAACGAAGTAAGAAAATTTATCTATACTTTTTTTTCGATAGTTAACATATAAAACTAGAATATCGTTATAATTTTCTAAGGCACTTTGTTGCCATTTTTTTTCAAGTTTTTCATAATCATTATAATAATATACTTGTATTAAAGAAGAATTACGAAAATTTTTTTGAAAATATAAAGTAAAGGTATGTATTGCGCCTTGAATATCCGTCTGACTATGCTTATTGTCTAGTTCAAAATGTGATGAATAATTACTTATATTTCCTGGTGGATATAATTTATGAAAAACAAATATAGAAAATAACACAATAAATATAATAACTATTATTTTAAATATTCTTTTAAGTTTCTTTTTTTGATTAAAGGTTGTTTGAATATTTTTATCAGTTTTTTGATTGCATAAGTCCGAATTAATTTTTTCGCCACTTAATAGTTCATTAATAGTAATATTAAGTACTTCACATAATGATTTAAACAAAGATACATCTGGCATACTTTTGCCGTTTTCCCATCGGCTAACAGATTTATCTGTTACTCCTAATTTTTCAGCAAGTTGTTCTTGGGTTAAATTTTGCTTTTTTCTACAAGTTGCAATAAATTTGCCTATTTTTTCTTGATTCATATTTTTTGCTCCTTCAAAAAATACTATATAATTTCGTATTAAACATAAACAGGACGTAAAGCGAGAGTTTAAAAATTAATTTTTCTAATTCATTTATATCAGAAATAAGGTAGTGTTTGCAACAGTTAATAGTTTGTGCTATACTACCAAGTAGTATTTTATATTATAAAGAAGGTGTACTTATGGCGGTATTTTTAGATGATAATTTAAAAAATTGGCTTAAAAATTCAACTGATTATTATTTTCAAGTTTTACAAACGAAAAAAATATCAGAGGAAAATGCTATTGTATATACTTTATTAGTAAAAACAAGGGATAAAAGTACTTTTTTAGAATCACTATATGCTTTAGCAAATGTTAAAACTACAGAACAATTTGTAAATGAGAAGAGTAGTAATATTAAGAAAAATGATAGATTTAGATATTTTAATAAAATAAGAGCACATATTGAGAGATTAACAGAAAGATTTCAAAATGATTTTTTACATATGGGTGAAACATTGAATATAAGCTTTTTAGAAATTGCTTGTTTAGAAATAATCTATTTTCCAGAGCAAACCCAAAAATTATTTGATTTAAGTTATGAAAAATATTGTCAACTAGCTGAAGCTTTAAAAGAAAAAATATTATCAGAAATTAGAAGCCCTAAAAATAAAAATTCGGCGAAAGCAAAGGAAGGGGGTAACAGTCCAATCGTTATCTAAATATGGAGCTGAAAATTTAACTGCTCAAGATTTTCCTTGTAATCCTCTAGTTGGAAATGAGCAAGCATTAAGAAAGGCTACAAAAATTTTGTTAAGTGGGGATTCTCTAATTATCTTAGGGGAAAGCGGGAGTTGGTAAAACAACATTAGTTAATGGGCTTGCTTATAATATTAAAATGGGAAATGTTCCTGAAATTTTAAAAAGTAAAAAAATTATTATGCTTCCTATAGCAGGATTAGTTGCTAATACGGAATATGTCGGAACATTAGAAAAGCATATAAATGATGTAGTTTCTTATGCAAAAGTGAATCCAAATACAATATTTTATATGGATGAAATTCATATGATAATGGGAGCCGGTCAGTCCATAGTAGATAATTCAGATGTTTCTAATTTGCTAAAACCATATATCTCTAATGGAACATTTCAAATTATTGGGGCCACAACTTTAAGTGAATTTGACCAAACTATTGCTACTAATCCTGCTTTTAGAAGAAGATTTAGCACAATGACTTTAAATGAGCCAAACGAAACTGAAGTTTTTAGAATTGCTAAACAATATATTTCTGTTAAATCTCAGGAAGTAAAAATTGAACGGAATTTTGATGATGAATTTTTACAAGTAATAGTGCATTTAACAAATTCAAAAAATCGTAAATATTTCGAAACAATAAATAATCCAAATATTACTTTAAAAATTATTGCGGGAATGTTTGCTAGTGCACTATATTATGGAAGTAGTTGTGTAAATAAAAGAGATGTAATAGAAAGCATTCAAGATAACGAAATTCTCGCATCGCCTAAAAAAGAAGAATTAATAAGAGAACTCTCTTTAGATAAATTTTATACATTATCTGATAGTACGCCTAAGACAAGAATACTAACGTTTCCTACTAATAATTTTAATTAATTATTCTTATCTTAAAAAGACTTTTAACTAAATAATTGTCTTTTTTTATGTTAAAATATAAGTGGTGGGAAATTATGGATAAGATAAAAGAAAAGTTAAAACTTGTTCCACATTTACCTGGTTCATATCAAATGAAAAATAAAGCAGGTATTATTATTTATGTAGGAAAAGCTAAAGATTTAAAAAATCGTTTAAGTTCTTACTTTACCGGAAGAGTAACGGGTAAAACTGCCGTTTTAGTTTCCGAAATAGCCGATTTTGAATACATTGTTACAACAAGCGAAGTAGAAGCTTTTGTTTTAGAATTAAACTTAATTAAATTACATGACCCTAAATATAATATTTTACTTAAAGATGATAAAACATATCCATATATTGAATATATTTCTAAACCTTATCCCCGTCTTAAAATAGTGCGTTATCATAACTTGAAAAAGAAAGATAAAAAACTCCTTTTTGGGCCTTATCCTAATGCTTATGCTGCTCGAAGAATTGTTAATCTTTTAAATCGTTTATATCCTTTAAAAAAATGTGATGGTAATCCTAAAGAACTATGCTTATATTATCATATAGATGAATGCCTGGGTTATTGTGTTAAAAAGATTGATAAAGAAAAGCTTCAGCGAATGGAACAAGAAATATTATCTTTTTTAAGAGGAAATGATAATATATTAAAAGATAAATTAACCGAAAAAATTAATTTTTATAGTGAAAGATTAAATTATGAAAAAGCTTTAGAACTCAAAAAAGAAATGGATTATTTAAGTGTTATAATTGATAAACAAAAAGTAGAATTACATGATTTTATAAATCGAGATATTATTTCTTATTACTTTGATAAAGGCTATATTAGTATGCAAATATTTTTCTTAAGAAATGGGAAATTAATTGGACATCATAGTGAAATATTTCCTTTAATTACTGATGAAATAGAAACAGTGGAAACTTATATTGCTAGTTATTATCAAAAGCATGAAATACCTAAAGAACTAATAGTAGCAAATAATTTAGATGTTAACTTATTAAGTGATTTATTAAATACGAAAGTTGTTACAAGTATTAAAGGTATAAAGAAAAAACTTTTAGATATGGCAAAAACAAATGCTAAAATTGCTTTAGAAAATAAATTTGAAACTATCATTCGTGATGAAAAAAGAACATATGGGGCAAATGAAGAACTTAGACAAATTTTAAATTTAGCCAAATTAGACCGCATTGATGCCTTTGATAATTCTAATTTATTTGGTTCATTTTCCGTAAGTGGAATGGTTGTTTTTAAAAATGGTAAACCTGCTAAAAATGAATATCGTAAGTATAAAATAAGTACGGAAAAAAATGATGATTATCATACAATGCAAGAAGTTATTTATCGTCGATATTATAAAGCCCTTTTAAATAAAAGCGAAATGCCAGATTTAATTATAGTTGATGGAGGAATAAATCAAATTAATGCTTGTTTAGATGTTTTAAACGCATTAAGACTGGATATCCGTGTTTGTGGTCTAAAGAAAAATGATAAGCATCGTACTAATGAACTGATAGATAGTCTAGAATATAAAGTTATACCATTAGATGCCACAAGCAATGTTTTTCTTTATTTAACTCGCATTCAAGATGAGGTACATAGATATACTATAACTTATCATAAAACTATTAGAAGTAAAGGTAGCATAGCTAGCGTGTTAGATAATATTGAAGGAATAGGGAAAGTAAGAAAAAAACAGCTTATTAAAAAATATGGTAGTGTGGCGAAAATAAAAGAAGCAACTAAAGAAGAACTTAGGGAAATTATTCCTGAGCAGGCGGCGATTAATTTACTTAAATATTTTAAAGAAAAGGAAGAAAATAATTAAAATAAAAAAATAGAATAAACTAGAATAACATTGATAATTCAGTGTTATTTTTATATACTTATTGTAAGTGATTATTTATTATAGGTGGTAAATATGAAGTATATAAGCTTAAAAAATGATTATGATTTAAA
This sequence comes from uncultured Bacilli bacterium, assembly GCA_947625365.1. Lineage (GTDB taxonomy): Bacteria > Bacillota_I > Bacilli_A > RF39 > UBA660 > HGM10766. Next base: position 22,432 of record CANQNZ010000005.1, on the reverse strand, counting down.
AGTATCTTCTTATATAACCGATTTAATCGACGCTGAATATATTTATGTGCCTATAACAGATTTAAAAACAATTAAAATTAAATCAAATGATTATGTATATAAAGGACAAGAACTTGCAAATATGGTTTACTCACCAGTATCAGGTAATATTATAGGTCTGCAAGAATGTTGCGATGTAAATAATCAGAAATTTAAATGCCTCGTAATTAAAAATGATGGTAAAGAACGTTTTAAAACACCTAAGTTAAATAGAAAAACTTTAAATGATTATACTTTAAAAGAGGTAGAAGACATATTAGTCAAATATAATATAAATATTTTAAATGATTTAAAAAATATCTTAGTTGTAAATGCTTTAGAAGATGAAATATATGTGGCTAACAAAGTAATGTTGCTTGCTAAAAAAGCTGATGTTATATTAGAAACTTTAGATTTTTTAAGAAAAATTTTTAACATTCAAAGGGTTTATTTAGTATTAAAAAATAATGATAGCGAAAGTGTTCAAAAAATAATTAGTAATGTTGGTAGGTATCCAAATATTAAATTAAAACTAGTTCCTAATTATTACGGCCTTGAAGATAATTTAAATTTAAAAAATTTTCTATTTAAAAATGAAAAAAATCTTAGTTTTATAGATGTAAAGGATTTAATACTAATCTATAATTTAGTTAAAAATGAGAAAATAACTACTAAAAAATATATCACGGTAAGTGGGTTAGGGGTAAAAAAACCAAAAGTTTTAAATGTTAAAATCGGAACAGCTATTGCAGATGTTTTAAAAAAAGTTTCATTAAAAAAAGATGATAAATATATCGTTATAGGTAATGGACTTATGAAAGGAAAAATGGTTGATGTTACTAAATTAATTGTAACAGATAAATTAGAAAGTATTTTTATTATGCCAAGACAAGATAGAAAGGTCCAGCCCTGTATAAATTGTGGACTTTGTTATGAATGTTGTCCAAGAGGCCTAAATCCTAAGTATTTAAATGAGCTTAAAAATATTCCTATAAAATACCAGGATATTTGTAATGGTTGTAATTTATGTAGCTATGTTTGTCCTGCCAATATTTCATTAAATATCAAAGGAGATTACTATGAATAGACCGTATATTAAAAGTAGAAATTCTATTGCAAGTTTAATTAATCATTATTATATAGCTTTAATTCCTTTAATTATTTATGGCTTATATAAAAATATTTTTTTACTATATAATAAGGTTAGCTTTGGCTACTTATTAAAACCATTTATTATATTAGTGCTAGGATTAGCAGTAGGATTATTAATTGAATTTTTATATCAAAAATTTTATAGTAAAAAGCCTTTTAAAAAGTGTAATAAGTTTACTATTTTAAACAGTCTAATAATTATGATGGTATTACCAGTTAATTGTAATTATTTTATGGCTACTATTATCCTATTTTTAAGCTTAAGTATAATTAAATTTTTAAAATTAGAAAATAAATTTAATGAAATGGCATTAATTATTCTTTTGCTTATTGGGGCTTTGCATTTATTTAAATTAGATAGTTTTGCTAATTCTTATGAAGCTAGTAAAAATCTTAGTTTAACTTTTATCAATATATTTATGGGAAGAAGTATAGGGGGCAGTTTTATAACTAGTAATTTCTGGTGTTTAGTAAGTCTATTTATTTTATGCCATACACCTGTATATAAAAAAGAAATACCTATTTATATACTTGTAACAACTTTAATTTTAATGGTTATATTTAGTCTTATAAAATATGATTATAATCTTTGGCAACTGTTTTTTTCAGGATTTACTTTTTTTGGTGCAATATTTATTGCCCCTGATACTTTAAGCAGTTCTTATACAGCAAAGGGAAAAATTATTTATAGCATTTTAATAGCCATTATCAATTTTATTTTAATGTATGTATTTAAAATATATTATGGAATTTTTATTGCTATCTTTTTAGTCAGTTTAGCTAGTAAAATATTTGATTTAAAATTTGTCGTTTAGCTTTGCAACTTTTTTTATCTTATCCTGATGATTTAGAAACAATTCTAGAATTATATGCTAAATTTTTGAAAAAATGTTAAAATATTAGATATTTTGACATTTTTTTAAAAGAAAAAAAAGGAAATTGGGCAGTTACCTATAATATATAAATAGTAGAGGGGTGTGTTAGATATGGCTATAATTCCTTTAGAGGAAATTAACAATGTTCGAATGCACGCAAATATTGTAGAAGTCATAGGTAGTTATATACCATTAATGCATAGAGGTAAAAATTATTTTTGTGTTTGCCCTTTTCATGAGGACCATTCTCCCAGCATGAGTGTTTCTTCTGAAAAACAAATATATAAATGTTTTTCTTGTGGAGCGGCTGGTAATGTTATTACGTTTATTCAAAATTATGAAAATGTTTCTTTTATTGAAGCTGTGCAAATTTTGGCTAAACGTTATGGAATAACTTTATCAAACACAATCAGTCCAAGCGTTAATGATAAAAATGCGCGATATTACGAAATGATGGATTATGCGGAAAAGTTTTTTCAGAATAATTTAAAGACTGATTTGGGAAAGCAAGCGCGGGATTACTTAAAAGAGCGTGGGCTTGATAAACAGGCAATATCCGAGTTTGGTATAGGTCTTACTTTATCGGACAGAAAAATGCTTTATCGATTACTTAAAGGGAAAAAGTTTACTGAAAAGGAAATGGACGATGTGGCTTTAGTTAATACGCATAGTGACCCATACGATTATTTTGTTAATCGAATAATGTTTCCTTTACATAATCCAAACGGTAATATTGTTGGATTTAGTGGCCGAATTTTTTATGAAAGCGAGGCCGCCAAGTATGTAAATACGCGAGAAACAGTGATTTTTAAAAAAGGCCAAATTCTTTTTAATTATCATCGAGCTAAACCTTTTATTCGCAACGAAAAAAGAGTTATCTTAGTCGAAGGCTATATGGATGCTATCCGTTTGTATATTAATGGCGTTAAAAATGTTTTGGCGATTATGGGAACTTCTTTAACTAAAGAGCAAATAGCTTTATTACGTAAGTTAAATGTTAAAATCATATTATGTTTAGATAATGATGAGGCAGGGCAAAAAGCTATTTATGATATCGGTCAAAGCTTAAAAAAAGATAATTTTGAAATAGAAGTTATTAAACTAAGTGGGGCTAAAGACCCTGATGAGTATGTTATAAAAAATGGTATTGAAGCTTTTAAAAAGAATTTAAAAGAAACAATAAAATATTTAGATTTTAGTTTAAATTATTTAAAACAGAATAAAAATTTACACGAAACGGTAGATTTAGCTAAATACATAAATGATGTTTTGGCTGATATTGCTTCGGAAAAAGATGAAATTTTAATTGATATAACTTTAAAGAAACTCGCAACTGATTATAATTTAGAATATGATATGCTCAAAGATAAGTTAAAGCAACTGGAAACTAACGAAAACGTTAAAACCGAAGTGTCAGTAGATAAACAAACTAATGTTAAAGAAAGACCTAAAAATAATAAATATATTATTGCTTGTAAAAAAATGCTTTTTTACATGATGAATGAAGCAAAATATGTTAGAATATATCAGAATAATTTAGTTTTTTTAGATAACTTAAATTATCGCGAGATTGCTAAAGCTATTATTTATTATTACGAAACCAACAAAGATATTAACTTAGCAGATTTTTTAACCTTTGCTAGCACAAATGAACGTTTTTATCCAATAGTTTTGGATATAATAAATGAATGTAATGAAGAAGAAATTGATGAAGATGTTTTTATGGATTATCTAAATAGTATTCAAAAAGGTAATAAACAAAAAACTATTAAAGAATTAAAAGAAAGTTTAAAAGATGAACTTGATAAAAGTAAAAAAATTGAAATTGCTATGAAAATAGCCGAATTAAAAAAAGGAAGTGTTTAAAATGGTAGAAATTAAAAGTTTAGAAGACAGAAAAAAGGAATTATTAGAATTAGGTAAAAAAAGAGGGTATATTACTTTTGAAGAACTAGCAAATTCTTTAAAGGGACTGGAAGTAGATAATGATACTCTAGACGATTTGTATAATTTCTTTGTTGAAAATAATATAGAAATTGTTGCTGATAGCGAGGAAGACGGTACTTCATCAAAACCTAAAAATGAAGTAGAAATATTAAATGACGAGGAAATCACAAAAGATGTCAATATTAATGACCCTGTTCGTATGTACCTAAAAGAAATTGGGCGTATTAGCTTACTATCGGCTGAAGAAGAAAGAGAGCTTTCTATTGCTTCAGCTCAGGGAGATGAAATGGCTAAAAATAAATTGGCTGAGTCTAATTTACGTTTAGTTGTTTCTATTGCGAAAAGATATGTCGGCCGTGGTTTATTATTCTTAGACTTAATTCAAGAAGGAAATATCGGTCTTATGAAAGCAGTCGAGAAATTTGATTATGATAAAGGCTATAAATTTTCTACATATGCTACTTGGTGGATAAGACAAGCGATTACTCGTGCTTTAGCAGACCAAGCTCGTACTATCCGTGTTCCTGTTCATATGGTAGAAACAATAAATAAAATGGTGCGTATTCAACGTCAAATGACTTTGGAATTAAATCGTGAACCATCTGAAGAAGAAATTGCCAAACGTATGGGAATTACTGTAGAAAAAGTGCGTGAAGTTATTAAAATATCTCAAGACCCTGTATCTCTAGAAACACCAATTGGGGAAGAGGATGACTCTCATTTAGGTGATTTCTTACCAGATATTAATAGTATGTCACCAGAAGAATATGCAACTAATGAGATTTTAAAAGAAGAAATTAAGAATGTTTTAATGACATTGCAAGAAAGAGAACAAGAAGTATTAGAGTTAAGATTTGGTCTTATTGATGGAACTAGCCATACCCTTGAAGAAGTAGGAAAAAGATTTAATGTTACCCGTGAACGTATTCGTCAAATTGAAGCAAAAGCTTTGCGTAAATTAAGACATCCATCTCGTGCTAAAAAGTTAAAAGACTTCTTAAGTGATGACTAATGTTATCTTTAAGATTAAAATCTATTGCTTCTTTAATAAAAAAAGATGATAGAGTTATTGATATAGGTTGTGACCATGCTTATTTAAGCATTTATTTAGCTAAGCAAGGCTTTAAAAATATCATTGCCAGCGATATTAATGCTAATGCCTTAAATTGCGCTATAAATAATATAAAAAAGGAAAATTTATCTTCGCAAATAATTCCTATATTAAGCGATGGTTTAAAGAAAATAGATACGCAAAATTATAATACTTTAGTTATATCAGGGATGGGAACTTCTACTATTTTAAAAATATTAGAAGATAAAGATAAATTAAAGACAATAAAAAAAATTATAATTCAAAGTAATAATGATTTATATAAATTACGAAAATCTATGAGTTATGAAGGATATATAATAAAGCAGGAATTAGTAGTATATGATAAAGGAAAGTATTATGTTATTATAGAATTTCAAAAAGGACAAAAAAAATATAATTATCAAGAATTAATGTATGGTCCGATATTAATTAGTAGTTCTAAAAATAGTGCCTATTTTAAATACTTATTAACCAAAAATGAAAGTATTCTCGCTAAAATACCTAAACGTAAAATAATTAAAAGAATAACTTTAAAAAAACAAAATAAAATAATCAAAAAGATACTAATTTCTAATTGATTATTTTTTTTATTTGAGGTAAGATATAGACTTATAAAGAAGGTGTATTATGGACATTCAAATATATATTAAGTCCCAGTTAGAAACTGTTTTAAAATGTTTGAAAAATCATCAAAGTGCTTTAATGGAAATAAGCAAGGATAGTACGGATATAGATGATAAAATTTTATTAACCTTAAAAAAACAAATTAGTAATTTGGAAAAAAGTTTAGCTGATATTAAAAAACGTATAAAAACTTATAACATAACAGATATAGCAATTAGTCGTTTATTAATACAAAATGAAACATTATTAGAAAGTTTATGGGATGATATTATCTGGAATAAGTATCAACATTTAGATGAAATTAAACCCATTATAACTCGTAAAGCTAAGAAGGAATATTGTAAAATATTAAAATCTATTAATATGCAAATTACTGAACTTAGTGATAATTTAACTAGCGAAAATTTAGAAACATCTCTTGGCCTTTTATATAATAATTATAACTATTTTTGCCAAATAAATGATAATTATAAAGATATTTTTAATGATGATTTCAATGGTGATTTAAAATTATTTAAAAGAAATTTATTACATAATTTTAATGATTTATATTTAGAAATTTGTTTACGTTGGCCAAGAACTAAAGAAGTGCCTATATCTTTAGATAATAATTATAGATTAACATATACAATTGATAATTAATTAGCTATAATTAAACCATGGAGGAAGTATAATGAAAAAGGAAGTTAAAAAAGATTTAGAAAAAATTAAGAAGAATAAGTTTATTCAAGAATTTAAAGAATTTATTGCGAAAGGAAATGTTGTTGATTTAGCCGTCGGTGTTATTATTGGTGGAGCATTTGGTAAGATTGTTACTTCAATTGTTAGTGATTTATTAATGCCTGTTATTGGAATGATAATTGGTGGCCATGATTTTACATCTTTAAAAATTACTTTTGGTAATGCTAATATAATGATTGGTAATTTTATTCAAAATGTTATTGATTTTTTAATTATTGCTTTATGTATCTTTGTAATTGTTAAAGTAATTAATAAAATAATGCCAAAAAAAGAAGAAGAGAAAGAAGTTGCTCCCGTAAAAAGTGATGAAGTTTTATTACTTGAAGAAATTCGTGATTTATTAAAAAATAATAATAAAAAACGCTAACATGTTGTTAGCTTTTATTATCTTAATAAATAAGCAGCAATACCGATTAATGTTCCAATAACCATAACAATTAACATGGACCATACGGCAATTTTTTGGACTTTTTTACTCATGTAATTTCACCTCAATAAAATAAATTTATCATATTTTTACCTTATTGTAAATATATTTAATTAGGTGAAAAATATGAAAAGGATGAAGACTAAAAGCGCAGCCCAAATTTTTATAGTTACCTTAATAGTTTTAGGAATATTATTTGGAATTATATATTTTATGGTACAAAATGATTTAAATAAAACATTAATTGTCGAAAAAATGATGGGATTAGAAAATACCATTAAAACTACTCACCAAAATATGTTATTACCACATTTAATTACTATTATTGCTTTAGTTTTTTTATCATATTCCATTATTGGTGTACCTTTGATTTTATTTTATTTATTTTATGAATGTACATCGCTAGGTTTTTTAATAGCTTCTTTTTACAGTGCTTTTAAAATTAAAGGAATATTATTTGGTTTATTATTTATTTTAATAAGTAAAGTAATTTATATACTATGTTTAATTTATATTAGTTATATTGCTTTAAAAATTACGAAAAAATTACTTAGAGTATTAATATTTAAAGAAAATGATTCTTTATATTTACATTTAAAAAATCTTTTTTTAAAACTAGGAATAACGGTATGTGTTATAGTACTTTATGATTTATTCTTATATTTTTTTGCCAATAAAATTTTAAGTTTATTTTTAAGTTTACTTTAACTTAAGATTGTCTATAAATAATTGACATATGTTACTTAACATATTATTTTTTAAATAAATTATGCCAAAAGGAATTTTAGGTGGGGTAGGACTTATGTTTAAAACTGCCAAATTGTTTTCTTGTAATTCGTTTTTTACATATAAGTCAGTAGCAAAACCAATACCGTAGCCCATTTTAACAAAATCTATAAGTAGGTTAGAACTTGCTATATTCATTTTAGGAGTAATATTAACATTGTTTTGCTTTAAATAATCAAGGGCACTCAGACGGCTACTTGATGGTTCTTTTGGTAATAAAATAGGATATTTTTCTAAATCTTTAGCTTTTATATTGCTTGAAATGGGAAAATATTTTTTATTAGTTATAAATAGATAATTTAAAGTGCCAAGTTTTTCAAAAGTTAAATCATTTTCTAAATAGTTAGGAAGTTTCCCAATAATTAAATCAATGGTACCGTTTTTAAGTTTATCTAATAATATTTTAGTTGGGTCAGTATAAATATCAATGATAATTTGCGGATAAAGATGGTGAAACTTTTCTACATATGGTAATAAAAAGTTGCGCATTAAAGTCGTACTAATGCCAATTTTTATTGTGCCAACTTTTAAGTTAGAAAAATTATGTGCTTGAATTTCTACTTCATCTAATAAAGTTAGGGCTTGTTTTACTTTTAAAAATATATCTTGGCCAAACTCAGTTAGTATTACTCCTTTTTTATTTCTAATAAATAAGGGATTGTTAAGCATAGTTTCTAGTTTTTTTAGCTGCTTTGTAACCGCCGGCTGGGATATATGTAATTTTTCACTAGCTTTAGTAATATTTTCTTCTGTTGCTACGGCATAAAAGATTTTATATAATTCTAAATTTATCATCATAACCTCCAGTTATAATAAATATAAATAATATATATTTTTATTATATTAAAAATTATTATATACTGCAATTAGAAAGAGGTGTTTAAATGACGGCGATGAGTAAAGCTGAAATAGCTAAAGCTGTTTTATGGGGAATGGGAAAAGGTTATTCGCATGTAATAATTTGGTGTGATACATGGGATTATACTGATTATCCGCAGTATGTTCATATTAATGATGATATTGATGAGGTTATTAATGATAAAAGTCGTTATGGCAACATGGATAGAATTATGGAAATATATAATTATAATATAAGCATCTTAGACCAATTAAATGAACGTGTAGCCTATAATAAAAAGCCAAAGAAAGTTGCAGAAAATGAATATGGCATATCTAATTTATATTTTACTAATGATTTAAAAAGAGCAATTGATTTTGCTAAAGATATTCATGCAGGACAATTTAGAAAAGATGGTATAACTCCTTATATAAACCACCCTTTAACAGTTTTAAAATTGGCATATTCCTATATAGAATTATTTAATATGCAGACTTTAAAAGATTTACAAGATATTAATGATATATTTGTTAGTTGCGTATTACATGATGTTTTAGAAATGAGTAATACAAGTATTGAAATGCTAAAGAAAAATTTTCCTTCTTTTGCAGTTAGCATGGTTTTAGAACTTACAAATGATGAAACTAAAATTAATTTATTAGGTAAAACAAAATATTTACAAGCAAAAATGTTAGATATGAGCATTGGTGCTATGTTTGTAAAACTATGTGACCGTCTTGCCAATGTTAAAGATTTAATTAGAGCGCAAGACTGCCAATTTCAAGAAAATTATATAAAAGAAACTTATGATATTATTTCCTATTTATTAAATGAGGTAGAATTTAATTCTTTTCATCTAACGGTTATTAATGATATTTTTAAAGAACTCAGAAAACTAACTATAAATCTTAATTTAAAAAACGTAAATCTTAATCTTAATAATTTGGGCGAAGATAATCCTAATATTTTAGCTTTAAAACCTTTTTAAAATGCCTTAGTACCTTTATTTTTTCTAAACTATTTGGTATAATTTTAGCAAGTTAGTGGGTGAGACAAATGAAAAAAGTTGTAGTTGGAATGAGTGGGGGAGTTGACTCATCTGTTGCTGCCTATTTGCTGCAAAAAGAAGGTTATGAAGTAATTGGTTTATTTATGCGTAACTGGGATAGTACTTTAAATAATGATAATTTGGGTAATCCTAATTTAAATAATGATATTTGTCCGCAGGAACAAGATTATAATGATGCTAAGAAAGTTTGTGAAGAATTAAATATTCCGTTACATCGGGTAGATTTTATTAAAGAGTATTGGGATAATGTATTTTCTTACTTTTTAGAAGAATTAAAAAAAGGAAGAACCCCTAATCCAGATTTAATGTGTAATAAATATATTAAATTTGATGTTTTTATAAAAGAAGCTCGCAAATTAGGAGCAGATTATATTGCGACCGGGCACTATGCACGAACATATGGTAATCGCCTTTTAAGAGGAATAGACCAAAATAAAGACCAAAGTTATTTTCTAGCTCAGCTTACGCCAAATCAACTAAAAGATGTTTTATTTCCTATCGGGGGACTTACTAAACCAGAAGTACGTAAGATTGCCGAGGAGATTAATATTACAACTGCTCATAAAAAAGACTCGACTGGAATTTGTTTTATTGGGGAAAGACATTATCAAGAATTTATTTCTAATTATTTAAAACCTAATCCAGGTGATATTGTAGATGTTGAAACTAAAGAAGTGATTGGTAAACATACGGGCTTAATGAATTATACCATAGGACAAAGACGTAATGTTGGTATTAGCGGTAATGATAAAAGACATTTTGTCTGCGGAAAAGATGTTGAAAAAAATATTTTATATGTTTGTTTTGGCGAAGATAATGAATATTTATATTCAGATGCTTGTTTAATTGAAAATGTTAATTTTATCTCACCAACAACACCTACATTTTGTACCGCAAAGTTTAGATATAGAGGAGAGGACCATGCTGTTGCGATTGAATATTTAGAAAATGATATGGCAATGGTTTCCTATAGTGGTATGGCTAAAGCGGTAACTCCTGGCCAAGCTTGCGTTCTTTATCTAGGAGAGCAATGTTTAGGTAGTGGTATTATCAAAGAAGTTTATAAAAATAATGAGAAGCTTTGGTATTTATGATAAAACGATTTAGGGAGGTTTTACAATGCTTTTATTAGATAAAATTTATTATGGGGATAATAAAAAAATAAAAATAACTATATTCGGGCAAGATAATTTAAATATAGATGAAATAGATTTAGAAAAAAGAATTAATTATTTAGACCAGGTTATTAATAATCCTGATAATTTACTATATATGACCAAATTAACTACTTTATTAAAATCAGCATTTGGCGTTTATAAGCCAGATTTTACTGTGGCCATAGATACTAATAGTGTTTATGAGGTTATGAGTTTTTCATTAGATAAAATAGTTACTTATAGTAAGATTATGAAAAATAGTGATAAAGAAATATTTAAATTTACAGTAGATAATTATAATATAGGTTTGCAACTGGGACGCAATTATTATGAAAGTTTTCCAAAACAGCAACTAGATGAAGCATTAAAAGATTTTAACTATGTAAATAATACTTTAATAAATGATTTAACTTTAGAAGATAAAAAAGTAATTGCTGCATATGAACTTTTTTATAATGAAGAGCCCAATTTTTATTCAGCTGATATTAATGTTTATATATTAGGAATGTTTATTGCTCTAGATAGTAATGGAATTTCTATAGCCAATCAAGAAAGCTTTTTTGCGCATATTGCTGATTTAAGACAGTGTCATTTAAAATTTAATTTAGCAGATGAAGTTTTTGATGAAGAAACTAAGGAGAAGATTAAAGCTTTAAGTGCGCAAAATAAGCCCGTCTTTAGTACGCAAAAATAATTGATAGGAGGGATTTATATGAAAATCGAAGAAACTGAAAAGAAAAAAGGTCGTACGGAATTACAAGAATGTGAAGCGGGAGCTTTGTGGAAAAAATCTTTAGAATATTCTTTAACTCAAGGTTTAGAATATAGGATATATGCTGATAACGAAGAAACATTTGTTTTAGACATTGATGTTGATGATAATAATTACAAAATATCCTATAAAATATTAAGTGAAGATTTTAAACAATTATATTATGGTGCAGAAACAAACATGAGCCATGCGGAAGTATTTAATACTTTAGTTGTTAGTACATTAGCTTATTTAATTGAAATCTTTTATCAAAAAGAAGAAATGACTACTTTAGGACCGGGCATAAGTAAATTAACTTCTGTAAAAGAAGCGGAAAATTATACTAAGGCTAGGCCAAAGATTGAAGTTGATTTTAATAATGGGAAAATTTTTAAAATTAATCCAGAATTAAAAGAAGAAGTTTTAAAATTAATAGGGGAACATAATATTAAAGTAAGCAATCAAGAAGATAGTGCCTATCAACGATTAAAAACATTAGATAATTTAAAACATAGCCATAATTAGCGCTATGTTTTTTTACTTTTTAGTTGACACTTTTCTGTTAAGTGATATAATTAAATTGTAAAGGTAAACACAATAGAGAAGGGAAGTTATAGAAAAATGAATGCACTAAAAGATTTATTACAAGAATTAGGTATTTCTAAAGTAAGATTAGCTAAATATTTAGGAGTATCACGTCAGATGGTTTATAATTATCTGGAATTAGATAGTATAAATAAATGGCCAAAAGAAAAAAAATTATTATTATTTAAATTATTAGATATAGAAGATGGCGATGAAGGTACTATTGCCAACATAAAAGTTAATACTGATTATTTAATGACTGTAGAAGGTCGCTTAAATAAGGGATTAAAAAGTGGGGGAGAATTTGAAAATTTCTTTGATTTAAAAGGTTTAAAAAAAGAAGAACAGACTCTCCTATCGGATATCGCCTATTTACTTAAAGAAAAATTAACTGATACGGAAAGTGAAGCTGAACACGAACAGAATTATTACGCGATTTTATATTTATATCATATGTTACAGTCAATTGATAATGTTCCTGAGATTAAATATATCTTTGGTTATATGTCAAAAACTACTGGTTTTACTGATCCAGACGATTATAAATTTAATGAAGATAAACAATTTATCTTTGAAGGAATATTGTACTCTGCCCTAACATTATATAACAATGGGGGAGCTTCACGTAGTAGAATAATGGAAACACATAAGAGATTTGTCCAAGAAATAGAGCATAAAAAAGAAGAAGCTTTAAGTAGAACTCAGCAATTAAATACAATGAAAGTTCAAGCATTAAAAGAATTAAATTATTCGGAAATTAATGAATCTAATGCGGCAGAAGTTTTAGAGAAGATAGCAGAAATTCAATCTAGAAAGGTTTAATTATAAATCTTTTTTTATTGTTTTAATATAAATATATAAATATATCTAACTTCCTATAATATATATTATGTTAACCGATATTAAAAACTTAAAAACTTTGTTAAAGAATATGAGTAAGTAATACTATAACTATTCCTCCTAAAAGGCCCCATATAATATACCTATTCTTTTTATATTTTAACGCTTCTGGTAATAATTCATTAATTGATAACGTTATCATTATACCCGCTACAAATATTAAAATTATACTAATTAAACTATCAGTTATAAATCTTGATAAAAAGATATATGCGAGTACTGCTCCTAAAGGTTCAGCTAAACCAGAAATTAATGTCTTTTTAATTGCTTTACTATAACTGCCTGTAGAATAATAAATAGGTACAGCAATAGATATGCCCTCAGGAATATTATGAAGCATAATAGCTATTCCTAATGAAATGCCTAAACTAACGTCTTTATAAGCACTCATAAATGTTGCAACTCCTTCAGGTAAATTATGAAGCATTAAAGCAAGCATACTTAATATGCCTAATTTATATAAATTATTATTATCATTATGCTTTTTTATTTTTTTATTAATTAAATTTATAGAAAATACCCCAATTAAAAACGAAATAAGACAGATTAATGTACTTTTAAATAGATTGTACTTAGAATATAAAACAAACGTTGAACTGGGAATTAAATCGGTTATAGAAATACTTATCATAACGCTTAGCGAAAATGCAAGGCAAAATGTAATAAATTTGTTTATATTTTCTTTTTTAATTTTAAAAAATATGACTAAAGAACCTAATACAGTAGAAAGACCAGCAATAGATGAAATAAGTAATGGTATTATTATTTTCACTTTCCTTCTCTCCCCTTTTTAAATCATATGAAAAAAACTAATACTTTATTAAAAGATTAGTTTTTAGGTATGGTATATGCGTAACTCTCATCAATCATTTTCATTATTTTTTCATCTTTAATAGTATTATTTAGCTTAATTGTAATCCAATTTTTCTTATTCATGTGGTAAGCGGGATAAAAACCTTTTTGTTTTAATAAATCTTCTATTTCATCTGGTTTTAATTTTAGATTAATAACCTCTACCTCTCCCCTAGACTTTTTATCTAGCTTATTTTGGGCAATATTCATAATTAAGGCATACCATTTTTGACTATCTTTATTCTTAAAAACTGCAAATAAAGGAAATTTTTCCCATTCAAAACTTGGATTATCTTTATATTTAGTTTGTATTGCCTTAATTATTCTATTGGTTTGCGGATATTTAAAGGCTTCTATTGTACAGCAATTATTTCGAATATCTATTAATACTTTTTTAAATTCTTCTCTTACCTGCTCTATAAAACCGCAAGCGCTTTCAATTCTAAAATTAGTATATTCTTCATCAAAAGCTAAATCATATACTTTTCCCCTAACGATTTTCTGATTATTTATCTCAATATCTACTCTAAAAGTATCATTCATAATATTTTTTGAATATTTATACAAAGTTTTATCTTTTTTAAAACCATATTTAGATAAATTTTTAAAGTTAAGTTTAGCATTTTTAAATAATTCTTCTTCAATATTCATTTTATTACTTCCTTAAATATATTATTTCATTAATTATTATAACATTAGTTTTAAAGATGTTTATTGGAAATGATATATTACTTTTATTTTAATATTTGTTAAAATAATTCATTTCATTATTTTTTATCTTTGTTATATTTTCTTTAGAGGTATAGATGGTAATATCTTGAACATCATTATTTATGGAAATAATCTTTTTATTATTTAGATTATCAATAAATTGATTTATTATTTTTATTGGATTATTACAATCAGACCATATTAAAATGCCGTGAGGGTTACCTTGAACCTTATACTTTAAATCACAATACTTATTAAGCTTAGCTTTTAACTTAATATTTTCATTATCTGCTTCTACATATTTAATATTTTTACCAAAAGTATCAATAAAAGTATAATCTTGCATATCAAACTCTACTTCTTCGTTTTTAAGTATAGCATTATTATTTTCTAAAATTTCGAATTTTAAACTACCAATTAGTATTAATCCTCCTGCACAACCTAATGCGGCGATAGCAAAGATAAAAGTCCATATCATCTTCTTTTTAGAATTCTTCCTATTAAATATGAAATTTAGAATAATTAATAGAAATATTGCAGTTATTATAATAAGAGAAGTAGCGGCTAACAATAAACCTATAAAGAATAAACCGGTTTTATAAACTAAAAAGGATATTATTAAGCCAATAAATAAGAACACTAAAATAATGCAAATAAATAAAGCTAACCATAAAGCAAAGAATTTAATTATTATTACTATGAATTTAAATAAGCTATTAATGAAATTATATTCACTATGTTTTGGGTCTCTAATTATGATTTTTTTATCTTTTTGATAAATTTGCGATTTGTCTTGTGTTTTATTTTCTCCATTTGCATCATCACTTTTTAAATCTTTTTTTAATTTTTTATAATAATTTAAATAACGCGTTTTAAAGACATGAACTAAAATTATGATTGAAGAAATTACGCAGAATAAAACTAAAATAGTATCTAAAAAGTTACTGATAAAATATCTAATTACTTTAGGTAAAAAGCCCCAAAAATTATATATTAAAAAATCACCCAAACCAAATATTACACTAGAAATTAGAAATAAGATACCTATAATAATTACCTGTTCTATTAAACATTTTATTTTACTTTTAAAATTCATATTACTAAATAAATTAATAGTATCTGTTATGAAGTTTAAAAAATCATCTATTGCTCTATTTAAGCTTTTTTTCCTTTCCTCTTCCCCTTTTACTTCGTTAATATCTTTATGTAATAAATCATCAATGTTTAAAGCAAATTTATTACATAAAGCAATTATTTTATCCATTTCTGGATAAGCTACGGATGATTCCCATTTAGAAATAGCTTGTCTTGATACTCCAAGTTCATCAGCTAGCTGCTCTTGAGATAAGTGTTGTTCCTTTCTTATCTTTTTTAAATTTTCGGCAAATTTATTATTCATTTTGATCTCCTTTCCCCTTTATTTTATAATTTGATGTTAGTAGCACAACACCATCTTTCGGTTGTTTTTTGTAGAAATTTGGTTGCATTTTTACTTTTTAATCAATATATTATGTTTTAATAAATCTTTTTTAATCTCCTGACCGAAATAATTTAAATCCATTTGTTTAAAATTAAGACCGGCTTTATTAGTAAGGTTAATAATTTCTTCCATCTCATTAACATCCGTTTTACTAATAGCTCGCGCTTCAAAAAGTTTATAATATATTTCTTTTGGCATTATAAGATTTTCATTCCAATCCATTACTAAATTTTTCTCATTTCTTTTAACTTCTACCCAGGAATGATAAAAATAATCAGTTTCATTAGCTTTAATTTGACCACCAACAATGTAAACCTTTCTATGAGTACATTTTTCATATAAACTAGCAAAATCATGAGCATTATTGTGACAATTATGATAGCGTTCATTTGATAATAGTTCTTGTTTAATAATGTCCACTTTAAACATATCTGATATTAAATAAAAGTTAAATTCTTCAAATTCTGGATGGGAAAATAAATAATTATTTTTGGCAACTTTTTTAATATGTTTAGTTTCTTTGTCTGGTTGTTTAGTAAAATTAGCTATCTCTTCCATTATTTCTTCATATTTATGGGAATAATCACTGTTATTGAAAAATATACCATCACAATTATTCCCTATCCATGTATAGTTACGTAAATTAAAGCCATTTTCATCATATTGTTGACTTAAATATTCATAATAATTTTTCTTACTTAACTCTTGTAAAAATTCTTTACTAAAAATAAGATATTCATATATATAATTATAACAATTAGTATCGTGAATAAAATTAGCTAAAGAATATATTTCAAATTTATTTAAGATGTTTAATTCTTGAAATTGCAATGCATCATAGTAATCCTTTTTTTGCATTATTAAGTTGCGTTTATAGTCGGCAACTTTTAAAGTGCTATCTTCATTAAATACGATTATTACTTCTAGCTCATTATTAATTAGGCCAATAGCTAATGATGCATTTTTAAAAGGTAAAGAATATACTAATTTTAAGGTTCTAGCTAAAGCATAAATATGTCTTTTTTCTGATTTTTTTAAAATATTTTTATCCCAAGATTGTAAATCTCTATCCGAAAATAATTCTACTTGCCAATCTTTAGTCATATTAAACTCACCCTTTTTTTATGGTATATACTAACATAAAAACGCCAGATAAACAAATAATTTTATCAAAGAAAAATGGGAAGTTTTACCACATAACTTTTTGTATAACCTCTTTATTTTAATCCATAATAATAGTGGGAGGTAGTTTATATGAGTAATACAAGAAGTAATAACAGCGCCAGAAACAATAACTCTAGAAGTAATAGTAATTGCAATACAAGAAGCAATAATAGTTCTAGAAATAATAGCAATAGCGCTAAAAATTCAAGTTCTAACTCAGCTAAAAATAACGCTCGTTAGAAATTTAAAAAACGAGGAAATGGTTAATATTTCCTCTAATTTTTATGACTGCGGGGATGAAAGTCTTCGTAGTCTTTTTTTAATTTTTCGTTTACTAAATGAGCATAAATTTGGGTAGTGGAAATATCACTATGCCCTAGCATTTCTTGGATAACTCGTAAATCTGCTCCGTGAGCTAAAAGATGAGTTGCAAATGAGTGTCTTAAAATATGAGGACTAACATTTTTAGTAATGTTTTTTTCTTGACATAATTTTTTAATGATTTTAAAAAAACCTACTCTAGATATCACATTACCTTGATTATTCAAAAACAGATAATCGCTTTTTTTATTTTTAAGTAGCTCTGGGCGATATTCATTTATATATTGAATTAGCCATTTTTTAGCAACATCTCCAATAGGTATAAGGCGTTCTTTACTACCCTTACCTATTACTCTAATAAAATCATTTTCTAAATCTAAATTAATAAATTTAAGACTAGTAAGTTCACTAACCCTTATTCCGGTAGCGTATAAAAGTTCTAACATAGCTTTATTGCGATAACAATAAGCATCATTTAAAGAAATATCTAATAGACAGTCAACCTCTTCTTCTGTTAGAAAATTTGGTAATTTTATGCCTTTTTTAGGCGAAATAATATTTTCACAAGGATTTATAATACTAGCATCTTCATCGTTTAAAAAAGTATAAAAAGAATTTATAACGGTAATGTTATGGGCAATGGTAGCTACTGATTTATTAGCCTGGCTTTCATATTCAATATATTTATGAATATCGCTAGGATTTAAATGACAAATGTCTTTATGTTGAAAATACAGTTGAAAGCTGTTTAAATCATTTTGATAACTTTTTAATGTATTATCACTAAGTTTTTTTTCATACCTTAAATAATCTAAATATTTATCTATCATGAAACCACCATCTATATTTACATTTTAACATAGTAAAACTATCAATTAAAGTCATAATGGTTTATAATAGAACTAGGTGATTACATGGAATTACTTGCAAATATGTTAAGACCAAATAAATTAGATGATGTTATTGGGCAACAACATCTAGTTGGTAAAAATAAAGTGTTAAGAAATTTAGTAGAAAATAAAAAAATGTTTTCTTGTATATTATATGGTAAACCTGGTATAGGTAAAACTTCTATTGCTTATGCTATAGTCTCAGAACTAAATCTTCCCTATCGCTTTTTAAATGCCACAATTAATAATAAACAAGATTTTGATATTGTTATAGAAGAAGCTAAAATGGAAGGGCAAATGATTGTTATCATGGATGAAATTCATCGTTTAAATAAAGATAAACAAGATTTGCTTTTACCCTACATTGAAAATGGTTTAATTATATTAATTGGTCTTACGACATCTAATCCTTATAATCGTATAAATCCGGCGATACGTAGTCGTTTGCAAATATTTGAATTACATGAACTTTCTAAAGAAGATATTGTAAAAGGATTAAAAAAAGCTACAGCCAGTTTAGAAGGCATAAAAATTGATGATAAAGCTTTAGAGCATATTGCTAGCGTAGCTAGTGGAGATTTTCGCAGCGCATTAAATCTTCTCGAGATAAGCTATTACTCTTCTTCAGACCATCATGTAACTATTGATATATTAAAAGATATTAATGCTAAACCTGTTTTTTATCACGATAAAAATTCTGATGGCCATTATGAAGTTTTATCAGCTTTTCAAAAATCAATTCGGGGTAGCGACCAAGACGCCGCTATCCATTATTTAGCTCGTCTAATTGAAGCAGGAGATTTAGATAGTATCTATCGGCGCATGAGCGTTATTGCCTATGAAGATATAGGATTAGCTAACCCTTCTATGGGACCTAAAGTTATGGCAGCAATTGCGGCCGCAGAGTTAGTTGGCCTTCCTGAAGCCCGTATTCCTTTAGCACAAGTAGTTATTGAATTAGCTTTAAGCCCTAAAAGTAATAGTGCTATATCGGCGATAGATGAAGCTTTAAACGATATCCATAGTGGAAATACAGGTAATGTACCTTCTCATATTAAAAATCACAATCCTGCTTACAAATATCCTCATAATTATCCAAATTCTTATGTTGTCCAGCAATATTTACCAGATAATATTAAGGATAAAAAATATTATCATGGAAAAAATAATAAATATGAAAATGCCGCGAATAAATATAATACTGAAATAAAGAAAAAAGGAGAAAAATAATGAAAATTGGTGTAATTGGTTTAGGTGCTTATAGCTTAGCTTTAAGTATAATGTTAAATAAAAATAATAATGATATTACTGTTTGGTCAGATGCGGAAGATAAAATAAATGTTATTAATAAAAAAGGTAAAATAGACTATATTTTGCCTGATGTTCCAATACCGCAAACTTTAAAATTTACTACCGATATAGCTCAAGCAGCCGAAGGTAAAGAAATAATTTTTATTGTCGTAGCAGCTCAATATGTTGGTAATATTTCTGCTCAAATAAAAGAATATATTAATGAAGATACAATAATTTGTATTGGTACTAAAGGAATAGAACAAGACTCTTGTAAGTTTATTGACAAAGTTGTATTAAAGGAAATTAAAACCAAAAATATTGCCGTTATTTCAGGTCCTACTTTCGCTATCGATTTAGCTAAAGGAGAACCGGCGGCTTTAAGCTTAGCTAGTCATAGTAAAAAAGCGATTGAAATGATAAGTCAAGTTTTAGCTACGGATAATTTAAAAATTCGCTCAACGGAAGATGTAATTGGTTTAGAAATTTGTGGAAGTATTAAAAATGTCATTGCTATTGCTGCTGGTATTGTCGATGGATTGGGTTATGGAGAAACTACGCAAGCATTTTTAATTACGGAAGCTTTGCATGATATAAAATCACTTATTAAAGATTTAGATGGTGATAAAAATACTATTTTAAGTTATGCGGGTATTGGTGATTTACTCCTAACCTGCACTAGTACCAAAAGTCGTAACTTTAGCTTCGGCGTTTTACTTGGAAAAGGTGCTGATAAAAAAGACATTGACCGCTATTTAGTTGATAATACAGTAGAAGGATATTATACGTTAAAATCAATCTATAAATTAATTAATGATGAAGACATTGATTTAGAGATAATTAGTTTAATCTATGATATTATATTTAATAATGAAAACCCAGAAATTTTAATAGAATTTTTAATCTCGAAGAAATAATTAATATTTCTTTTTTTTTACATAATTATTTACTATTTTAGATATTTATCGTATAAGTTAGCAAATAATTCCAAATAATATATTTAATGGGAAAATCAATATAGGTGAATTTGCTATGTGTATATATTATCAAACTAGATTGTATGATATTAGAGAAGAAAAAGAAATGACTCAAAAAGAAGTAGCTAATAAACTTCATACATCTAGGCAAAATTATTCAGTATGGGAAACTAATACTAAATTTATTCCTTTAAATCACTTAAATGATTATTGTAATATCTTTGATGTTAGTATGGATTATGTATTTAAATTAAGTAACCAACCATCTAAAAGCAAAAAAGGTGTAAAAACTTTAGATAAAAAATTAATTGGCCGAAATTTACAAAAGTTAATTCAAACTAAGGGTATAACTCAACAAATACTTGCAGATTTTCTTAATACAACGCAATCAACTATTAGTGCTTATATTAATGGTAAAACTTTAATACTTACAGCATTTTTATATCAAATTGCCAAAGAATATAACGTTTCAATGGATGATATTTGTGGTAGAAAATAATTGGTATTATTAGCTTTGCTTTTACATATACTTTATTAGGTGATATTAATGAACGAAGTATATGAACGCAATAATATTTATTTTTTGTTTCGAAAAGATAATCCAATCAAAATATATCTATTATTAGAAGAAAATAAAATTTTATATCAGTATCCTTCTTTATGCTCACTTGGTTTAAAAGAAGATATTTGTGAAGATAAAGATTTCGTGTTTGCCCCTATTGATTTATTACTATTTCATATTGATAGTTTAGAATATTTAAACCGTGAATATAGCGAAAAAGAAATTAATCTTTTAAAACAGGGTAAAATCAAAGGTAATGAATATCGTAAATTAAAATACACTTATAATAATTATCAAATTGAAAATCTTTATCAAGATTTAAAACAAATAGAAAAAGAGCAACTTTTAAAAATTATAAACTTTTATAAATCATATTTTCATAATAGAAAAAAAGATTCTGTTTTAAGAATCTATACATTAACATAAACTACTTAGCGGTAGTTTTTATTAAATCATTAATTACATAGTTTGTCATTAATAAACCGGCGATTGCGGGAGTGTAAGCATTACTTGGTATTTCTAAACTTTGAGTTTTTAAAGGCAATTCTTTACTCCAAACTACAGGTACTTTTAAAGATAAATTCTCTTTTTTTAGCTGGCTTCTTAATATTTTCGCAATGGGGTCATTATAAGTTTTATCTAATGTAGTGATTGTCAGTTGAGTAGCATCAAGTCTTTTGCCCGTTCCCATGGCAGAAATGATTTTGATGTTTTTATTTTGCGCATATTTAATTAAAGCAATTTTAGTTGTAATTGTATCACATGCATCAATTATATAATCAAGGTTATATTGGTCTAAAATAGTTATATTATCGGCTAAAAGCAAATTATCATAACAAACTATATTTATTTGCGGATTAATTGCTAAAGCTCTTTGTTTAGCAATAGAAACTTTACTTTGAGAGATGTTTGTTTCTAATGCTAGTATTTGTCTATTTATATTAGTAATATCTACTTTATCATAATCAATAATAATTATATTTGATATACCACTACGAACTAAACTTTCTAGGGCATATCCTCCTACTCCACCAACTCCAATAACTGCTACTGTCAGCTGTTTTATAGTATTAAAATTATCTTTACCAATTAATAATTCAAAACGTTGAAATCTTTCCATAAAATTCACCACACAAAAACCTAGAAAATAATAGCTTGCTGTGATAAAAACCCGCTCACGCGAGGTGGGCATCACATACAAATCTTTAGGATCCTGAATCAC
>CANQNZ010000004.1 GCA_947625365.1 uncultured Bacilli bacterium | reverse complement strand
GCATCCGGAATATAACCCCAAATAAGTTTTTTAGCAAGTTCATAACGCGCATAAACGCCCAAATTATTCCTCCAATTACCGCACCTGCTGCAGCACCAAGCGTTATAAAAACAATTCTATTATTGTTCTTTGCTTTCATTTTTTTGCTTCCTTTCTAATACCCCTATTTTAATATGTTATTCTAGCTCTTCTTTTGTGTATTATATTATCAATATTTTCCATTTTGGTCAAATATTGCCGCTATTTTTGGCCTACCCCAAAAAACTTGACATTTTACTCATATTAATTTAGGAAAATATTTGGTAAAATTATAAATAGAAAGATTTATTAGATTATGAAAGAAAATTTAAAACAATTTTATCAAAAACATAAAAGAACTATTTGGATATCTATTATATCTATCTTTTATACTGCTTTTCTTATCTGTTTAACTTTTTTTCATGAAAATTGGCGTGATGAAGCGCAAGCTTGGCTTATGTGCCGTGATTTATCTTTTATAGACCTGCTAAAGCAGCTTAAAATTGAAGGACATCCTTGCTTATGGTATTTAATCCTTTTCCCCTTTGCTAAATTAGGATTTCCTTATCATACTATGAATATTATTTCGGCTTTATTAATAGGAGCATCAGTATTTCTTATTTTAAAAAAAGCCCCTTTTCATATTTCTATTAAAATATTAATAATGACTAGTATTCCTTTTATATATCAGCATTCTATAATTGCTCGTAATTATTCATTAATTCCTTTAATAATTTCTTTATTAGCTATTTATTATTTTCAAAAAAATAAACATCCTTTTATATATGGCTTCCTTTTAGTTCTTTTATTTAATACGCATAGTTTAATGTTAGGATTGGGACTCTTACTTTGCCTTGACTGGATAATAGAGTTTATTAAAACTCCTAAAAATAAGAAAAATAAAAATACTATAATTAGTCTTATTTTGGTATTAATAGCTCTAGGCTTGGTAATTGCTTTTTATCACGCAGGCATGGTTAATAATGCTGACTATGGAGTATTTTCTATTAAATCTTTAAATATTCCTTATATTTTTAAAAATGGTCTTAATACTTTGCATTATTTTTCCAATCAATATACTCCTATCTGGTATAAATCTATTACAGGATTTATTATGACAACTATGGTAATTTTATTATTTATTGTTTTGTTAATATATAACAAAAAGCAAGCTATTATTTATTTAGGAGCGATAGCCTTCCAATGGATTATTTTTACTTATTCCGTGCCTGCTTCACCACATAGAGTAATGGTTATCGTATATGTTGCTATATTCTGTAGCTGGCTTGTTTTAAAAGAAAACAAGAAAAAATCCGCAAAATATATATTAACTATTATTTTATTAATTTTCTTTATTAATTTATCTTATTTATCTATTAAGCCTATAAGGCAAGATATTCAAAAGAATTATTCTTCTAGTAAAGACATGGCTCAATACTTAAACAATAACATATCCGGTGATTATGAAATAATAGGTATTTTTGATTTTAAAATAGAATCAATACTTCCTTATTTACCTAAAAAAATAAAGGCTTGGAGCCCTATTACTAAACAAAATTATACCTTTATAACTTGGAATGAAGAAAGAAATATGGTATTAAAACCGGAAGAGATGTTAAATAATATAACGGAGCATTTCTCTTCCCCAAAAGCTTTATATTACATCTTTGCACCAAGAGAAAGCGAAGAATTTAAAAACATGTTACTTAAAAATAAACAGTTAAAGTTTCTATATAAAACACGCACATCTATATGTGGCGAAAGTTATGAATTATATCAATTGTTGTTATAATTGTTCTTTAAAGTTTTCATAAAATCTCGATAGTTTTTTAAAACTTTATCAGTTTTACCAATTTCTTTTATATGACCGTTATCTATCCAAATAACTTCATCACACAGTTCTTCAATTGTACTTGTAGTATGAGAAACAATTAGAACTGTTCTTTTTTTATCTTTTATTAATTCTAATATTTTATTATAGCTTTTTTCTTTAAAGTGGATATCTCCTACAGATAGCACTTCATCAATAAGTAATATGTCCGCATCTAAAATAGCCATAATGGAAAAAGCTAACTTAGAATACATACCAGAAGAGTAAGTCTTAATAGGATTATAAATAAATTCTCCTAATTCAGAAAAGGCAATTATTTCTTCTAATTTGTCCTCAATAAATTTTTTCGAAAATCCTAGTAATAAACCAGATAGAAAAATATTTTCATAACCATTTAATTCAGGGTCAAAACCAGTACCTAGTGATAATAAATTAACTTTATTTCCATATAATTCAATTTTGCCTTTATCAGGAGCAAAAATATTAGCAATAGTTTTAAGCAAAGTTGATTTGCCACTACCATTAGGGCCAACTATCCCTACTACACTTCCTTTTTTTATATCGAAGCTAATATTAGACAAAGCTGTAAATTTTTTATTTTTAACTCTTTTAAATATTTTGCGATTAATATTATCTTCTTTAATAGTATAATAATTTACTTCAACATTTTGAACACTCAAAGCTTTCATGACATCACCTTTGAATAACTATTTTCATATTTTCGAATAAGTTTAAAACCGATTGCTGTTAATATTAAACTTATAACTCCCCAAATTAAAAGTAAGAGAAAATTAGGGTTAATATTATTAATTAAAACATTACGTGCTTCATTAATTAAGGATGCTATAGGATTAAAAGTTAAAAGAATTTTATTATAAGGACTAGGAACGCGAAGTTCTAAATTATAAAATACTCCCGAAAAGTAAAATATAAATCTTAATAAAATGCGAATAATGTTATGTAAATCACCCATATATACCCCAAAATGCATTATAATCATACCGGCGCCGAAGGTAAATAAATATAAAACAATTACAATAGGGATAAAAAATAATATTTTTAAAGAAATATGTATTTTGAATATTAAAATAAAAATAAATATTATAATCAAAGAAATAAAAAACTTAAATAACATTACAAACGAATTAATAATTAAGAGAATATATTTAGGTATATAAACTTTATTAATGATATTACGATTGCCCTTAATCAGTTTTGCACTCGAGCTAATAATGCGATTAAAGTAGTCCCATAGAGTAAGACCAACAAATACAAATATGGGAAAATTAGGCTCTTGGCTTTTAAAAACAACCACAACGACAAACATGTAGATAAGCATCATACATAAAGGATTAATAATCCACCATAAAGAGTTTAAATAAGACCCTGCAACTTCGCTTTTTAGTTTAGATTTTGTGCTATATAAAATGTAAGGAAAATATTTTTTTATCTCACTTATTATCTTTAACATATTCTTCTATTCCAAAACGTTTAATCCAGTTATGAAAATCATAACCATTAACTATTTTTGCATCTATTTTTTTATAGGGAGAATTTATAAACTCTTTAAAGTCTTGCCATTTATCTTTACCAATAACAAAGATATTTTGAGGGTCATAGAAATCATAATTAACAATATCTTTATTTGTTGTAATATACTTTTTCTCAAAAAATATTGACTCCATGGCTCTTAAATCTAACCCTACTTGATGTCCAGCCATAACACTTAAAATGGCTTTAGAACGTCCTACTGTTTCTAAATATTTTTCATATGGAACATAATCTTTTTCTCTTAATACAACATTTATATCTGTTTTTAAACCCATTTTCTGAAATTTCTCTTCTAACTTTCTTATTTTCTCTAAACGACCTTTGTCTCTACCAATAAATACAATATCATTATCGATTACTGAAGTATCGATTTGAAATTCATTAGAATAAAATTGAGTATTAAACGGTAGGTTATATGTCTTAGCATCATTTCGGTCAAAAGACCATATTTCATCTAAATTTTTATCTTTAAATGCCGCCTGATAATTAGGTTTATTACTATTCCAAGGCACAATAGCATTCCAAATAAACATTATAATGCGGGCGTTAGGATTTTGTTTTTTAATATATCTTGTAAATTGAGGGTTGAAACTATTTTCTCCTAAAATGAAATAATCATAATCTTTAACATGCTTTTTCCATTTTCCCCAATAAAAATCACTTTTGATAGCTTTCTTACGAACCCATCTAAATAACGGATTTTTTTCGTTTACCATATAATAATCTTGAAAGTTAGCATTTTTAATTTTTCTTAAAAAATAAGCTTTTGTATTATCTTTTAAATAAATATAATTATATTTTTTAGTCATTATATATCATCCTTACTTACTAATAATATAAATAATCCCATTTTCTAAAAAACCGTATTTACTTTCCAGTTTAGGATTATTAACTCTAAATTCTTCCACTTTTAATCCCCATTTTGCTAATCTTTGCGGGAAATCTCTACCATAAAGGCGTACATGGTCTTCTTGACAAAATTTATTCATTCTTTCTTCTGGACTGGTAGCTTTATCATCTTCAATAGTATGAGCATTAGAAATACATATTGGTACAGTCATAATTATTTTACCGGTTGGTTTAATTACTCTTTTTAATTCACAAAGAGCTTTTTTCTCATCTTTTATATGTTCTAAAACATGATTACATATTATATAATCAAATGTATTATCTGGAAAATCAATATTAGTAATATCCATAACTAAATCTGCATTGTCCGAATTGATATCACAATTATAATATTTTAATTTTTTATTTAATTTACATTTTCTTTTTATCTGTTTACAGATTAATTTTTCTGGAGCAAAATGTAAAATAGTATTAGCCTTTTTTAACATATCAGTATGCTTATTAATATAATAATAAACTAATCTATCTTTATCTTTCATTCCACATACAGGACATTTATAGTTTTTTCTATAACCAGCTCCAATAATTTGATTATCTTCAAATATCTGATGTTTTGTTCCTCCGCTTAGCCAGTGATTTACTTTAGAATGGCAAATATTACAAGTATATTTAAAGCCAAAACACTTAAATCTTTTTTTGAGATTTTTTACTTTAAAAAATAATTTACTATTTTTATATTTATGTTCACCTACTCTAAATTTTACGTTATGATGTATATTAGAACCTAAGCAGCCAATATCTATATAATTATAACCTTTTTGCCATAAAACATATGGTAATGATAATTGGTCTCTTAAGGTTCCTCTTTTAACAAATTCCTTATACCATGCATCTAGCACTTCCTGCGCATTTTTATTTCTTAAATCGATGGCTATAATGCTTGCTTGATATAAACCAAAATCATGAGGGAAATTTTGGTGTTTATAATCTTTTATTAAATTTTTAATTTTCTTTTTATTGCCTTTATTTAGCCAAATACAAGCCTTGGCTTCCTCGTATATATCGCTTCTTTTTGCATGTTCGTGCATCGCAAGACCTGTTTTATCATTTATATATCCAAAACAATCTTGGATATTTGATATGACTCTAATGTTACCATCTACATATAAAGCTAAGTCGTAGTCAGGGAACAATTCATGAGGATGCATCTTTATATATCTATTTATTAAAATCGGATTATAATTACATTTTTTCTTTAATTGCTCACTTATAGGTCGATATTGCCAGTATTTATTATCTATAACTACACTTTCATTATTAGAAAATACTATATAATCTGTATCTTCAGTTCTAACTACAGGATTTTTTAGACTATCATAATTATTAACAATACAAGTATAGACAACTTTCTTTCCTTTTCTAGAAGAAAATTTGTCTTCTCTTTGAAAAGTAATTTTCGAACTTTTCGTAATTCTATTATATACAAAAGTTTTCGCTGCCAATAATATTTTCTTATATTCAAAATTTCTTAAGTATCTTTTTATTTTTCTTTTGCGGTTATTTTTTAAATATATTTTTGAATGAGTGTAGTCTAAATATTCTTTATTTAATTCTTCTATTGCTTTTATATATTTTTTCTCATCCATTGTAAGACCTCAATTCTTTTTTATCTTAGCACATATTATTTTATAATACTATTTTTTCAAGTTCTTTTATGATTAAAATTATGGGTACTTCTTCTAAATTTGGGATTAATAGCTAGATTAATACCTAGTACTCCTACATCTTCAAATTTATAATTTAGTTTCCATAATATATAAGTTAATGACAACTGGTCCCTACCTGTCTGATTTTCTAAAAAGTGCTTCCACCAATTATCCATTATTTTCTGCGCGTTTTTATTTTTTAAATCAATGGCTATGACTGTAGCTTCAAATAAACCATTATTATTAGGAAACCCTTCCTGTTTATAATTATTAATTAACTTTTTTATATTTTTGGTATTTCCAATAGAAGACTTTATACAAGCGTCCGCTTCTTCATATATACTATTTCTTCTTGGGTGCAAATGCATCGCAAGGCCTGTTTTATCATTTATTTTGTAAAATAAATTTGCTATATCTGACATTATTCTAACACTACCATCAATATATAAAGCTAAATCAAATTCAGGAAATAGTTCTTGCGGATGCATCTTTATATATCTATTTATTAAAGTGTGATTATTTTGACATTTATTTTTTATTTCATCAGGTACAGGAAGGTATTCCCATAAATCAACATTACTAGTAATTTTTTTATTATCTGAAAAGACAACATAAGTAGTATTTTCCGTTTCTATTAAAGGTGAATATAAAGTATCATAATCATTTAATATACATGTATAAACTACAATTTTACCAGTTTTCTTTTTATTTATTTCTTTATAAGGCATTACATCTAATTTCTTTTCTTTCTTAAAGTGCTTTTTAATCTTGACTTTTAAATAGTTTAACTTAGTAATAATTGCTAATTTATAATGTTTTGTCTTTATTAGATTATTTATAAATTTTTTATCTCTAGCTTTTTTATATCGAGGATTATTATATAATTGTTTTATTTCTTTATTTAAGTCTTCAATAATCTCGATATATTCTTGTTTATGCATATAATCACCCTTTTAGTGTTTTAATTATTTTTATACCATTTTAATGTTTCTTCAAGACCTTTAGCAAAGTTATATTGTGGATTATAATTTAAATATTTCTGAGCTTTGGATATATCTGCATTACTATTTTTAATATCTCCTTGACGAGATGGTCCAAAAATTGGTTTTATATTTTTATTTAAAGCTTTATTTAATAAATCATAAACTTCAATTAGTTGTTCTTTTTCACCAGAAGCAATATTAAAAACATCACCTGCTATTTCAGATGGAGCAAGGCAAGCTTTTAAATTTGCTTCGATTACGTTTTTTACATAAGTAAAATCACGACTTTGAGTTCCATCCCCATTTATAGTAGGTCTTTCATTATTTAATAATTGTTTAATAAATTTTGGAATAACTGCCGCATAGGCTCCATTAGGATTTTGCCTTTTTCCAAATACATTGAAATAACGTAGTCCATAAGTATCTAAGCCAAAATATGTTGTATATTGTTTAGCCCATTGTTCATTATTTTTCTTGGTAAGAGCATAAATGGATAAAACTTCGCCTTCTTGTCCTTCTTTTTGAGGAAATATTTTATTATCGCCATAAACAGATGAACTAGAAGCATAAACAAATTTTTTAACGTTACAAATGCGAGCCGCCTCTAACATATTTACCATGCCTAACACATTATTTTCACAATAGAAAAGTGGCATCTCAAATGAGCGAGGTACACTACCCCAAGCAGCTTCATGCAGTACATAATCTACAGATTTACAAGCTTTTAAACATGTTTCATAATCTTTAATATCGCCTTTAATAAATTCATAATTAGGATTAGACAGAAATATATCCACGTTTTCTTGGCGGCCTGTCGATAAGTCGTCTAAACAACGAACTTTAAAGCCCATATCTAAAAGAGCTTCACATAAATTTGACCCAATAAACCCTGCACCTCCTGTTACTAAAAACAAGGAGTCTTTAGGAAATGTTATCTCATCTTTCATTACAACCTCCAATATTTATATCCGGCCTTTTCATATTTATCCTTATTATAAATTCCCGGAATATCTATTAATATCTTTTGAGATGAACCATAAAATTTATCCATATCTTCTATCTTTAGTTTTTTATATTCATCATGAGCGACAGCAACGATTAAGGCATCAATTTCATTTAAATCATTTATATCGGTTAAAACAATGTTATAATTTTTTTTGACCTCTTCCAAACTAGCTTTTGGGTCAGTAATAAATACTTTTGCTCCTTTTGCTTTCAACTTTTTTTGAATGTCAAAGACTTTACTATTGCGCACATCATCACAGTTTTCTTTAAAGCTACATCCTAAAATCGCCACTTTCGTATCCGTAATTTTTTTAGAAATCTCATTTAATTTTTGAATACAAACATCAGTAATAAATTGGCTCATATCTTCATTTATTTTTCGACCTGTTGAAAGTAAAGAACTATTAATTCCTACCTTGCTTGCTTTATAAATTAAATAATAAGGGTCAATACTTATACAATGCCCTCCAACTAAACCAGGTTTAAAATTTAAAAAGTTCCATTTTGTTCCTGCTGTTTCCAAAACTTCTTTGGTATCTATTTTTAATTTATTAAAAATAATAGCTATTTCATTCATAAACGCTACATTAATATCTCTTTGGCAATTTTCAATAACTTTAGCCGCTTCAGCCACTTTTATACTTGGGGCTTTATAGATATCTGTCAAAATTACTAAAGAATAAACCTTAGCTATTTCATTAGTAGTATTTCTATCTATTCCGGCGACTACTTTTGTAATATTTTCAAATTGATGCTTTTTATCAGCTACATTTACGCGCTCTGGGCAATAGCCCACTTTAAAATCTTTACCACATTTTAACCCAGAAGCTTCTTCCAATATGGGAATGCAAATATCTTCTGTAACTCCAGGATAAACTGTAGACTCATAAACAACTATACTGCCTTTTTGCAAGCTTTGGCCTACAGTTTTACTTGCTTGCTTAACCATATCAAGATTAGGCGTATTATCACTAAATACAGGAGTGGGAACAGCGATTATATAAAACATAGCTTCTCGTAATTTTAAAGGGTCAGTAGTAAATTCTAAACCTTTTCTATTTTTTTTCATCTTTTTAGCAAGTATATCAAAGCCAATTACGTTTACTTTTTTAGCAAAAGCTAAAGCAATAGGTAATCCGGTATAACCAAGCCCTACCACTGCAAGTTTTGCTTTTTTATTTATTAATTTTAAATATAATTGCATATATACCCTCTCCTATTGCTAATTTTTATTAGTATATAATTTATCAGTAAATAAATCAAATGTCGTCATTATTTTTTATAGTTAATTTTTCTAGTATTGTAGTTATGAACCACTCGACGAAATTTAGGATTATTATCTAAGTTATCACCTAAAACTCCTATATCAGAAGCTTTATAATTTAGTTTCCATAAAACATAAGTAAAAACTAATTGGTCCCTTTCGGTTTTACTGGCTACTAAATTTGTCCACCAATCATCCATGATAAGTTTAAAGTTAGGATTTTTTAAATCAATAGCTATAATGCCCGCTTCAAATAAGCCATAATGATAGGGAAAACCTTCCTGCTTATATTTATCAATCAGTTGTTTAATAGCATATTTATTCCCCAAAGAATATTTTAAACAAGCCTTAGCCTCTTCATAAATATCTTTTCTTTTGGGGTGCAAATGCATGGCAAGACCCGTAGTATCATTTATATTTTCTAAAAGTGTAGTAATATCAGATATTACTCTAAGGCATCCATCAACATATAAAGCATAATCATAATTTGGAAATAATTCATGGGGATGCATTTTAATATAGCGATTGATTAAAGTATAGTTATTATTACATTTTTTCTTTATCTTATCAGGAATTGGTCTAAATTCCCATAAGTTAGTTTTTTTAGTTATTTTTTTATTATCTGAAAAGACAACATAAGTAGCATTTTCCGTTTCTATTAAAGGAGAGTATAAGGTATCATAATCATTTAAGATACAAGTATAAACAATAATTTTACCAGTTATTTTTTTCTTTTTCTGTTTATAAGTTTTATATTTTGGTTTATCAGCTTTCTTTAATAATTTATTTAATCGGCCTTTTAAATAATTCAATTTTGTTCTAAACGCTAATTTATAACGCCCTGTTTTTATTAGTTTCCGAATAAGAATTTTATCTCTATGTTTTTTATAATAGGGCAAGCTATATAACCGTTTTAAATCTTGATTTAACTCTTCTATTGCTTTTATATACTCTTCCTTATCCATACTTTTTCCTCTATTTCTTATCTAAAATATAAATGTTATATCCTAATAATTTAAAAATTCTTCTTCTATTTCGGGAATTTTTGATTTTAGCCAGTGTTTTTTCTAATTTTATTTTCAAAAAATTCAAAATTTTATCTTTATAAATTATTCTAATTTCTCCCTTTTTGCTACGCATGCAAAAATAAGTTAGTTGCATTCCCTCTTTTTTGAAAAATTTTACGACTTCATTGAAAGTTTGCTCCATAAAGTGAAATCCTAGGGCTTTATGACCTATATTTAATTTTAATCTCGATATATCACTAGGTCCCACATAAGAATTAGGAATTATTAGAATAGCCAATCCTTTAGGCTTTATTTTTGTTACTATTTTTTGACAAGTCTTTTCGTATTCATCTTCAACAATATGTTCTAAAACATTATCAGCGTAAAATATATCTAAAGAATTATCATCTATTTCATCTAAAGCTTCATATAGACTATTTTCTACTAAGCTAATATTATTTTCTATCTTCTCTATTTCTTTAGCCTCTTTAGATAAAAAGATATCACACCCTTTAATATTTAAGTTTTTCTTATTTAAATTTTTTAAAGCTTCCGCTTTTCCTACGCCGGCTTCATAAAATAATATTTTTTTATTTTTACGTGTTTTTTTGGCAATTAAACGATTTAGTAATTCTATTATATAATCATTTACTCCATTAGCTTTAGAAGATTTTTGATTTTTAAGTTTTTTATAATCGGAGATTTGAAATATCTTTTGATAAGCTTTTTTTAAATATTGATTACGTTTTTTAGAAAAGGCAGGCAATTTTTTAATTTCTTTTGCAAAATAAGTTTCTTCTTCATAATTTAAATTTTCTAGCTTTTCTAAAGACATTGTTTCTAAATTTATTTTATTTTTATTTTTATCTACATAATATTTATCTGCTTTTACCGCTTCTTTGGCAGCTTTAATTTCGGGTATATTTTTTGGTTTTTTAATTTCTTTGCAAAATATTTGAATAGCAAAAATTATACATAAAATACTAAAGAGCGATTGAATAGCATAACAAGGTGATAAATACTGACATTTGTCAATAGCACTTTCATATTCAGTAGCAGCAACATAGGCTACAACTACTACTCTGGCTAAATATATACATAGCAAGCCATTTAATAATAATGTTTGTTTATAATATTTAAAACGAGTATGAGGCTTAAAGAAGACAATCATAATAAAGATATAAAATATTAAGGATATCATAAATAATAAGTAGTTAGTTTTTTGGAAAATGCTTAATATTATTTTCATTACTTTCAAATTAACAGATTTTAAATCTTTAGCTGTGTATTCGATTTTATTATAAGTTACATTACCAAACAATCTTTTTAAGGCCTCTTCACTACCTTGTAACTCTTTTTTTAAACTCGGAATTTCAACAAAAACATTTGTATAATTAAGTTGAACGTTAAAGGTTTTAGGAACATAATTTTCAAGCTCTTCTATTAAATCTTTTTGAAAAGGTGCTATTAAACTACTCCGTTTAGGAAAACAATCTATCTGTTTACTATCACATAAATCATTTATTTCCTTAGCAAGTCTTTGATAATATTTTTTAGCTGTTTGGCCATTAACATAGTATCCTCTTCTATATGCTGCTTCTCTTACGGCCCAATATAAAAATCCTTCTTTATAATCTCTATATTCTTTACCATCTTTTATAATTGATGCTCGATATTTTCCACTGTCTTCTCCTTCTAAGAAAGACTCTAATTCCCTAAAAGCTGGACTTAGTTCATAAAGCCTATATCTATCTGCACTATTTAGAGGAACTCTTTTAAGATAATTTGTCGATTTTACTCTAGTTAAAGCCCCATACGCATCTTTAAAATCTTTTGAAGTAAAATCGTTAGTGATAAATCTGTCATAAGCTATATAATTTAAAGTACGATTAACTAAACTATATCCAGATATGATAAGGATTGGAATTAATATTATACACGTTATTCGCTTTGATTTATTAATACATTTCTTATCAAAAATAATAAATAAAATTGTAATTAAAAAAGCTAAAATTATATATGGGAGTATCCATAATGTTTCTTCTCGGCAATAAATAATAGACGCTAAGATGATGCCTAAACATATTTGATAAATAATTATTTTTTTTATTTTATCTTTATAATGAAAAAACATTTCAAAACTTAAAGACACCAGTAAAATAATAAAAGATATATATATTCCATCCCGATATACATAAGAGACAGCATCAGAATAAGATATAGGGTTAAATAATAGTATGATATAAGTTAATAGCAAAATAAGTTTATTTCTAGTTATATGTTTTAAAATTTTAATAAAAGAGAAACAAGCAACAAAATATAACATCTGACTTGCCAGCAAATAACTTATATGAACTTTATAGTTAAAAGCAATAAATAAAACTCCAATAATTCCTTTACTTAAAGTTATATCATTATAACTACCTAACCATCTTCCTTGCGCAACTCTAATAGCATTGCCCAAAAACATTCCATCATCATGAGCTGTATTTTTAATATAAAGCGGCTGCACACTTACTATCCAACACTTTACAATAAATAAAATAACGAATAAAATTTCTAACCAATGTTTTTTTATAAATTTCATGTTATTTACTTAAACCTTTATATATTTTTTCAAATTTGTTTGTTTTTTTCATACTTCCTCCGTTATTTTATGTTCGGATTATATCTTTGATTTTTCTCTCTAACCCTTCTCAACAAAGAAACGTCAGTGCCACGCTCTTCTGCTTGATTAATAATACTTGCTAAATCCTTTGGTAAACATGATTTACCATACCCTCTATCATCAGGATAGACAAAAGTGTGATCTTTATTTATGCGTGGGTCATAAGCCCAAACTTCTCTTAATTTACTGTAACTAATCCCCATTGACCTAGCAATATCATAAAATTCATTACAAAATATAACTTTTGTTGCATAATAAGCGTTTTCCATATATTTAGCTAGCTCTGCTGTTGATGAATCTGTTATACAAAAATCAATATTAGCATTATAAACGGTTTGATATATTCTGATGGCTTTTTCTACCGCCTCATCTTCTCCTCCTAGAGTTATCCATTTTCTTTGGCTTAAATCTTGGAAAGGATGATTAACTGTTTCTCCATAATATTCAGGTTGAAAGACAATACTAGATTTATGATGAGCATCTTTTTCTTTAGTATATCCTACGGGAACTGTAGAGCGAATAATAATCACATCGTTTTTAAGCCACTCTAAAACTTCATCAACCATACTAACATCACAAGAGCCATCTGCATTTTGAGGAGTAGGAACGCAAATAAAAGCTCCATCACATTTGTTGATTTCTTCCTTACTTCCTATTTCTTTATATTTATCATAAATAAGAGCATCTTTAAATAATTCTTTCATGGCCATTCCTACATGACCATACCCAACAATTCCAACCTTCATAAAAACCCTCCGATTTCGTACTAATAAAAGTATACCACGAAAAACTATGTTTGGGTTAATTATCTACGCTTTTTTCGACAATTTTAAAAATTTCTTTTTCCCATAATGTGCAAATCTTCTTCGGCTCATAATTATGACTAGATAAAAAAGCTTGTTGCCCTAACTTAAAAGCTAGAACTTCATCTTTTAATAAATTTACAATAGCCTTCTCTAAAGCTTCCTCATCATTTACAGGAACTAAAAGACCATTAGTATTATTAGTTATTAACTGCTTAGGCCCTCCACAAGGACAGTCTGTGGCAATACAAGGTAAACCTAAAGCCATTGCCTCCATTAGGGCATTGGGCATTCCTTCATAATTACTGGTTAGAACAAATAGAGAAGATTTATAAATCTCTTCTTGAATGTTGGCAACCTCTCCTTTAAAGATAACTTTATTTTCTAACTTTAATTCATTAACCATCTTTTTTAAACGGCTTTCTAAATAGCCCCGGCCATAAATTAAAAGTTTATACTCAGGAAATTTAACACTTACTTTAGCAAATACTCTAATTAATAATTCATAATTTTTTTGGGGTACTAAACGCCCTACTGTCACAATTTCTTTGGTTCTTATTTTATCATAAGGCCTGTTTACTATAAATTCTGGAGCAATAGGGTTAGGTATAACTATTAATTTATCTTTATTCAGGATTTTTGCAAAATACTTTAAAGCATCAGGCGTTTGCAAAACGAGTTTATTCACATCTTTATATAAATTTTTCATAAGCAAATAAATTAATTTGCTTTTATATTCCTGCTCAGGATTATTTCGAATAGATATAATAGTAGGAATATTTCTTATTACTTTACTAAATCTTTTTATAAACATTAGTTTTAAAGATGGTTCGGGCAAAAAACTAATAATTACATCGGGATTAATCTCTTTTATACTCTTAGCCATTTTACGTAGCTTAATTAACGATATTTGGGATATTCGTTTAGATATCTTGGACCTTTTCTTTTTCTTTTTTTCGATATTTATTATTTTAATTTTTTTATCTAATTTATATTTTATATCTTGATTATATGATAATAATATATACACTTTTTCTTTTTGACAAAAATTATTAGCTAAGATGGACACTACTCTTTGCGCCCCACCTTTTTCAAAATTTAAACAATTGAATAGTATTTTCATGATAAATCATCCTTAATTAATTTTCATGATTTCCATCATATCTTTATTAACTAATTTAATATCAAATTTTTGCATGCATATTTTATAGCTTTCATTACCCATTTTTTGTAAGTTCTTATTATTAAGCATTAATTCCATTTTGGCTACTAAATCTTCTACATTTCTTGGCCTCACAAAATAACCATTTACTCCCTCAATAACAGCCACCTTACATCCTGGAGTATAAGTAGTAATAATTGGTCGAGCCATCGCCGTTGCTTCAAGCAAAGTTTTAGGAATGCCTTC
Organism: uncultured Bacilli bacterium; assembly: GCA_947625365.1. GTDB lineage: Bacteria > Bacillota_I > Bacilli_A > RF39 > UBA660 > HGM10766. The sequence goes on along the minus strand of CANQNZ010000004.1, from coordinate 14,001 downwards.
TCTATAATAAGTAGGTAAAACAAAAACATCGTTTTCACTAAGATATTTAGCAATTTCATTAGACTCGGGAACATATTTCACTATTTTATCATCTATATACTTTTTAATTTCTAAAAAGTCTTTTTTATAACTTTTATCATAAGCACCAATAAAAGTAAACTGGGCTTCAGGATATTTAGTTTTAATAATTTTCGCTGCTTGAAAATATTCTCTTATTCCTTTTTCTTTAATTACTCTAGAAATCATAATAAAAGATTTATTTTGAGGTAATTTATTTTTCTTAAAAAGATTTAAATCTACCCCTGACCCATTAACTAAAGCAGTCTTTTCTTGGGGTAAAAAATGTTTACTTACTAATTCATTTAAGTCATCTATATTCTGAAATATTACCTTATCGTTATATTTAAAAGCTTTTTTATAAAAATAATTACACCATTTTCGTAAAAATTTTATTTTAATTGTATCTACTGAATAAACATACCCTAGACCACAAACTAAAGAATATATTTCTTTAACTTTTGCTTTATACGCCGCCATAGAACCAAATATAACCGGTTTTATTGTATACGAAAACACCTTATCAGGTTTTAGTGATTTTAAAATTTTCTTAAGCCCTAGATAATATTTAAATGTTTTAATTATAGATAGGGAAGATTTATCAAAATTTAAAATAATCTTTTTTACTCCGATTTTCTTAAATTCTAAATCTGCTTCGTCCTCGGGAACAATAGCTATAACTTCATGCCCTTTGGCAATAATATCTTGCATTAACTGGCCTCGAAAGTTAAGTAGTGCTGAAGTTTTAGAAGCTATAAATACTATTTTCATTTAAATATCACCTATCTTTCTATATTTTTTTATCTTTATAAGTGTTATAAATAAATCCTAAATACATATATAAAATGGGAGCAACTTGAATAACACTTATATTAAATATTGCTTGAATTAAGTACGTAATAGTTGCATAAACTAAGCCTGCGCTATGAGCATTTTTTCTTTTGGCTTTTCGATATCTTAATAAAATCATTGTAATAAAAGATAAATAGACTATTAAAGTGAGCAACCCTTCTGTTAATAATATTTGAATATACTCATTATGTGCTTTATCAAAGCATTCCTCCGGCGAGCAAAAATAAGTTCCGTCATTTAAAAAGCCAAAATTATCAATTCCAATTCCTGTTTTATAATACTGAGGAAACTTTTTTAAGCTTTCTTTCCAAATATATATACGATAATTTCCCGTTGACTCTTTTAATCCATCCTGCATCACATTTTTAACTTCATTGACATCTTTAATAATAATCTTATTTAAGCTTTGGTTACTAACTTTATTTATAATAAATCCTAAAGGAATTAATAACACTAATAATGCTCCTACACTAAGACTAATTTTTTGGGCAGTTTGTTTATTGATTTTTCGAATTAATATTATTACTCCCATTATTATTGCTGCCAAGATGCAACCTAAAGTATTACCAATTAATAAACCATAACCAAATATTAAAAATAAAATAAGATAAAGCCACCGATTTTTCTTTTGATTAATTAATAAAGAATACACATACATTAAAATTAATATCATAAATGTTGAGTAAAAATTAGGATTACCTAAAGTTCCACAGGCAAAACGATAACTAGTACTAAAATTATCAGCTCTACTATATCCTAAAATATTTTTTATTTGTAAAACTTGCAAAGTACCAATTATCACTTGCAATAATCCAAAAACAATCAAAATATTCATTAAATGTCTTTGCCACTTTGTATCTACTTGCGTAGCTAATAAAAAAATCATGTAATAACTAAATAAAGATTTTAATCCTTCATATCGGCTAAGCATTCCATTTAAAGCCACATCTTTTCGATAGGCAAAAATATAAGATAGGACACCTAAACCTAACAAGATAACGACAAACAAATCTTTTAAAGCAAACTTTTCTTTATTAACTGTTTTAGACAAGACATAAATAATAAATGCTATTATGCCAAGAATAAATAGACACTTGGAATATTGTAAATAATAAATATACTTCATTGAAATTAAAGCTGTACAAACATTTATAAATACTATTAAACAAATAAGAATTGTTATTGATAATTTATTTAAAACGTTTTTCATATATTCCACAACCAGTTCTTCTTCAATTATCCCATTAATTTAAAGATATTACAATTATCTATCTTCTAAATGATTAGCAATTTGCACAAATATTTCTATAGGAAGTTGCTCTGCTCGATTAGATAAATTAAAGTTATTCCTTTTTAAAATGCTTTCTATTTTTTCTAAATCATAGCCACGCAAATTATTTTTTAAATTTTTTCTCTTTTGAGAAAAAGCATCATGAATGAGCTTAAAAAACACCTCTTCACTACTAACTTCATATTTCTTCTGACGTTTTGTGAATTTAATAACCGCACTATCTACTTTAGGCGCCGGTTTAAAGCATGCTGATGGAACATTAAAAAGTTTTTGCATTTCGAAATAATAATTTAGATAAATAGTCAAAGTCCCATAACTTTTATTGCCAGGCATTGCGCAAAAACGGTCAGCCACTTCTTTTTGAACCATCAAAATCATTCCATTTACATCAATGGCGCTATCAATAATTTTCTTGATAATAGGAGTCGTAATATAATAAGGTAAATTAGCTATTACATATAAATTTTCATATTTATAATTTTGAATATCTTCTTGAATATCCGCTTGTAAAATGTCTTTGTAAATTATCTTAGTTTTACTTTCTTTAATTTTTTCTAAGTATGGCCTTGTTCTTTCATCTATTTCATAACAAATTAAATTAACTTCTTTTTCTTGAATTTTTTTAGTTAAAGCGCCTTGCCCCGGGCCTATCTCTATTACTAAATCATTTTCTGTCAAGTTTATTGCATTTACTATATTATTAAGGATAGTTTCATCTTGTAAAAAATTTTGGCCTAAACTTTTCTTATGTTTAAAATTATCCACATATACCACCAATAATATTATAAATCATATTATTAATTAATCAATTTCCTTTAACAATTTATTTAAAATTTCTTTATCTTCTATTTTATTAATAGCAAAACATTTTTTACCCAAGTCTTTAAATGAATCCCCACAATGATATAAATGTTTATTGTCTATAATCATAAAGCGGTCATGAAAGCTTTTGTTTTTATAAATAATCAAATTACTATACTCTTCATTATATTTTTGGCGATTAATTTCACTTATACACTTTGTAATTATCGTAATTTGCTTTTCTGTTTGCGATATAATATCTAATAAGTTTTTATCTATGTAATTATCAATAATAATTACATTGTTAACCGCCGTATCTATAATATCAAGCATTAAAGAATAAGCATCATATATTTGTCCCTCAAAAAATATATGAGTATTTTTTACATCATGCATTTTATCAAAAATAATATTAAATTTTGTATCATGTTCAATAATTTTTTGTTCAACATTACTAAGCCTTTGAGCAACATTATTTTGATTAATATATTTTCGCATTGCCACAAACGCATCCATTATTTTAATACTTATTTCAATCGCAACACTTGATTTTAAAATAGTTGCTAGCATAGCTACCCCTTGTTCAGTAAAAACTCTTGATGCGTATTTACTAAATGTTCCTCTTCCCATGTTTTTACTTTTTAAGGTCGCATTTTGCGACCTTAAAAAAACCGTCTCATCTTCGGTTAAAACCCAAGCAAACCTCTCCGGAAACTTAGCAGGATTTCTTCGGACCGCTTCATTTATTCTTTTAGTCTCTACCTTATATAAAATAGCTAAATCACTATCCAGCATAACTTGCTTTCCCCTTACTTCATAAATAAAATTTTCAATTTGTTCTTCTTGCTTTATATCATTCATTTACAAAACCCTCCTAATTTACTTTTGGTAAATAAATTATATAATACGTACATTTGTATGTCAATAGAGTGCGTGAAAAAAAGCCACATTTCTGTAACTTTTTCTTATTTTGCAATCATTTCACATATTAAATTCGTAATTTCCGTAGGATTATCAATAGGAAGACCTTCAATCAATCTAGCCTGGGCATATAAAACTTTACTATAATCTTTTAATTGATTTTTATCTTTCTTATATAATTCTTGAATTTTTTTAGCTATAGGATGATTTTCATTAATTTCTAATATCTTTTCGGCATTGATATTTTCGTTAGTGGGCATAGCATTCATTACTTTTTCCATCTCTACAGATATTTCTCCCGCAGAAGTTAAGCAAACAGGATGATTTTTTAGTTTATTAGTAAATTTTACTTCTTTAACAGCAATAGTATCTTTAATCAAATCTAACATTTCTTTAGACTTTTCATTTAACTTCTTTAATGCTTCTTTTTCTTCATCACTATCTAAACTTATATTATCAGAGCAAACATTTTTAAATTCTGCATCTTCATATTTCATCAATGTTTTTAAAACAAATTCATCAACATAGTCAGTGCAAAACAAAACTTCCTTACCTTTTTCTATAATGGCTTCAACTTGAGGAAGCATAGCAATTTGCTCTATAGTATTACCACAAGCATAATAAATCTCTTTATAATCTTTATTACGTTTTAAATAGTCAGCTAAAGTAATAAGTTTTTCTTTTTTAGATGAATAAAACATTAATAAATCCTGTAATTTTTCTTTATTCACTCCAAAATCATTATAAACTCCTACTTTAATTTGCATACCAAAAGCATCCCAGAATTTTAAATATTTATCTTCTTCTTTGCTTTGCATTTCCAAAAGTTCAGATTTAATACGTTTTTCTATATTAGTTGCAATAGTTTTTAATACCCTATTTTGTTGTAGCGTTTCTCTAGAAATATTTAAAGATAAATCAGGAGAGTCAACTACACCTTTAATAAAGCTAAAATAATCAGGTACTAAATCAGCACATTTCTCCATAATTAGTACGCCATTTGAGTATAGCTGCAAACCTTTTTCATAATCCTTAGAATAATAATCATATGAAGCATGAGACGGAATATAAATTAAAGAATTATATTCAATTGTTCCCTCAGCAGCCGTATGGATTTGGGCAAGAGGCTTTTCATAATCAAAAAATTTATCAGAATAAAAAGTATCATAATCTTCTTGTTTAATAGATTTTTTATTTCTCTTCCATAAAGGTACTAAACTGTTAATAACTTCTATTTCTTTATACTCTTCAAATTCGTCTTCAGTACCCTCTTTAGGTTTATTTTTAGTTACTTCCATTTTAATTGGATAAGTTATATAATCAGAATATTTTTTTATTAAACTTTTAATATTATATTCTTCTAAATATCTATCATATTCTTTGTCATCGTCTTTGATAGTTAAGATTATATCTGTTCCACAATTTTCCTTTTCACATTTTTTAATACTATAACCATCAATTCCAGAAGAAGTCCAACAATAAGCTTCATCTGCCCCAAAAGCTTTAGAAATTACTTCAACTTTAGAAGCAACCATAAAGACTGAATAAAATCCTACTCCAAATTGGCCAATTATATCAATATTTTCTTTCTTTTTATTATCGTTTTTAAAATCAAATGAACCACTTTTGGCAATAGTACCCAAGTTAGTTTCCAACTCTTCCTTAGTCATACCAATACCATTATCAGATATTTTTAAAGTTCTTTGCTTTTTATCTATATCTACAAATATGGCAAATTCATCTTTTTTTACTTTTATTTTTCTATCTGTTAATGATTTATAATGTAACTTATCTATTGCATCTGACGCATTAGAAATTATTTCTCTTAGAAAAATTTCTTTATTAGTATAAATTGAATTAATCATTAACTCCATTAATCTTTTAGACTCAGCTTTAAATTCTTTTTTCATTTTGTTCCTCCTTAGCACTTAATAAATTTGAATGCTAATTTAATTATAATGCTGCACTTGGCACTTGTCAATATGCGAGTGCTAATTTTATTCTTTAATGGCTATTTTAAATTCAATAAAGCTTTCTTCCTTTTTATTTGATGAGAATACTCCATAAAGTTTAATCTGATATGGACATTTATCGTCTAATTTTTCGGCAATTACTAAATTATTAGTATCTATAGTGGTATAACCTTTATATGTATTATTTTTATCTTCAACAACATACTCAACTTTATATTTAGCTTTTTTATTAGATATTTCTTTTAAAAGTTCACTATTATTCAAAATTTTTAAAGTTATATCTTCAGTTATTTGCTCTTGAGCCCGAGTTATACTAACAAAAAAACTATGAAAGTATGTATCATCTTTAGTAAGTGAAAAGATTGTTTCTTCGATATCAAACTCAAGTTCTATATTATCTTTAATTAATTCTTTTTCTTTCAATAATTTTTTTAATAAATTAATATTTTCTTTTGGAGCACTTAGATTGATATTATTTTTTAAAAATACATTTATAGCATCTGGTAAACTCATATTAAAATAAGGATTATTTATTGTTTCTCGAATGAAATCTATCTCCCTTTCTGCTACATTACTTTGTTCATATTCTAAACTAAACATATAAAGAGCATAAGCCAGTTCAAATATACCTTTTTCTATAAAATAATAACCTAAAGCTCGGTAATATTTAGCCATATCGCGTGCAGTTATTATTATTGGATAAACTTTTTTGGTTGCATTATATAGTTTATCCCAGTTTTTTTGTAATTTATAAGTTTCACATTCTTCGTAAATTAAATCGGTATTCATAGGATTATATTGAAGTCCTTTTTCGATATAATTTAAAGCCTCTTTGTACTTTCCTTCTTCATTTGCTATGTAGGCTAACCACTGATAAGCAATGTCTAATTTATAGCTAACCCACGACACACTTTTTTTAAGTTTATTTTGCTGTGTATAAATATAAAATTCTGCGACATTACTAAAACAAAAACTTATTTCTTTTGTTGATTTTTTTATTAGAGGTTCTACATATTGGATATATTCTAATAGAATAATTTTAGCATCTTGGTATTTTCTTTCATTCATAAGATGACTGGCTAATAGTAATTTATCATTTAATTTTTTTATGCTTTGAGCTTCCATTTTTTATCATCCCCAAAATTTCTAAGATTTAGTAATCTTTCTTTAATTATACGCACTTGTAAAAATTTTGTAAATTTTTATTCTAAAATAATTTAATAAATGAGTAAAATAATAAATGGTTATTTATTCAGGATGAATCTAAAAAAATGTGATATACTATTTATAAATATATCACTTTGTCAAAAGTCCAAAACATCTTAATATCTACATATTATTTGAAACTAAATTTTTTAATGATATTCCCATTCCTATGATACTGATAATAAGCGCTATTAGATAAGAATATATCTTTTCTCCCGTTGCTGGATTTTCAATGTTATTTTCTTTTTCCGTTTCTGGAGCAATTATATAATTATTTTCGTTACTATTTACTTTATCATTTGCGCTTTCTTCTTTGTTGTTCTCTAAATCTTTATTAGATGGTTTAAAACTTGAAGTTTTTATTATGTTACCCTTCTCATCTTCTATATATCCTGCTTTTATATACTCTGATACATCTGATTTCATGGTTCCCGATAAAAAATTTCCGCCACTGATAAAGTTTTTATTTTCTTGTTTAAAATCTTCTGAGACATTGATAACATTCTTACTATCCGCTGATACAAATCTTCCTTTTGAAATATTAATTTTCTGAACTGAAGTTTTATCTGTTTCATATAAATATTCTACTATAGCCGAATTATTCTTACTTGTGTAATTACCGCCATTTATATTAATATCAATACTTCCAGCAGTTGTATTTTTAGATTCTACTTGAATTGCTGCTCCCGTTGCGCCTGTTCCTTTACCAAACTTTGATTGATTTTCTTCTTTATAATCTACTGTTCCTGTAGCACTTATAGTAGTACCTTTTAAATTAATAGTCCCTGCGGTAGCGTAGATACCCGTATGAGCTTCAATTGTTGCTTTGTCAGCCTTTATATTCGCATATCCAGATAAAAGAATTCCGACCCCACCTGTCGTTATATCGTTTTTAATACTCGCACCATCATGTATATTTATAACAGGAGCGTTATGAGTATCTTTTAATTTAGAATCAACACTTATAACAGTAGGGCTAGCATACCCAGATAAATTATTTGTAAGTTGCCCATAAATATCTACAACTGCGCCATAGCAGTGATAGTTTGATGCATCATAAGAATCAATCACTAATGGATTAGGTCCTTCAACTTTTACATTTTTATCTATTATTAAATGTGTATAATCTGCATCATCTTGATTGTTTGATCCTTTTACATAGATTGTCCCATATCTGCTATTTTGTTTAAGATTTTTAATAGCACCTTCTCCCGTAATTTTTACTTCTCCTTTACGAGCAATAAAAGTAATATCTTGACTAGAAGTAATCTCTTGGCCATTTAAATCAATCGTAATAGGCTTATTAACTGAAATGTCTAAAACCGCAGTTAAAGTAATACTTTTTTGTAATATTATTGTTCCGCCATTAGTTTTAACCTGTTCAATAGCATTCATAAATGAATAAGTTCCCTCATTAACAGTAGCTTCATTATTATCTGCATTTACCTTATGAATAAACATTAATGTGAAAAGTATAAACAAAATTAATATTCTTTTTTTCATAAGACTACGTCTCCTCTCTAAAATTATTATAACTTAATTACCCCCCCCCATGTCAATTTTTTCTCGGGGGGATGTTATCATTTTTTTTTGCAGTGGTAAGTATAGGTTATAGATTTGCAAAATAATTTAACTTAATATTTGCACAATAATTAATCAAAAAAATTACACAATAATTTAACCACCCCCAAAGTAAAATAGTGTCTTATATTAAAAGGGGCTGTAATGAAATGAAATAATTTCATTCAGTTCTTTTTATTTTTTATAAAAACCTTGAAATCGTAAGACTTCAAGGCAATTTTGTGATACAATCTAATTGACGAAAGAAGATGTATCACATGGAATATTTTAACATAAAAAGACCAATTTTCATAGTCCCCTCACTAAAATGCTGTGAGGAATTTGATAGAATTGATAATTTTATTAAAATTTTAAATAAGTCTGAAATTGGAATGATAATAAAGAAAGTTCAAAACGAATTTGGAAGAAAAGGATATAATCCATTTAATTTGGTAGCAACTATTATTTATTGTTTTTCAAAATTTAAAAGTACTGTACGAGAAATAAAAAATCTATGTCAATTTGATATAAGAATTATTTATTTAATGGAACAAGAACAACCAAGTCATAATGTAATAAAAGATTGTATTAACAAATACATTTTACCATATAAATATGAGATATTTACGATGATTACTAAAGCAATTATAGATGAACTTAATATTAATATAGATACTCAATATGATGATGGTACTAAAATAGAAGCAAATGCCAACAAATATAATTTTGTATGGAAACCAACAACATATCATAAAAAGTTAGATTTAAAAATTAAAGAATTATTATTAAAGATGAATATAGAATTCAAAGACAAAAATTTGATTAAATCATTTCAATTTAATAAGTTAATAAAAGAATATATTGTAAGAGAAAATATAAATATTAATTCTATTCCAATGGGAAAAGGTAAACGACTAAATAAAGAGCAAAAAAATTATAAACTAGCTTATCAATATTTAATTAAATTATTAGAATATGAAGAAAAAGAAGCAATATGTGGAGAAAATAGAAATTCATATTACAAAACAGATAAAGATGCTACAGCAATGGTGTTAAAAGAAGATTATTATTCAAAAACAAGTCATGATTTTCATGCGGGATATAATATTCAAGTAATGGTATCAAGCGGAATAATTACAATGTATGGAGTATTTCAAGATAGAAATGATTATCATACTTTTATCCCAATGAATGAATTATATTATAAATATTATAAAGAATATCCAAAAAATGAATGTGCAGATTCAGGTTATGGGATGTATGAAAATTATCAATACATGAAAGAACATAACATAAAAAATTATGTAAAACATTTTACATGGAGTGATGAAGCAGATGGAAAAAGGCCTCAATTATTCTATACTTTTGAAGATGGAGTTATGTGTCTAAATACTTGTATTGGAGAGGAAGTATCATTTTATGGTATTAGACATCCAAGATATAAAAATAGTAAACTTTATAAATTTGTTGGTTGTAATAAATGTAATTATTCTTACATCTGCAAGAAAAATTTAAAAAGCAAAAACAATGATTATAGATTATATGAATTAATACCAGAATATGAACTTTTAAAAGAAGAAGCAAGAAAGAATTTACAAAGTCCTAAAGGAATAGAAATAAGAATAAACAGAAGTATTCAAGTAGAAGGTGCTTTTGGACAGATAAAACAAAATATGCAATATACAAGAATAAGAAGAAGAAGAGGATTAGAAAAAGTATCTTGTGAAATTATGCTTATGTGTTTAGGAGCCAATATAAGAAAATATTTTTCTACATTAGATGGCAATAAATTAAAAGATAACTATTGGAATACTCCAACAAATTTAAAAGAAGAAAAATTTCCTTTTCCAAAACAAAAAAAGACTGAATGAAATTATTTCATTTCATTACAGCCCCTTTTAAATATCAATTTCATTATTTGATTGCATAACGATATTTGAATTAATAGTTTTTAATTTATCAATACAATATCCTAAAAAATGTTGTTTCCAATCGCCAAATATAATATCCCAATTTTCTCCATGATATATATATTTACTATATTTTCTCATAAATATTTTTCCAATTCTTTTAATTTATCTAAATCCATTGGAGGAACTTTATCTAAAGGATAATTTAAGTTAAGTTCTTTATACTTATCAACTCCATATAAATGATAAGGAAGTAATTCAACTTTTAAAACATTAGGAATATTAGAAATATATTCTTTTAAAGATAAAACATATTCCTTACTATCATTTAATCCTGGCACAATAACGCTTCTTATCCAAAAATCTTTATTTAATTTTTTAGCTGTATTTAAAAAATTATTAAATTCATCCATTTTAAAACCTGTTATTTTTTTATAATTTTTTTCATCTGTTGCTTTAACATCTAAAATAACTAAATCAACATATTTAAGTATTTCCTCATAGTCACCATTACCTACTCCTGCCGTATCAAGAGCAGTGTGCAATCCGTTTTCTTTGCACTTTTTTAAAATATCTATTAGGAAAGCCTTTTGTAATAAAGGCTCTCCTCCACTAAAAGTAATGCCCCCGTTAGAATAATAAGGTTTATATCTTAATATTTTCGCTAGCAATTCTTCACTTGTCATTTTCTGTCCTTCGTTTAATTTCCAAGTTTCAGGATTATGACAATATAAACACCTTAGCTTACAGCCTTGCATGAATACAACATATCTTAAGCCAGGTCCATCAACTAAACCCATCGGCTCAACGCTTGAAATATAACCTTGCATTAGATACTTCCATGGAAAGTTCGACTAATAACCTCTAGTTGATGAGCTCTTGAAAGACGAATAAATCTTACGGCATAGCCAGATACTCTAATTGTTAAATTTGGATATTTTTCAGGATTTTCCATGGCATCTTCTAAAGTTTCACGATTTAAAACATTAACATTTAAATGGTGTGCTCCTTGTGTGAAATAACCATCCATTATATTTACTAAATTTTCTTTTCTTTCATCATCAGTATGCCCTAAAGTTTTAGGAATAATAGAAAATGTATTAGATATTCCATCTTCACATACATTGCAATATGGTATTTTAGCTACCGAATTTAATGATGCTAAAGCACCACTAGCATCTCTTCCATGCATTGGGTTTGCTCCAGGAGCAAATGGCTCGCCAGCTTTACGTCCGTCCGGCGTAGAACCTGTTTTTTTACCATAAACAACATTAGACGTTATCGTTAAAATTGATAAAGTATGTTTCGCATTTTTATAAAGCTTAAATTGAGATAGTTTTTTAAAGAAGCGCTCAACTAAATCAACACCTATGCTATCTGCTCTATCATCATCATTACCATATTTAGGAAAATCACCTTCGATTGCAAAATCTATTGCAATGCCATTTTCATTACGAATTGGTTTTACTTTTGCATATTTAATCGCTGATAAAGAGTCTATAGCTACTGAAAAACCAGCAATTCCAAAAGCCATCAATTTTTCTGGGTCTGTATCATGCAGAGCCATTTGTCCGGCTTCATAGGCGTATTTATCGTGCATATAGTGAATTATATTCATGGCATCCACGTATATTTTTGCAACCTTATCTAACATTTTATCATAGACTTTCATAACTTTATCATAATCTAAGTATTCATCCGTCATTTTTTCAAAGCCACTGATAACTTCATCGCCCTTTACTTCATCAATGCCACCATTTATTGCATAAAGTAAAGCTTTAGCTAAATTACAGCGAGCTCCAAAAAACTGCATTTGTTTACCTACTGTCATAGCCGAAACACAACAAGCAATAGCATAATCAGAACCATGGATTGGACGCATTATTTCATCATTTTCATATTGAATGGCATCAGTATTTATTGACATTTTAGCACAATATTTTTTAAAGTTACTAGGTAATTTATCACTCCATAATACAGTCATATTAGGCTCGGGAGAACTCTCTAAATTAGTTAGGGTATGTAAATATCTAAAAGAGTTTTTAGTAACTAATGAACGTTTTTCATCTAGCATACCACCTATGCTTTCGGTAACCCAAGTTGGGTCTCCTGCAAATAGCTCGTTATACTCTGGTGTTCTTAGGTGACGTGCCATACGAAGTTTGATAATAAAATTATCAATAATTTCTTGAGCATCTTCTTCCGTAATTATTCCTTCGTTTAAATCTCTTTCAATATATATATCTAAGAAAGTAGAAGTACGGCCTAAGCTCATCGCTGCTCCATTATTTTCTTTAATAGCTGCTAAATAGCCAAAATATAACCATTGTGTTGCTTCCTTAGCTGAGGTAGCAGGCTTAGAAATATCAAAGCCATAACTTTGGGCCATATCTTTTATTTCTTGTAAAGCTTTTATTTGCATACTTACTTCTTCTCTTAGGCGAATTATGTATTCAGTTAAATTTTCATTTTCTAAATTAAGTAAGTCTTTCTTTTTTTCTTCAGCCAAATAATCAATACCATATAATGCAATGCGGCGATAGTCTCCTATAATACGGCCTCTTCCGTAAGCATCTGGAAGACCAGTTAATAGTCCGCAATGACGCGCTTTACGAATATCAGTTGTATAAGCATCAAAAACTCCATCATTATGAGTCTTACGATATTTATTAAAATATTTATCAATATCTTTATTTAACTCGTAACCATAGGCAGCTAATGCGGATTTAACCATACGCATTCCTCCAAATGGATTAACAATTCTCTTAAGCAATCCGTCGGTTTGAAGTCCGACAATTACATCATCTTCTGGACATATATAACCTGGTTTAAAATTATTAATACCTGATACCTCATTTACTTCCACATCATATATTCCTTTATCAAGTTCGACTTTTAACGCTTCATCACAAACTTTCCAAACAGCTTGTGTTTTTTTAGTTGGCGCCGCTAAAAAGCTTTCATCTCCTTTATATTCGGTATAATTTTCTTTAATAAAATCAGCAACATCTATATTTTGTTTCCAATTTTCCCCTTTAAAATTATGCCATGCTTTTTCCATTAATATCACTACCTTCTATATATTTATTATATAAATTTTTTCATAGAAGAACAATATTATCTTTAATTATTGGACACAAAAAAACCTATATTAAATAGGTTTAATAGCCATCTCTTAAAACTTCGTAAGTTACCGGAGTATTGCCTACATATTTGCGGGCATCTTCATCACTTGGCATAAGTAAATCTAGTTTATGGCCAGAAACACCTCGGTCTAATACTATAGCAATAATTGGCTCATTAGATAATTTATCAGCTTTTATGGAAACAATTGAACCGCAAGCTAAATTTTTAGAAGAAGCTACTATTCTTACATTTCCATAAGAGGCATCATCATAAGTTATATTTCCTTGATAAATCAATGCTAGCA
>CANQNZ010000003.1 GCA_947625365.1 uncultured Bacilli bacterium | reverse complement strand
ATTGAAGAAGGAATGACAAAAGGAATAATGCAAAATAAACGTGATAATGCTATAAACCTTTTAAAAGATGGAATATCCAAAAGCATTATATGTAATAGTTTAGGAATGACACTAAGTGAATTAAATTCGCTAATTAATTAAAATAAAAAAAGAGATTACTCTTTTTTATTTTGGGTTATATTTAGAGATTAAGGCTTCGGCTACTTTAACGCCATCAATAGCTGATGTTGTAATACCACCGGCGTAACCTGCCCCCTCACCACATGGATAAATTCCGTTAATGTTGGCTTCGTAATCTGTATTGCGTAAAATTCGAACAGGAGAAGATGTACGGCTTTCAACAGCAGCTAAAATGACATCATCATTGTTAAAGCCTTTAATTTTTTTACCAAAATTTTCAATACCTTCATATAAAGAATTAACAATATAAGTGGGAAAAATTTGGGTAATATCTGCTTTATGATATAAGCCTTTAATTTCATTAATAACAATATTTTGAGCATTAAGTTTTTGATTTTTAAATTCTTGATAGGTTAAAAGGGGAATAGCACCATTTCCAAGCTCATATGCTTTTTGTTCTAGTGATTGTTGAAATTTTAGACCGTCTAAAGGTTTAGTTCCAAAATCTTGAGGGGTGATAGTAACAATAATGGCACTATTAGCTTTTTGACTTTCCCTTTGGTAATTACTCATTCCATTAATAGCTATCATGCCCTTTTGACTAGAGGCATTAACAACATATCCACCGGGACACATGCAAAAAGTATAAACACCTCTATTTTCTTTAGTAGTGTAAGTAAGCTTGTAGCTTGCAGGGGGAAGAAGGGAGGCAAATTGTCCATATTGACTTTCATTTATGAGATTTTGATTATGAATTATTCTAATTCCAACAGCAAAAGGTTTAGCTTCCATCTTTAACTTATTAGCATCTAGCATCTTAAAAGTATCGCGAGCGGAATGACCGATAGCTAAAATAAGATTTTCGCATTCTATTAATTTCTTATGATTAACTTCAATTTTTGTTAATTGATTATTTTTAATAACTAAATTAGTTAGTTTAGTATTATATAAAAATTTACCACCCATTTGTATAATTTTATTGCGCATGTTTACAATGACTTTTCTTAAAATATCGGTTCCAATGTGAGGCTTTTGCTCATACATAATTTCTTTTGGAGCCCCACAAGCAACAAAAATTTCAAAAACTTTTTTACCAATAAATCTTTTATCCTTAACAAGAGTATTTAGCTTCCCATCTGAGAAGGTTCCTGCTCCACCTTCGCCAAATTGGACATTACTTTCGGGGTTTAAAATATTATCCTGCCAAAACTTATTGACATCTTTTACTCTGTCTTCAATTTTTTGTCCACGCTCGATAATAAGAGGGTGATAGCCTTGCTCACTTAGCATGTAAGCAGCAAATAAACCCGCGGGACCACTACCTACAATTATAATATCATTTTTTAATTTTTGAGTGCCTTGTTTAGGAGGTATATATATTTCACTTGGGGATTTATAAATAGTAGCACTTTGCTTTTTTCTTAAAATATCTTCTTCATTTTTTAAAGCTATATCCAAATTATAAACAAAGAAAATCTGTTTTTTGTCTCGAGCATCAATTGATTTTTTAATAATTTTAACATCTAATATCTCTTTTGATGTTACATTTAACAGCTTAGCTATTTTATTTAAACGGTAAGTTTGATTGTCTAAGGTTACGAGAATTTTAACTTGCGTAATTCTAATCATTTTTATTCACACTTTCACCTGCAAGTATACCGCTCATCCAGGCAAAGCCTAAATTGTATCCGCCACAGTCACCATCAACATCAAGAATTTCGCCGCTAAAAAATAGGCCTTTAACTTTCTGACTTTCTAAAGTAGGTGATAACTCACCCAAAGGGACACCACCACTACAAACTTGAGCATTATCAAAGCTATTTGTTTCCTTAACTACAAATTTAAAATCTGTCAGTAAATCAGTAACTTTATTTTGGTTAATATCATCCCAATAACAATTTTCAGGTAATTGAGCTAATTTGAAAATTAAATTTACTAATTTATAATTTAAAAAGCCATTCATTATTTCTTTTAAAGTATAATTTTTTAGTTTTTTCGTTTGCTCTTTCATCCATAAAGTAAAATCTTGACACCAAGGGACGAAATTAATTAATACTTCTTCTTTAAAACCTTGCTTTAATCCTTTAGCAATTTGCCCGCTTAAATTAAATACACAAATGCCACTTATACCTTGTTTTGTAAATTGAATTTCTCCTTTTTCTTTTTTTATTATTTTGGAATTTTGTCTAAGCGTAATAACAACCTCACTTCTAACTCCTTCCCAATCTTTATAATAAGTATCTTGGCCGATTAATGAACATAAAGAAGGTAAAACGGGAATAAGATTGTGGCCTAAATTTTGGGCAATATTATAACCGTTGCCATCACTTCCTGTTTTAGGATATGCTTTAGAACCTGTAGCCAGAATTACTTTATCTGCTTTATAAGTATTATTATCACATACTATAGTAAAATCATCTTTCTTGTAAATATCTGTAACATACTGCTCATAATAAATTTTAATCTTAAGTTTATGAGCTTCAGTTAATAAAGCACTTAAAATACTACTAGCTTGATTAGAATAAGGATAGTAATAACCATTTTTAATCTTAGGGATAATACCTATAGAAGTAAAAAAATCTAATACTTTATCTTTTTGCTTATCATAAATCGTCTTTAATATAGCTTTATCTTTCGAATGATAATAATCTAAACTTTGATTTTCATTCCAATAGTTACAACGTCCATTACCAGTTAATAAAATTTTTTTGCCACTTTTATTATTGCGTTCTAAAATAAAAACATTATTATTATTTCGAGCGGCGATAATAGCTGCTGTAAGGCCCGAAGCCCCGGCGCCAATAACACAAACGTTCATAAAATCACCACCATAATTATATCATGAAATAAGATGTAGAAAGGTAAAATGTCAAAAAATACTAGCTTTTTAAAAAAATCATGGTATAATTTATTTGACTTACTTGAGGGAGGTGCATTATGAGAACTTATAAAGCAAATTTACCAAAAGGGGTAAAAAAGATGTTTGGCACAGTACGTGGTGTTAAAGTAAAACTTGTTAATAAAAATTTAGATAAAAAGAAAAAATCTGCAAAATAATGCCATTTTAAAGATGGTATTTTTTAATAAAGGAGTGAAAATATGGCTTTTATAAAGACCCCAACTAAAGGGATGAGAGATATTTTACCAAAAGAAGTTGAATTAAGAGAATATATTATAAGTAAAATAGATAATATATATTCTTTGTATGGTTTTAAAAGAGTAGAGACCCCTTGTGTTGAACATATTGAAAATATTGCCAATAAAGAAGGGGGAGAAAATGAGAAATTAATTTTTAAAATATTAAAAAGGGGAGAAAAGTTAGATTTAGCTAGTGCTAAAGAAGCTAGTGACTTAGTAGATTCTGGATTAAGATATGATTTAACTGTTCCCTTATCTCGTTATTATGCTAATAATGCTAGTTTATTAGATAGTCCTTTTAAAGCTTTACAAATTGGCAATGTTTGGCGAGCAGACCGTCCTCAAAAAGGAAGATTTAGACAATTTGTTCAATGTGATATAGATATTTTAGGGGAAAAATCTAATCTGGCGGAAATGGAACTAATTGCGGCTACATCTCATTTATTAAATGCCATTGGTCTTAAAAATTATAAAATAATTATTAATGACCGTCGTATATTAAAAGCTTTTGTATTAGCTTGTGGATTTAAAGAAGAAGATTGTAACTCTATATTTATATCTTTAGATAAGATGGATAAAATTGGTTTAGAGGGAGTAAAAGAAGAACTGATTAATAATGGCTTTGCCGAAAAGCTGGTTAATAAGTACTTAGATTTATATAAAACTAAATCAATAGATGTTTTACAATTTTGTGAGCAAATAAGTCAGGAATATTTAGATAAAGAAGTTATTGATAATTTAATAGATATTATTAATATTTCTAAGAAGGTAAATCAAGTTAATATTGAATTTGAACCAACTTTAGTCCGTGGTATGGGTTATTATACTGGACCTATTTTTGAAATAATTGTGCAAGATTATAAAGGAAGCTTAGGTGGGGGAGGACGTTATGATGAAATGATTGGTAAATATGCTAATCTTAATGTCCCAGCTTGTGGTTTTTCAATTGGTTTTGAAAGACTTATTGATATTTTAATGGAACAAAATTATGAAGTTCCTAGTGCTAAAAATAAATATGCCTTAATTATGGATAGTAATATCTCTTTAGAAGAAAAAAGTAATATTTTAATTAAAGCTCAAAAACTAAGAGCTAAAGGAGATATTGTGAATGTTTTAGTTAGAGCTAAAAATACAAAGCATCAAATTGATGTACTTACTCAAAATAATTATAAAATATTTTTAAATGACAAAGAAATTAATTAAAATGAAAGGATTATATTTTAATTCTTTTTTTATTTGCATATACTTTTCTAGGTGAAAGATAATGTTTCAAAATAATATTCATACTAGAGTTCGTTATGTTTTTTTAATAACTTTAATTCTATTTATTTTTATAATTGTAAGAGTTTTTTATATTCAAGTATTTAAGTATGATGATTTAAATGAGCTAGCTGAGTCTTTATGGAGTCGTAATTTACCTATAACTGCAGATAGAGGAATTATAACTGACCGCAATGGAAAAGAACTGGCTACTAATATTACCACTACATCTTTAGTTTTAATACCAAATCAAATTAAGGATAAAGATGAAACTTCTTCTAAATTAGCAGAAATTTTGGAAATAAGCAAAGAAAAAATGGATAAACATGTTTATAAAAAGACTTCTATAGAAAGAGTTCATCCGGAAGGAAGACAATTAAATTATGAAACTGCGGAAAAAATAGATAATTTAAAATTAGACGGAGTTTATTTAGTAAAAGAGTCTAAAAGATATTATCCTTATGGAAATTTACTTTCTCATGTTTTAGGTTATGTAGGAATTGACAATCAAGGACTTTCCGGTATAGAGCTAGAATATAATGATTATTTAACGGGTAGTGATGGAGCAATCAAATATTTTAGTGATGGTAAAGGAAATAAATTAGAACTTACGGAAGTTTATGAAAAACCGCAAGCGGGAGTAAATATCGCATTAACTATTGATTTAGATATTCAACAAGCTATTGAAAGAGAATTAGACAATGTCGTAAGTAAATATAGTCCAGAGCATGCTTTAATCATAGCTATGAACCCTAATACAGGAGAGATTTTAGGTATGTCTTCTCGTCCTAATTTTGACCCTAATCATTATGAAGATTATGATAATGAAACAATAAATCGAAATTTACCTATTTGGATGACTTATGAACCAGGTAGTACGTTTAAGATAATAACTTTAACGGCATCAATTGAGGAGCAGACGATAAATCTGTTTGAAGATAAGTTTACCGATGGTGGCTCTATTACGGTTGAGGGAGCAAGAATAAAATGTTGGAAAGCGGGAGGACATGGCACTCAAACGTTTTTACAGGTGGTAGAAAATTCTTGTAATCCCGGTTTTGTAGTAATGGGACAGAAATTAGGTAAGACTAAATTGTATGAGTATATTCATAAATTTGGCTTTGGTGAAAAAACAGGGATAGATTTAAATGGAGAGTCTAGTGGAATATTATTTAAAACAGAAAATGTAGGACCGGTAGAATTAGCTACAACTAGTTTTGGGCAGGGAATTTCTGTTACTCCTATTCAACAAGTAAAAGCAGTTAGTGCTGCAATAAATGGGGGTTCTTTATATACTCCTTATATAGTAGAAAGTATGCTAGAGCCGGAAACTAACTCTGTTATTAAATCTAATGTCCCTAATAAAGAAGCTCAGGTAATTAGTGAAGATACATCTGCTTTGGTTAGACACGCTTTAGAAAGTGTCGTAGCTAATGGTAGTGGACGAAATGCTTATATTGAAAATTATCGAGTTGGAGGTAAAACAGGTACGGCGCAAAAGGTTCAAGACGGTCATTATATGAGTGGCAATTATATATTATCTTTTATCGGTTTTATGCCAGCGGATAATCCAGAAATAGTTGTCTATGTAGCAGTGGACCATCCCCAAGGCGTTGTTCAATACGGTGGTACAGTATCTGCACCGATTGCTAAAAATGTACTTACAGATGCCATCAATATATTAGGGATAAAACCAGATAGTGAGGGAATGCCTAAAGAATATAATTATTTAGATACTAAATATGTTATTTTGCCAAATGCTGTTGGTAAAAGTATTAAGGAAGCAAATAGTTTATTAAAGGGCTTTAAAGTTGAATATTCAGGTAGTGGCGATACGGTTGTTTATTCTTCTCCTAATCCCGGAATATTTGTTAAAGAAGGAAGTACGGTAAAATTATTATTAGGATAATATGTAAAAAAATGTAAATTGTTATAAATTCACATATAAATGCTTATAATTTTAGTAGTATAATGGTGTAGAAAGACGAGGTGTTTTCATGCTAATATTAGCCAAATCAACAATGGCCATGATGTTAGGTTTCGTACTTGCTATTTTAACAGGTATTGTCATTATTCCTTGGCTTCGCAAATTAAATGCAAAACAAACGGTTAGTTTAAAAATTAGCAAAAGTCATTTAGCTAAAAATGGAACACCAACTTTAGGGGGATTTATCTTTATTATTCCTACAATATTATCTTTGATATTTCTCTATTTTAGAGGAAGTATTGATATAACTCATAATTTAATAATTTTAATTTTTGTCTTTCTATCTTATGCCCTTTTAGGATTTGTAGATGATTATTTAAAAATTAAATATAAAAATAATAAAGGACTCAAAATATCTACTAAGTTTTTTTGCCAATTAATTATTGCAATAATCTTTTTCTATATATTCATGAAAAACGGAGGAAAATCTGTAATTGAAATTACATCTTTAGGCTTAATTATTCCTTTAGGTTGGGGCTTTGGTTTATTTATTTTGTTCTTACTTGTTGGAACATCTAATGCTGTTAATATTACTGATGGTTTAGATGGCCTAGCAGGAGGCTTATCAGCAATTGCTTTTTTAGCCTTTGGACTTTTATCTTGGAATACGACTTGGATGCAAGGTAATCAAGAAATGGCTATATTCTGTTTTGTATTAGTTGGTTCTTTATTAGGATTTTTACTATTTAATACCCATCCTGCTAAAGTATTTATGGGAGATATGGGTTCTTTAGCCCTAGGTGGAGCTTTAGCCACTATTGCTATTTTAACAAGGCACGAACTTTCATTACCATTAATAGGTGGTGTATTTGTTATTGAGACTCTAAGTTCAATGATACAAATTATATCTATTCGTAAATTTAATAAAAAAATATTTAAGATGGCTCCTTTGCATCATCACTTTGAGCAAATTGGCTGGAGTGAGCAAGACATTGTTAAAGTATTCTGGGTTGTAGGATTACTTTTAGCTATGGCTGCTATTACTTATGGAGTTTGGATTTAAAACTATACGGAAGTGTAGTTTTTTTGTGTTTGACTTTCCCAAAAAAAAGTAGTAGTATAAGTACACTTGCTTAAAGAAAGGGGATTATTATGGCTGGCCCAATTGTTCATAAACATTTTTTACATGAATGTTTAGCAAACGTTAATGTTGATGCGACAAAAAATAATAATTTAAATGTATATGCTCAAGGACATGATTTATTATTATATATAGAATTTTGGAATTTTGTTAAAAATCGTAATTTATCACTCATTCTAAGTAATTTTAATTTTCGAGAATTCGTATATAATTATTTAGCAAATGCCTATAAGGATGATAATGTTTTTCAAAATACAGAATTAAAAATGTTTCTTTATGGGTATATATCTCATCATATTTTGGATAGTTATTTTCATCCTTTTATAATGCAGTATACTGATGATTATCTGCCAGTTGCCGGCAAACCTTGGTTACATGGAAAAATTGAAACTTTATATGATACAAAATTTATTGTGGAAAAAGAAAAAAAATCTGTTCAAGAATACAAGATTTATCGTGATTTTAAATATATAAATTCCTACAATTTAACTAATACTATTGATAAAACTATTCTAGATACTTATAATATAAGTAACCGAGGAAAAAAATTTTCTAAGGCTTTTAAACATATTGAAAGATATATGTATTTATATAGATATGACCCATATAAATTAAAAAAGCGATTTGCCGAAATAACTGAAAGTATAGTCAAGTTAGGAGCAAGTGATTTTTTCTACGATGAGTCCAAATTGAATGAACTTAAGCAATATATGAATACAAATAGTGAAATGTGGATTAATAAATTTACTGGGCAAGCATCATTTGCCAATTTTACTGAAATATATTATAAAGCTTTACAAGAAACTATAAATATAATAGGTAATATAGAAGATATGATTATTAGTGGTAAATTATTATCTAAAAACCAACTCGATGGAATTATTCCAAATATTTCAGCTATAACAGGAGCTGAATGTAATAGACATTTAAGCTATATAAAATACAGGGGGAATTAAAATGAAAGAAAAATTAGAAGTTTTAAGAGCATTATTACAATTTGTTATAGAACTTATGAAAAATTGTCCAAAGTTAAATGACGATTTAGAAAATAATCGACAAATATGCCAACAAATATCAAATAACTTAGTAAAAATAGCAAATATAAATTTAAAAACGGTAAATCAAGGTGTCATTCCAAAAGATGAAAGAATTTTGGTTGCTTCAAATCATCAAAGCTTTTTTGATGTGTTTTTACTTATTTCTGCTTTAGATAGAGCTTTACCTTTTGCAGCAGCTCAAGAGTTATATAAGTATCCTTTTTTAGGAAAATTTATTTCTTCAATAAATTGTATTCCTATAGACCGTTATACAGAGGATATTACTAAATTAAAAGAACAGGTTAATCAAATATATATGCATTTAATGTCTGATAGTTTAATTTTGTTTCCTGAAGGGGAGTGTAGTTACGAAAAAAATAAAATTCAAGAATTTAAAAAAGGTGGATTTATGAAAATAAATCAAACTGATACTACGATTATTCCAACTTATATTCACTTAACTGATTTTAATCATATAAGTCGTTGGTTTATGCCTAAAAATGATGTTGTAGTAAGTTTTGGTACAGGGTTTAGACCTTCTGATATAAGTGATAAAAAAGTGAGTGCCAAAGAGCTTGCCTCTTATACATATGAACAAGTTTTGACTTTAAAAAGAAATTTAGATTGATTTATTAATATTTTTTCAATCTTTTTTTATATCCAAAAGTTATGAAGTGTGTTACACTTATTGTATAATAATTGGTGATAATATGGTAGGTAGTTATATTTTTCAAATTTGTGGTTTGTTTTATACTTTGTTAATTTTTATAATATATTTTTCAAAACAAAGAGTTAATAATATTGAAACTAAAATATATAAATATTTATTAATTAGTGACATTATAATTCTTATTATAGATATTATAAGTGTTTCCTTTATTTATAGTATGGATTATTTTCCTCTATTAAATTTAATATTTGGTAAATTTTATCTTATTATGTTAATATTATGGGAAACAATTTTGCTTATTTATGTATTTATAATTTCCTGTAATGACCCTCGAAAATTACCAAAAGTAGAAAAAAATACATTTATAGCGGCGACGATAGTTTTTTCCTTATGTGCTATTTGTATTATATTATTACCACTAGAATTTGTAAAAACTAACAATGCTGTTTATTCGAATGGTCTGGCTGCTAATTTTACTTATGCTACGTGTGCTCTATTTATATTAGCTTATTCAATTCAAATTATTAAAAATTTTAAATTTATTAAAACCCAAAAATATACACCAATTATATTATTCATCATTTTAATTATTATAGGAGCATTAGTCCAGTTTAATTTTCCTCAATTGTTAGTTGTTTCTTTTATCACCGCATTTGTTACGTGTTTAATGTACTTTACTATTGAAAATCCTGATGTTAAGATGATTAAAGCACTTAATATGGCTAAAGAAGTAGCCGATAAAGCTAATAATGCTAAAACAGAATTTTTAAGTAGCATGTCTCATGAAATAAGAACACCACTAAATGCTATTGTAGGTTTTTCAGAAAGTTTAAAAGATGAAAAGCTATCTGTTAAAGCAAAAGATGAGGTAGATGACATTATTAGTGCTTCGGAAACATTACTCGAAATAGTTAATGGAATTTTGGATATATCTAAAATTGAAGCAAATAAACTAGAGATAGTAAATTCTGAATATGATATTCAAAAATTATTTAAAGAGTTAACAAGTTTAACTAAAGTTAGAATAGGAAAAAAACCAATTGATTTAAAGGTTGATATAGATGCTACTTTACCCCAATTTTTGTATGGAGATGCATCTCGTTTAAAACAAATTATTTTGAATTTACTTACTAATGCAGCTAAGTATACTGATAAAGGTCAAATTGAATTTAGCGTACACTCAGTTATTTCTGGGGATGTATGTCGTTTAATCATTTCGGTAAAAGATACCGGACGAGGAATAAAGAAAGAGAATATTGATAAATTATTTACTAAATTTGAAAGATTAGATGAAAGAAATTCTACTATTGAAGGCACGGGTTTAGGACTTGCTATAACTAAAAAACTAGTGGAATTAATGCATGGTAGTATAATTGTTGATAGTGTCTATGGTGAAGGTTCTAAATTCACTGTGTCAATTGACCAATCAGTTGTTAAAAATCCAACTATAAAAATTGAAAAAGAAGAACCTACAAGCACACCATCATTAAATAATTATAAAGGGAAAAAAGTGTTAATTGTTGATGATAATGAACTTAACTTAAAAGTAGCAGCTAGATTGTTAGAACCTTATGAAATGAATATAGACCAATCAAGTAGTGGTGATGATGCTATAAATAAAATAATAGATGGTAAAGTTTATGATTTAATTTTACTTGATGATATGATGCCTCACAAAAGTGGTGGAGAAACTTTAGCAGAATTAAAACAAATAGATGGGTTTGCTATGCCAGTAGTAGTATTAACTGCTAATGCCATTGAGGGTATGAAAGAAAAATATCTGGATATGGGTTTTGATGATTATTTGGCTAAACCAATTTCCAAAGAGGAGTTAAAACGAGTTTTACAGAAATACTTAGATAAATAAATAAATTTTTAGTTGACTAATTACTGAGTGTCTAAATAGAGAAAACTTATAAATTAACAAGATGATTTTGTATAAATTAGTAAAGTTAAAGATTGATTTTAACTTTTTTTCTTGTTAAAAAATATTTTATGATACAATTAATTTAAAGAAGGTATAATATGAGAGATGTTAATTTATTGATTTCTAATGGAGTAGATGTAAAAGCTAGTTTAGAATTATTTGGGGAAATGGATATGTATGATGCCACTTTAAATGATTTCTTAGACGGGGTTAATGCCAAGTTAAATCGCTTGAAGGGTTATAAAGAAGTAGGGGATATGCCTAATTATGCTATAGAAGTTCACTCTTTAAAAAGCGATGCGCGTTATTTAGGATTTACTAATTTAGCTCAAATGGCCTATGAACATGAACTTAAAAGTAAAGAAGGAAATAAATTTTTTGTAACTGAACATTTTGATGCATTAATTGCTGAAACTAATAAAATGATTGAATTAGCTAAAAAATATTTAGATGGAGCGGGCATGCCAAAAGCAGAAGTTAAGACAGAAAATACTAAGGCTAAAGCTATTTTAGTTGTGGATGACTCTGATTTAATTCAAAAATTTATTAATAAAATCTTTCATGAAAACTATGATGTGGTTGTAGCTAGTAACGGACAGGAAGCTATTGATATAATTAAAAATCAATCAGATAAAAGAATTGTTGCTATGCTTTTAGATTTGAATATGCCTAAAGTTGATGGTTTTGAGGTTTTAGAATATTTTAAAGAAAATGATTTATTTGATAGTCTACCAGTATCAATAATTACGGGAGATGACTCTAAGGATAGAGTAGATAAAGCATTTAAATATCCTATAGTAGATATGATAGTAAAACCTTTTAATGAAGATAATATTAAAAGAGTTATTGAAAAGACTGTAAGAAATTAATCTTACGTCTTTTTTATAAGATATTAAATTAGCTCTAAAAATCATATGCTTATACTAGGTGGTTATGATGAAGCAAAAATATATTGATATAATTTTGTTTTTAGCAGTAATCATATTAGCAGCATTTGGTTTGTTAATGATATATTCGTCTAGCTCAATATGGGCAGAATATAAGTTTAATGATGCTTTTAAATTTATTAAAGCTCAAGGTCTATTTTATATTGTTGGTATAATTTTAATGTTAATTATTTCTAAAATAGATTATAATCTTTATAAGAAAAAAGCTAATTTAATTATAGGAATTTGTTTTATTCTTTTGGTCTTAGTTTTAATTCCCGGACTTGGAACTGTTCGAAATGGTTCGCGTAGTTGGTTTGGCTTTGGTGGTTTTGGTATTCAACCTAGTGAATTTGCTAAAATAGGACTTATTATTTTTGTATCAAAATATTTAGCTAATAATAGCAAAGAAATTAGAAATATCAAAAAAGGAGTATTACCTATTATTGGAATAATTATGCTCTTTTTCGGGCTTATTATGTTAGAGCCGGATTTTGGAACAGGAATGGTTATTGTTTTAACTCTAGTTTGTATTTTATTTATTTCGGGAGTTAAATTATCTTTTTTTATTAAAATTGGTTGCGCTGGTCTTTTAGGAATAGTTGCTTTAATAATTGTGGCGCCATATCGTATGGCTAGAATTGTATCTTTTTTAAATCCTTGGAGTGACCCTTTAGGAAGTGGCTTTCAAATTATTCAAAGTTTATATGCCATTGGACCAGGAGGCCTTTTAGGCATGGGATTTGGTAATTCTATTCAGAAACATTTTTATCTTCCAGAGCCTCAGACTGATTTTATTTTTTCTATAATTTCTGAAGAGTTTGGTTTTTTAGGAGTTTTAATTGTTTGCAGTTTTTTCTTTATTATTTTCTATCGTTCTTTAAAAATAGCCATGCATCAAGAAGATTTATTTGCTAAATATTTAGTTTTTGGTTTATCCTTTGGTATTTTAATTCAAGCTATTTTAAATTTATGTGTTGTTATAGGCTTAATTCCTGTTACGGGAGTTGCCCTTCTGTTGCACTCATAACAACACACAAAATTTCTTCTTATAATAAGGGCTTTTGCGAGATTTAATATTAGGCTAGTTTAATAAAAGTTACAAAATTTAAAAAATAATAAATAAATTGCAACTTTTTTAGAGGGTTACTCTTCCATTACAACTCTCAAAATATTTGCTTGGCACGTATAATTTTTATATCTAATTAATTTTCGATTGCCAAATAAGGAAAAAGAAAAGAAGATTTTAATAGAATACGTGATATAATATTCTATGAGGTTGATTACATGAAAGAAATTATAGTTGACCAATTTGGCTATAAGCAATTTTTAGACGAATTAGAAAATTTGAAACAAATTAGTTTAAAAAATTCGTCTGCTGGAAGTCAGGCATATAATGATGCGGTTGGAGATGGCTGGCATGATAATTTTGCTTTTGAAGAAACGATGAGAGAAAGTCGTCTTATAGCTTCTAAAATTGATAATATGTTAAAAGAACAGAAATATATTAAAGTTATAACTCCTCCTTCATTAAATGAAGAGTTTATAAATATTGGTGATATTTTAGTTTTGGAAATGAAATATGCAGAAGATGATATAGAAAATATAAAAGTCAAATTGACTGGAAATTATTCTCCAAAAGCTAATTTAGAAAATGATATTCAAGAAATAACATTAAATAGTCCGCTTGGCAAAGCAATTTATAAGAAAAATATAAATGATAAAAATATTAATTATGTTGTGCAAAACAAAAAAATTGATATAAAAATAATAGAAAAAATGAATTTTAGGAAATGATTATATGTTAAATGATATTAATTTGAATTTATATAAAATTTTTTATGTATGTGCTAAAAGCAATTCATTCAAAGAAGCTTCTGAAAAATTATTTGTTACTCAGCCAGCTATAAGCATGCAGATTAAATCTTTAGAAGATGCATTAGGCACTAAATTATTTTATAGAAGTAACACAGGGCTTTCCCTAACAAATGAAGGTAAACAATTATATAATTATATAGAAAAATCTTATAATTATTTAGCTGCTGGAGAAAAAGTTATCAAACAAAACAGTAATATGGATTTTGGCTCAATAGTTATAGGGGCTCCTGCCCATATTGCTTCATTCTACTTATTAGAATATATAAAGAAATATAGAAAAAAACATCCAAATGTATTTTTTAGAATTATTAATGGAACAACGAATGAATTGCTTAAAGGTTTAGAAGACCATAGTATAGATTTTGTTATAGATAGTTCGCCAATTAATATAACAAACCAAGATATGACTATATTACCTTTAGTTCAATTTGATACCTGCTTTATTACTACAGAGCAAAATAAAGAAAAGAACATTGAAAATCAAAAATATGTAATGCCTTATAAAAGAAGCGCTATAAGAAAAAATTTAGAAAAAGAATTAGCCCAATACAATATTAAATTAGATGTTGTGTTAGAAGTCGAAACTACTGATTTGATTATATCTTCGGTCAAAAACGGTATAGGGACAGGATATGTTGTGAAAAAGTCAGTAAAAAAAGAATTAGAAAATAAAGAATTAATAGAATTAAAAACAAAATATACTTTGCCAAAACTAGAACTTAATCTTGTTTATATAGAAGACTACTTAACAAACATATCAAAATATTTCATAAAGAATTATATAAAAAAATAATTCTTTTTATATATCTTTGGTATAAGTAATATTTATATAGCAATAAACAATATATAAATTAATTTTAACTATTAAGCGATATAATTAAATTGTATGGAGGAGGTAAAAAATGTTAATTGCGGTCGAAGGTATGGATGGGGTAGGAAAAACTGAAATAGCTAGGCATATAAGTAATAAATATGGATTTACATTTATCGAGAAACCATTACATTATTTTTATAATGACGGGGCAGAACAAAATTATGCTGATTTAATGAAAGTTGCTAATAGAATGTACGATATAAATGATGATGTATTAAAATCCTGGTATATTGCTCTTGGCAATATATATGTTGCTAGAATGTTTAGTGATGAAAATATTATCATTGATAGACATTTAGTTTCTAATTATTATTGGAATGGCAGCGTTAATAGTGATTCTGTATTTCGAACATTGATAGAAACTTCTGGTACTCCTGATTTAACAATACTTTTATATGCTACGCCAAAAACACGAATGGAAAGACTTGCTAAAAGGAATAAATATGATTCAGATTTATTTGACCCAGAAAAAAGAGATGATGGTTATGATAAGATGCTTGGCTTTATTCAAAAATTTAAATTGCCATCTTTAGTTATCGATACAGAAAATAAAAGTTTAGCTGAAGTAAAGGAAATAGTTGATTGTGAAATACAAAAGTTAAAAAGTCAAACCAGGAAATTAATAAAATGACTATTATTAAAAAAACATTTACTAAATAATAAGAAAGAAGGAAAATTATGAAAGAACGAATTAAATTAAATAAACAAGGTTATGAAAAATATCTAAATGAGATTGCTGAAAAAGAAAAACAATTAGCAGATTTAAGAATGTATAAAGGGAGAGTTGCCATATTTCAAGGAGATAACTGGCACGATAATCCAACATTATATCAAGCAGAACTGCAAGAACAAAGTTTAATGTTAGAAATAGCGGAAATGAGAAGAAGATTGGATAATATTGAAATAGTAGAAAATTTAGGAAATGAAGAATTAATAGACATTGATGATATTGTAAGAATAGATATGATAATTTCCGAAGATGCTAAAGCAGAAGAAATATTTAAATTGGTTGCTACAACACCAAGGTTAGATTCTGAAATTAGAGAAGTATCTATTAATAGTCCAATTGGGAACGCTATGTATCATAAAAAAGTTGGAGACATGGCAACATATAAAGTTCAAGATAGAACTATCACAATAAAAATAAAAGAAAAAATTATAGAATTAGAGCAAGAAGATGGATTTTCACAGAAAAGAACCAAATAAAAAATAATAGTTTAGAGGAGCAAATATTATGGAAGTATTAAGTCCTGCTAGTAATATGGAGCATATTAAGGTCGCAATAGATTGTAAAGCAAATGCAGTCTATGGTGGCTTAAAAAAATGGAATGCAAGAAACAAAGCAATTAACTTTACTACTGAAGAATACAATATTTTAATTGAAGAATTGCATAAAAAAAATATTAAATTTTTTCTAACTTTAAATATATTAATGTTAGATGATGAAATAAAAGAAGTAATTGAATTTTTAAAACAAAATACCTTGCCAGATGCATTTATAGTAACTGACATGGGTTTAATTGAAGAATTGCGTAATAAATTTCCTAATGTTCCTCTACATTTTTCTACGCAATTTGGAGCTCATAATATTGATGATGTAAATTATATTAAGTCATTAAACGGAAAACGTGCTATCTTATCACGAGAATTGACATTGCCGGAAATAAAGAAGATTAGAGAAAATACCGATATAGAATTAGAGTGTTTTGTCTGGGGCTCGCAATGTTTAAGTTTTTCAGGTCTTTGTTTTTTTGGAACTTTAATTAATGGTGGTGGTGGTAATCGCGGTAAATGCATTATCACTTGTAGAGATATTTATTCTATAAACAATAGTCAAGGTCACTATTTATATGTTCCAGATATGGATTGCATAAATTTAAAAAGTAAACTGAACGGTATAGATTGTTTAAAATTAGAAGGAAGAAGAAGAAACCCAAAAGAAATAAAAGAAATATTAGAAAAAATTAATAATAATATTTCTTCTTCAAAGACTGCAGGATACTTATTAGGAACTAATGTTAAGGAAAATAATTTATATGAGAAAATTAATACTAGAACAAAACCTTTTATGAAAGCAAAAAATTTAGAAAATATAAATGATAATGATATTTGTTTGAAATATGAAAATAATACTCCTATATGTTTTTCTAAAGATTATTTAAATGATAATGTATTGTATATTTATACAGAATTAAAAAAGGATTATGATATTAATAAAAAAAATCTTTCACTTGATTTTGTTATAGAAAATAATATAGTACAAGAAATTTTATATATTAATCATAGAGGGGATGGTAAAACATTCTTTGGTAATAACGAATGTTTAATAGAGATTAATTTTAATAAGTTTATTAATTTAATTGAGAGTATTAATAAAAATATAAATATATATAAAATAAAATACAGAAGAATAAATGATAAAAAAATATTAATAAATTCTATAGTTTATGATGAATTAGTTCAATATATTTTAAAAGATTGTGAAAATAAAGAATATACAATAATTAATAATAATCTTAAATTAAATTCCATATATATAGATACAGCGGACATAAGGGTAATAGATAAGTTCATCAATGATGACTTTGTAAAAATTATATATGATATATCTACAATAAATACTTTAAAAAACATTGAGAAGATAATAAACAGATATGGGGACAAAATAATTTATAAACTTCCTATGTTTAATTGGGAAAGTCAAAATTTACAGCCTTATTTTTCTTTGTTAAAGAATAAAGAAGTAATGTTTACAAGATTTACGCAAATATATTTATGCAATAATATTAAATTCAAAAAGAAGTATGTTGATTATACAATATATGTTTGGAATAAAAAAACATTAAAATATTTAAAAGATAACGGAATACAGGTATTTACAGCTTCTCCGGAGTTATCATACGAAATGAATAAAAATATATTTGAAAATAATAATATGCAAGTAATAATTGGTGGCAAATTGCCTTTAGTTTATACTAGAAATTGTTTTAATCATTTATTTTCTTGTAGTAATTGTAAAAATAATCAATGTAATACCAAAAAAATAAAAAACGATGATAAAAATTTAGATTTTGAAATTTTATGTAATGATGACTTTAGATATATCTTGAATAAAAATCCTATATTAAATAATTATTCAAAAGTTAGCATTACTGAAAATATTACTTTTAGGTATTCTACATTAGGGCAAAGTTTAGACATAATAGAAAAATCAATTAATATTTTTAAAAAAGAAAATTTTTATGATGAACTAAAGAAAATGGATTTTTGGAAAAATGCCTATGAATGTAATTTAATGGAAGGAAAAGAATAATAATATTTAAAAAAATTTAAAATCAAACGAAAGTGAGGAAATATAGATTGATATGAAAACAAAAAGCATTTGGGGAAACCCACCTACAAGATTATATAAACTCATTAATATAGCCAAAAAAGATTGGAATACTAATTTCTCTGCTTGTATAGTTGGTTGTTCAGATGGCAAATTTTTGCTGCCTTTTGCAAGAGCACATATAAAAGTTACTGGTTATGATATTGATGATGTCGCTTTATATGGTGGTACGAAAGATTTCCCTATTATAAAAGAAAAAAAGAAGTATTCCTATTCTCCTACCTTTAAATCTAAGGAATTTGCGTTAGAATCAAAAAAAGTTCTAGGAGTTATTGAAAGATTAGAAATAGAAAATATTAGTGAATATGCCAAAATAGAGAAAAGAGATTTTTATCGAAATTTGCCAAAAGAAAAATTTAATGTTGTGTTTACAAGTTGCTCTTTACATTATTCTGCAAATCAAGATTTTACACTAGAGGATAAAACCCAAAAATTGCAGAGTATAGTTTTACCTAATGGCTATTTATATATAGATTATATGATGGCTATTGATGAAAATGACTATAAAACTTATCCGAAATTCAAATTTTATCGCAAAAAAGAAATTTTAAACTATTTCAATGATGATTGGGAAATATTGTCTTTTAGAGAAAATAATAATCCATCATTTGAGGGGGCTCATGTGGATTGTGTTAGAGACCATTTTCATAAATTTGGTTATATATTAGCAAGGAGAATAAAATAATGGAAAAAGAAATATGTTGGAACATTACTTCTCGTTGTAATCAAAAATGTAAATATTGTCATCGCTTTTTAAATACAGTGGATTTAACTTATGATGAAAATATTAATATATTGAATAATTTGGAGAAAAATGGTGTAACAAGTATCACATGGACTGGTGGAGAAGCATTATTATTAAATGGTATTGATGATTTATTAAAGTTATCATATGAAAAGGGAATAAAAAATAAAATTATTACAAATGGAAAACTTTTAACCAAAAAAAGAATAGACAAAATTTATAAATACCTAGATAGTATCACTTTATCTATTGATTCAATTAATGATGATATTAATGATTCTCTTGGTAGAGGAAAAAGTCATTTTGAAGAAATAAAAACAATATTAGACTATATTAAGGAAAAAGAATATGATGTAAAAGTTAGAATTAATAGCGTTGTTTGTAAAAACAATATTAATAATTTTTATGATTTAACTAATTTTTTAAATAATTATAATATTTATAGCTGGCGAATATTTAAGTTTATGCCTTTAAGAGGGACGGCAGTTATAAATAAGGAATCATTTGATATATCTTTAAGCGAATATAATGAGGTTGTTAAGTATATAAAATCAAATAGTAAAATCAAAAATATTGATACTAGAGTTCAAGATGATATGGAAAAAAAATATGTATTAATTCTTGCAAACGGCGATATTGTAATTACGAATAAAGGTAAAGATGAAAAAGTTGGTAATGCTTTAAATGATTCTTTAGATTTATTTTTATAGGAAGTGTTTATATGGGCTGGTATGAAGTATATTTAAAAGATATCAAAAAAAAAGGCACATTAGAAAATTATGTCGATGATAAAATAAAAAACAAAAAAGTATTAATCAATTTAATAAAAAAATATTCTTGTGGTAAAAAATTAATAGAATCCGGTTCTGGGACAGGGGTCTTATCTACGTATATGTCATCTATAGGTTATAATGTTACAGGGATAGACATAGATGATGATATTCTAAAATTGTCGAGAAAAATTGCTGAAAATTACAATTCAACCAATAAACCAACTTTTCAAAAAAAATCTATTTTTGAATTAGATTA
This sequence comes from uncultured Bacilli bacterium, assembly GCA_947625365.1. GTDB lineage: Bacteria > Bacillota_I > Bacilli_A > RF39 > UBA660 > HGM10766. Next base: position 9,885 of record CANQNZ010000003.1, on the reverse strand, counting down.
TAAAAAAGAAGCTTTTGACATATCATTTAGTAACGGTGTTTTGGAACATTTTACTAATGAGCAAATAGTAGAAACATTAAAACAACAAATGAAAATAGCTAAGATAGTTATATTTGGAATACCGACAAAGTACTTTAATCAAGATGAAGCAATGTATGGTGATGAAAGATATATGAGCTATAAATTTTGGCGAAATTTAATAAAAGAGGCTGATGGTGTAATTTTAGAAGAGAAATCAATGCATTATATGAATAAAAGAAAGCGATTATTTAATTTCAAAAAATATTTTAGACCATATCCTTATAGAATTTTTGTAATAAAACTAAAAAATAGAGATTAAATTTGGGAGGAGATGTTAATAATATGGCTAAATTTGAAAAAGAAATTAAAATACTTGATATTGATGTTGAATCAATGAAACAAAAACTTGATAAAATGGGGGCCGATTTCAAAGAAAAAAAAGAACAAAAAATTTATGTTTATGATATTCCAACATTATATTATAGATATTTAGAAATTAGAGAATTATTAAAAAGTAAAAATTCTATAATTGTAAATTCTAATCTAAAAAAATTGGAAGTTCTTATTTTAGAATATCAGGACCTTATAAGTGAAGATGAGATAGCATCAATAGAACAACATTTTAATTTAAAATCTATTGAAAATATATTGGAAAAAGATACACGCGAAATAGTAGGTTTTTTAGAGAACCCAATTGTTGAAAAATCTTTTAAAAAATTAATGATTAATGAAAATAAATGGATACGATTAAGACAAAGTAATGATAAAGTCACTTTAACAAGTAAACATATATTAGAAAAAAATGTTTCAAGTATTCAGAAAGTATTGGAGACTGAAATAGAAGTATCATCTCTAGAAGAAACAAATTTATTATTAGAAAGTTTTGGACTTGCTAGGAGAAGCTTTCAAGAGAAAGTAAGATATAGTTATACATATAAATCAGCAGAAATTGAAATTGATATATGGCCTTTATTAAAACCATATATGGAGATTGAGTGTGAAGACGAAAAATTAATTAATGAAATTTTAGATTTATTAAGAATAAAAGATAGAGAAATTGTATCATTAAATACAGAACAATTATATAAAAGGATTAATATTGATGTTCATTCTATGAGTGAATTAAAATTTTAAAGTATAATTACTATGCTTTTTAATTAGAAAAACCGAAAATTCTAAATTAATATGCCTTGCAATTATGTTAAAACGATAAAAATTACAAGTGATAGTCATAAAATTTATGATTTATATAGAGAAATATAAAATTATAGTCAAAAATTTCTCTTTTTTATTGTAATAAAATTAATGTCTAATAATGTTTTTACATCATTAAAAGAAACTGTTAATCATAATTTTAAAATGGGTGATTCAATGATAAAGCAATATGGCAATAAACAAGTAAAGTTTAAATTTTATTTTAAGGAAAATGGTAAAAAGTTAAAAGATATTTTGGAAGAATGTTATCGCAATGAAATAAGAAATGAGCAAATATTAACTGGAGGGAAACATGATTTGCAAAGCCTTAAAAAAGATGCAACTATTCAAGCGTGAATTTACAAGTGTCTCCTTTGCTATAAGGAGGTTAAGTAAGTGATGGGAAACAATAATAAAATCTATAATTGTGGTAATTATTTAAGATTATCCAAAGAGGACATTAATAATAGTGATGATGAATCTTCTTCAATTCAAAGTCAAAGGATGATTAATGAAGGATTTGCTAAACATAATAATTTAACTATTGTTAAAGAATATGTTGATGATGGTTACTCAGGGGGAAATTTTGATAGGCCGGCATTTAGGCAAATGATAGAAGATATAGAAAATGGAATTATTAATTGTGTTATCACGAAAGATTTATCAAGACTGGGACGTGAAATGTATAAAACTGGAAAATACATTGAAGAATATTTTCTAGAACATAATATTAGATATATTGCTATTAATGATTCCTATGATTCTAATATTGGGGATTCTATGTTAGGCCTTAGATTAAGTGTTAATGATTTATATTTAAGAGATGTTTCTAAAAAAGTTCGTTCTTCTTTTAGAGTAAAACAACAAAGAGGGGAATACATTGGTAGTTTTGCCTGTTATGGTTATATGAAAAATCCTGAAGATAATCATAAATTAATAATAGATTCAGAGGCAAGTAAAATAGTTAGATTGATTTATAATCTTTATTTAGATGGTTTAGGGATTACTAAAATATGTCGAAAGTTAACAAATGAGAAAATTGCTATCCCTATTGTTTACAAAAAAGAACCTAGAGGTTTAAAAGTTACTGAGAATGAGGGATTTGGTATTTGGAAAACTTCTACTGTAAGAGGTATTCTAAAAAATCAAATGTATATTGGCAATATGGTACAGCATACTAATGAGAAAATTAGTTATAACCAAAAAAGACGTAGACGGATTAAAGAAGAAGGTTATATTATCGTTGAAAATACCCATGAGCCGATAATTAGCAAAGAGGATTGGGATAAAGTCCAAAAAATGTTAAAAGATAAAAGTTATACACCAACTGAAAAAAATTTTGATAGATTTTTGTTTTCTGGTATGATGTTTTGTGGTAAGTGTAATCATACCTTAGGAATAAGTGCAAAGAAAACTAAAACAGCACCATCATTATATACTCATTGTAATCATTATTTAAGAAAAGGCAAAATAAGTGGGTGCACACCTAATAGATTAAATTATCATCTATTAGAAAAAGATATTATAGCATTTCTTAATGAAATTGGTGAGGAGTTTATTAAGCATTACGATTTAAGAAATTTGATTGAGGACTCTATTTATATTTATAATAGAGATATTGAAGAAATGGAAATTAAATTGCAAGAAGTCAATAAAAAAATAAATAAGAAAATTAATATAGTATCTAATTTATATAATGATAAACTTGAAGGGTTAATCTCTACTGATGTTTATAAAAAATTATCAGATAATCACGAAAAAGAATTGCAACAATTAAAAATAGAAAAGGAAAGCCTTGAAAGTAGGCTAAAAAGGTTTGATGGTATTTCAAAAGAAAAGGAATATACCAAGTGTCGTAAGGCAATAGAAGATTTTATGAAGTTAAAAGCACCGTCGCGGAATACAATAAAAAATTTAATTGATAAAATTGTTGTATATGACAAAGGTAATTCCAAAGAAGTTCAAATATATTTTAAGTTTAAAGAATTAGAATATATTGCTAATAGCCTAAAGTAACTTTTTATAAAAGTTATAACAAAAGCACGGGCAACCCTATATTTTTTTATAACAAGAAAAGTGCCAAGGGAGTAACACTTCCTTTCCTAAGTTATGGTGGAAGTAGTTTGCTTGTATCTATGATGAGTATAGGTATTATTTTAAATATTTCTAGAAATAATTGAAGCAAGGTTTGACACAGAAACAAATGTTTGGTATATTTTGAGTGTAAGCAGACTAAGGGGGATTTTATATGGCTATACAAACTGAACCAGTAAAAATAGAAGATATGATTTATGAAGTAAGAGGAAAACAAGTAATGTTGGACCCTGATTTAGCAAAGCTTTATGGGGTACAAACAAAAAGAATTAATGAGGCGGTAAGAAATAATCCTCAAAAATTTCCCGAAAGATTTTCTTGGTTATTGTCCGATGATGAATGGAATTTTTTAAGGTCGAAATTTTCGACCTTAAAAAATCCGAAAAATGGTAGAGGAACACATAGAAAATACTTACCACGTGTATTTACGGAACAAGGAGTTGCTATGCTTGCCACTATTTTAAAATCTGATGTTGCCACTCAAGTTAGTATTGCTATCATGGATGCTTTTGTAATAATGCGAAAATATATTTCCAATGAATTGATTGAGCAAAAATATATTAATAATTTAGTGATAAAACATGATGAAGATATAAAATTGTTACAGGAATCTTTTAATAAATTTGAAGAAAAGAAAAAAGAAAATGAAATTTATTTTAATGGACAAATTTATGATGCTTATTCAAAAATAATTGATATTTTGAAAGATGCTCATAATAACATAATTATTATTGATAATTATGCAGATAAAAACGTGTTGGATATGATAAGAAATTTAAAAGTTGAAGTAACTATAATATGTAAAAATAATGGCTTGTTAAAACAAATAGATATAGATAAATATCAGAAACAATATAATAATTTAAAAATTGTTTATAATAATCATTTTCATGATAGATACATTATATTAGACCAAAAAGAAATTTATCATTGTGGAGCATCTCTTAATTATTTAGAAAGTAAAACTTTTTCGATTAATAAATTAGAGGATGAAATAGTAAAGAATAGTTTAATAAAATACGTTCTTGCAATTATAGGCAATATTTAGTTATTACAACCTGTCAAAAACCAGTTATATTTGCTCTATTTAAGAAACACTGTCTTTCTAAGTTATGGGTAACAAATGACTAAAGACTTTTTACTTATAATATGATATTCTAATAACAGAAAGAGGCTAAAAAATGTTAGAAGTAAAATTATATGATTTAGGTTATTGCGATGAAAAAGAATACACCCGTGTAGTTTGTGTTTGCCGTTATAAAGGAAAATATGTTTTCTGTTATAATAAAAAGAGAAATGGATGGGAAATACCAGGCGGACATATAGAAGAAAATGAAACTTGGCAGGAGGCGGCCAAAAGAGAAATGTATGAAGAAACAGGAGCTACTAAAATAGAATTAACTCCTATAAGTGTTTATAAAATTAGTTCATTTGCTCTACTATGTTTTTGCGAAATACTAGAAATGGATAAATTACCAGAAGAATATGAAATGTCAGAAATAATGCTATCTTCTGATTTGCCAGATAATCTTACATATCCCGATACTTTTAAATTATATTTTGAAACAGTTAAAGAAAAAATGGGTTTTAATTAGAAGCATAATGCTTCTTTTTTGTATAGAACGGTTATTTCGCAAAAATGCCACTAGTGGCAAAAATTTGAAATAAATTATTGAGCAAATATAAACAATATGTTACAATGTTATTGCATAAAAGTGCCACTAGTGGCAAAAATTTGAAATGGTGATATTATGAAAGAAATAGCTAGAGACATTTATTTAAATAAACTTATTAGCAGAAAAGAAAATGGAATGATTAAAGTAATCACAGGAATAAGGCGAGCTGGTAAGTCCTATTTATTAGACCCAATATTTAAAAATTATTTATTAGATAATAAAGTAGAAGAAAGCCATATAATAAAGTTAGACTTAGAAGAGAGAAAAAATAAAAAGTATTTAAATCCTGATGCACTTGATGAGTATATAAGGAGTTTACTTATCGATAAAAAGAAGTATTATATAATTTTAGATGAAATTCAAAAAGTTGAAGATTTTGAGTCAGTTTTAAATGGTTTTGTGCATATAGCAAATGTTGATGTTTATGTGACCGGGAGTAATTCTAAATTTTTGTCATCAGATATCATAACAGAATTTAGAGGCAGGGGAGATGAAGTGCGAGTTTATCCTCTATCTTTTGCTGAATATGCAAATGCCTATAAGGGTACTTTAGATGAGGCCTGGCAGGAATATTTAACTTATGGAGGTCTACCTTACATTTTAACAAGAAAAACCGATGAAGAAAAAAGTTCATATTTAAACAACTTGTTTGAAACCACTTATTTAAAAGATATTATTGATAGGAATAATGTAAAAAAAGTGGATGTTTTGAATAATTTAGTTAATATTTTAGCTTCTTCTGTTGGTTCGCTTACAAATCCCACTAAGTTAGCAAATACATTCATTAGTAATTCTATTAAAAATGTTAATACTCATATTGTTACTACATATATTGAATATTTAATGGATGCATTTTTGATTAATAAAGTAGAAAGATATGATGTTAAAGGGAAAAAATATATTTCTACTACGTCAAAATATTACTTTTCTGATATTGGTCTGCGCAATGCTAGGCTTAATTTTAGACAACAAGAAGAAAATCATTTGATTGAAAATATTATATATAATGAATTAGTACTTCGTGGCTATAATGTGGATGTTGGAGTAGTCGAAATCAGAGATAAAAATAAAGGTAGGAAGCAATTAGAAGTTGATTTTATATGTAATCAAGGATATAAGAGATATTATGTTCAAGTAGCTTTAAAGATTGATACAAAAGAAAAAAATGAACAGGAGTCAAGACCTCTTAATAATATAGGAGATAATTTTAAAAAAATTATTGTCGTTAAAGATAATATCAAACGTTGGATTAATGAAGATGGTATTTTAATTATTGGTATTCAAGAATTTTTGTTAGATAAAAATAGTTTAGATTTATAGAAGCATTATGCTTCTTTTTTGTATAAAAGTTTAAAATATTACTCATGATATTCATAGAATAATAAAGGAGGATATTATGTTTGATAATTTTAACTTTGAAGTAGCAGGAATATTTAAAAAGTGTGAAAAAGAGATGGAAGAGTTAAAACATCCATATGTTGGTAGTGAGCATTTACTATTAGCAATTTTAGCTAATAATGATAAATTAGCTAAGGCTTTAAATAGCTATGGAATAACTTATAATAAATTTAAACAAGAATTAATCAATATAGTTGGTATTGGTAGCAAAAAGAGTGATTTAAAACTATATACTCCTTTACTTAAAAGAGTAATTGAAACAGCTTTAAGTGAAGCAAAAGAAGAAAATAACGGATTAGTTACAACTACCCATTTATTCCTAGCTTTATTGGAAGAATCCGAAGGTATAGCTATTCGTATATTAATAAGCTTAGATATAAACTTAGATAAATTATATAAAGAATTAAGAAGTAAAAATAATCAAAATAAAGAGAAATTAACAATATATGAAATAGGGCATAATTTAAATAAAAATGTCAATTTAGAAGAAAAAGTAGTAGGTAGGGAAAAGGAAATAACCTTGCTTATTGAAACTTTACTGCGTAAAAATAAAAACAATCCATTACTGGTGGGCAAAGCGGGGACTGGTAAAACAGCGATAGTTGAAGAGCTCGCTCGCCGAATAGAACTAGGAAAAGTTACTAATGAACTTTTAGATAAAAAGATTATAATGTTAGAAATGTCTTCTTTAGTCGCGGGAACGAAATATCGTGGTGAATTTGAAGAAAGATTAAATAAAATTATTGAAGAAGTTATAAACGAAAAAGATATTATTTTATTTATTGATGAAATACATACATTAGTAAATGCTGGGGGAGCCGAAGGAGCAATCGATGCTTCAAATATTTTAAAACCTTACCTGGCAAGAGGAAATTTAAAATGTATTGGCGCAACAACTACTGAAGAATTTGATAAATTCATTGCTAAAGACAAAGCGTTAGAAAGAAGATTTCAAAAAATATTTATTAATGAACCTAATCAGGAAGATACAGAATTTATTTTAAAAGCTATAAAAAAAGAATATGAAAATCATCATAACATTACTATTACTTCTAAAAATATCAAAGATATTATTTATTTAGCTAATAAATATATTTATAATAAAAATAATCCTGATAAATGTATTGATGTTTTAGATTCAGTGTGTGCCAAAGTTAAATTAAATAGTTTATCTTATAATCCTATTGAAAAACTTAAAAAACAGTTAAATAAATTGCAAAAAGAGAAAGAAGAATTTATTGTTAAACAAGACTATGTAAAAGCTTTAAAATATAAAACAAAAGCAGATGATATTAAAAATAAAATATTAGTTATGGAAAAAAGTCCGCAAAATAAAATAACTAAGAATGATATTTTAAAAGTTATTGAAAATAAGACTAATATTCCTATTCTAGAAAATAAAGCGAAAGTTTATAATAAATTGAAGAAAGATTTAAGCAAAAACATTATTGGCCAAAAAGAAGCTGTTGATAAAATATTATTAAATTTTAAAAGAAAACAAAATGCTAATAATGCCAAGCCATTATCTTTACTTTTATCAGGTCCCACAGGAGTAGGCAAAACATATACAGTAAAAATGATTGCTAAGTCTTTAAATATTAATTTAATTAGACTAGATATGAGTGAATATAACTTAGATACTTCTGTAAATAAATTAATAGGAGTATCGGCAGGTTATGTTGGTTATAATGATGATTTTATTTTCAAACAAGTAAAAGAAAATCCTTATTCCTTAATTTTACTTGATGAAATAGAAAAAGCTTCTCCAAAAGTAATAAATCTATTTTTACAAATTCTAGATGAAGGGTATATAACTACTTCTAATAATGAAAAAATTAAATTTACTAATACTTTAATATTTATGACATCTAATGCTAATGTTACAAACACTTTGGGCTTTGCGGGAACAAAAGTAAATAATAGTTTTTTAAGTAAAGAAATATTAAGTAGAATAGATGATATTATTAATTATGAAGCTATTGATAAACTTACTGCCAAAAAATATATTAACTTAAAAAATAAAGATTTAGATGAAGATGTTATATTAGAAAAATCTAATTATCAAAAATATGGATTTAGAGAGTTAGATAGGTGTATTAAAGCTTATGAAAAAGTTGCGGTAAAATAGTTCATGTGATATCCTAATTTTAGGAGGGTTTTTCGTGTTCGTTAAATATGATATTGTTGATGGAAAAGTTATTGCTAAAGATGAAAGAAATTATCCTACTTATTTTAATTGGACTACTAATATAGAAGAAATTTTAGAGGTTAAAAACCTAATTGAGGAAGTTAGAAAACAAATATATTATATCGAAAGATGTAAAAATATTTTAAATAAAGATAAAAATTCAACATTATTGAGTTATGGTATAAAGGGATTGCTTACTTTAGCAACACTTGAATCTATCTTGTGCTTAGGATATTATGAATTTTTTGACAAAATTTTAGATACTAATGTTTTGGATGCTCGCACTATAAATATATTTATGAAAGCTCCTATTTTCACTGTTGGAGTTGTGCTTGTAGTAGCTAGTGTGAGTATTTATAAAATTTATTTAGCCAAATGTAAAGTGCAAAAGCTAAGTTATGACGTAATACAATATAAAGAAGATTTATTTAAAAAAAGAGTAGAAGAGCTAGAAAAACAATTAGAAGTTTTAGAATATGAAGCTTTAAACATCGAAAAAGAAAATGCTTATGATATTGCGATTGATACAAGTAATCTCGAAAAATGGAAAAGCTATTTAGACTCTTTTCACCCACTTATTAATAATATAAAACGTTATCAAGAATATTATAATAAAGGCACTTTAGATGCTAAACTTGCAGAAGAATACCGTGATAATGATGAAGTAATTCATTTAATCCGTGATTTTTATAAAAGAAATCATAATTGTTAAATTATTCTTGCAACTAATAAGCTTTTGTGCTATATTATGTTTAGCACAAGAAGTGCTTTTATTTTGAATTAAAATGAGGGAGTATTGATATGAGTAAAAAAGAAGAAAAAGAACAAAAGAAGAAAACTAAAAAAGGGCTTTTTCATGATATTAAAGGAGAAATGAAGAAAGTAAAATGGCCAACTTTTAAAGAAATAGTTAAATATACTATAGCTACCATAGCTGTTTGTGTTATTATTGCTTTTTTCTTCCAAATATTGAATATCTTAATTTCATTAATTAAGGGGGCCTTCTAATGGAAAAACTTTGGTATGTAGTAAATACATATAGTGGACATGAAAGTAAAGTAAAAGAAAAACTATTGATGCGTGCTGAGTCAATGGGATTTCAAGATTATATTTTTCGTGTTATCGTTCCAGAAACTAAAGAAATTGAAATTAAAGATGGCGTAAAAAAAGAAAAAACTAAAAAGATGTTTCCCGGGTATATTTTAGTGGAAATGATTATGAGTGATGAAGCTTGGTATATTGTTCGTAATACCCCAGGCGTAACGGGATTTATTGGTTCATCTGGTAAAGGTGCTAAACCCACCCCATTACTTC
>CANQNZ010000002.1 GCA_947625365.1 uncultured Bacilli bacterium | reverse complement strand
GCTCCTGTTGGTCCACAAGGTCCTGCAGGAGCTACAGGAGCAACTGGAGCAACCGGTGCTATAGGAGCCACAGGGGCAACTGGTCCAACTGGTCCTGCTAACGGTTTAAATGCTTATGGTGGATTATATGATGCTACTACTGATACAGCTGCACTAAATGCCACAACTGCTACTACTGTTCCAATTGAAACACCAACTCCGGCTTTAGGTGTGACTTATGGTACAAATTCAATTGTTATTGGAACACCAGGAGTTTATGCAGTTGAATATAGCGCTTCAACAGATTTAAGCGAGGCTGGTGATGTAACTTTAGCAGTATTAAATAACGGAGTAACAATTCCAGGAACAGCTAATGAACAATATGTAACTGCTACCCAAAATCAAGTAATAAGCGGTAGTACAATTACTACTTTAAGTGCTGGTGATACAATCACTTTAGGAGCAACTGCTGGTACGGGTACACCAACTGCCACTTTTGGTAATGTTACTTTAAATGTACGCAAACTTGATGCTTAATACTAAAGAGCTTATGCTCTTTTTTCGTTAAATTAATAATTTTGCCCACTCGCTAAATGTAGATATACATACCATACTGTAGGAGGTTACTGGTGTGTTAGAATTACTTGATAAAATAAATCCTGTGCTAGCAGCACTTTTTGCCACATTATTTACATATGCTATTACAGTTTTAGGCGCTGCTTTAGTTTTTTTCTTTAAAAAGATTAATAAAAATTTTATGGACGCTATGCTTGGTTTTGCGGCCGGTGTCATGATAGCTGCTTCATTCTTTTCTTTACTTGCTCCTTGCATCGAAATGGCAGTTAGTTTAAAAATGAACTCTTGGCTCACAGCCTTTTGTGGCTTTTTTTGCGGCGGCGTGCTACTTTTTATTGGTGATAGAGTCTATGAACATTTTATGCGCAAAAGAAAAAAACAGAATTCATCTAGTTTAAAACGATGTTTAATGCTTGTTTCTTCTATTTCTCTACATAATATTCCGGAAGGTATGGCTGTAGGAGTAGCTTTTGGTTCTTTAGCTTATAATTTAAATGGAGCCACTCCCCTTGCGGCCATGATTTTAGCATTTGGGATTGGACTTCAAAATTTTCCTGAAGGTACAGCGGTTTCTGTTCCTCTAAGACGAGAAGGATTTTCACGCAAAAGAGCATTTTTCTGGGGACAATTTAGTGGAATAGTTGAACCTATTGCGGGAGTAATTGGCGCATTACTTGTTTTAAAAGTCCAAATCATTTTACCTTTTCTACTTGCTTTTGCAGCGGGAGCCATGATTTATGTCGTAGTACAAGAATTAATTCCAGAAAGTCAAACTAACGAAAAAAAAGACCTAATGGCCTTATTTACTTTAATTGGTTTTTCTGTAATGATGGTATTAGATGTTGCTTTAGGTTAAAATCTCTTTATGAGATTTTTTTGTATGCCTCCCAAATTACAGCAATGGATTTATCCAATAATTCTTGTTCCGTTTTAGTTAAAAGTAAATTCTGTTTTTTTATTACGCCAGTTTGCCCTAATAATACTGGATATCCATAATAGGTATTTGTTAAATTATCATAAGTAGATATAATAATTTCTTGTTTTTTATCATTTAAAATAGCATCTGTTATAGAAACTAAACAATTACCTATTGCAGATGATGAAAAACCTTTACTATTTAATAATTCATATCCGGCATTATGTACTTTATTTTCTAAATCTTTTAGTTCCTCTTTTGATAGAAGCTCTGTAATCTTAGTTTCATTAACAAATATACTATTCCATGGTATTACGGCACTATCGCCATGTTCTCCTATTACATAAGCATCAATGCTCGCATAGGGAACATTTAATTTTTTATGGATGAAATATTTTAAACGCGCCGTATCTAAAAAAGTTCCACTGCCAATAATTTTAGAAGCAGGTATATTACTTTGTTTATAAATTTCTAAACTAATAACATCTAAAGGATTAGTAGTATTAATTAATATTCCTTGAAAATTATGTTTTACAATATTAGTTATTATATTTTTAATTATCCTAGTATTTTCATTTAATAAATCAAGACGAGTTTGCCCAATTTCTTGTTTAGCTCCGGCACAAATTACAATAATCTGAGCATTTTGACAATCATCGTATGTTCCTAAGTGAATATTAACATCTAAATTTAAAAATGGTAAAGCATGATTAAAATCCATAACTTCGCCCTTTACTTTTTCTTCATTTAAATCAATTATAGCTATTTCCTTAACATTAAACTTGCTATTTATAAGAGCATAAATATAACTTATACCAACATTACCAAGACCAATAACTACTATTTTATTTTGCATATAATCACCCTTTTTAATATGTTAAAGTTTTTTATTTTATAAGTGCATTTAGCCTTTTAACTTTTCTATCACTTTTTCATTTTAAAATAAATTATTAATAAGAGCAATAACAAAAAAATTGTAAACCTTGCTTGCATAATCTCATTATTGTGTTACAATCAAATTAGAAGGTAGGTAGTTTGGTAGTAATGAAAAGCATTGATGATTTAAAATTGATTGTATTAGATAATTGTAAAGAGTTAGGGGAAAAAGTCGACAAGCATTTGCAAAAAATACGTAAAAATAAAAACAGTTATATTGCTCCTGTTTGTCTAACAAGGTTTAATAATGGCGAAGCAAAAGCTTGCATTAAAAAAAGTATTAGAGGTAAAGATGTTTACATTATTAGTGATGTTGGTAATTATAGTTGTACATATAAGATGTTTGACTTTACAAATCACTATAGTCCTGATGACCATTATCAGGATATTAAAAGAATTATTTTATCAACAATGGGCCATGCCAAAAGCGTAAATGTGGTAATGCCTTTAATGTATGAAGCAAGGCAACATCGCCGTAAGTCTCGTGAGTCCTTAGACTGTGCACAAGCTTTACAAGAGCTAGAGCGTTTAGGCGTTAAAGGAATAATTACTTTTGATGTTCATGACCCTAATATTCAAAATGCTATCCCTAACCTGCCATGTGATAATTTTTATACAACTAATGATACTTTAAGAGATTTTTTAAATAATGAAACTATAAATAAAGATGAACTTTTAGTAGTATCCCCTGATATGGGAGCAATGGAACGAGCTAGATACTTGGCGGAAATTCTAAAAGTTGATGTAGGAATGTTTTATAAAAGACGTGATTTATCTAAAATTATTGATGGGAAAAATCCTGTTGTAGCCCATGAATATTTAGGAAAAAATGTTAAAGATAAGGATATTATTATTGTTGATGACATGATAGCAAGTGGTGGTTCTATCATTGATGTAGCTGAAGAACTAAAACGTAAGAAAGCTCGTAAAATTTATTGTTTTGCTACTTATGCATTATTTACCCGTGGTTATGAAGTATTTGATGATGCTTATCATAAAGGAATTATTGATAAAATTTATACTTCAAACTTATCTTATATTCCCGAGGTTATTAAAGAAAAACCTTGGATACATATTGTAGACTGTTCTTTATATATGGCTAGCATTATTGATACTTTAAATAAAGATGAGTCCATTACTGAGTTAATGGAATATAATTCCGCTCGTTATAATTTTTATAAAAATGATTCAGAATAGAAAGTCTTCACTTTCTTTTTTTATATAGATATTGGCACAGTTCTACCCTATTTTTTTTCATAAAATATCATAGGAGGTAGATACTATTAAAAAAAGAATAGATAACTTTTTTCTTATAGTTACACTTCTATATATTATTTTAGCATTTAGCGGAGCTTTAGCAGGATATGCAGTAGGAGCTTTTATAAATAAAATTGTTAACTGCACTGTTTATGGTTTTTTCATAGGTGTTAGTATCGGAATGATTTTTCATTACATTCTCCTTAAAATAAATAGAAAATTAAACTAGAAGTTTTAAAATTTCTAGTTTTTTTGTATAATTGTATTAAGGAGGAGAAATGAAGAAGTATTTTGGTGAATTTTTAGGTACGGCAATCCTAGTTTTATTTGGTTGTGGTACCGCAGCAATCGCAGGCGCATATGTAGGAACATTAGGAATTGCCATTGCTTTTGGACTTGCCCTAATGGTGGCTGCTTCTATTGTAGGAGAAATATCAGGATGTCATATTAATCCTGCTGTTAGCCTAGCAATGTTTCTTTTAAAGAAAATCGATTTAAAAGATTTTATCGGTTATATTATTGCGCAAATTTTAGGAGCATTAGTAGGTTCATTCTTACTAATGTGGATAATTACCAGTGCTAATTTAGGAAGTATCCAAAGTGTTGGTTTAGGTGCTAATGGATTTAAAGAACTTTCAAGTGTTAATCTATCAATGGGTGGAGCATTACTAGTAGAAATTATTCTAACATTTATTTTTGTTTTAACAGTTATTAAAGTAACAAGTAATAAAAATAAAGCTAATATAAGTGGTATCCTTATTGGTATTGCTTTGATTTTAGTCCATATCATTGGTATTCCTTTGACAGGAACATCAGTTAATCCTGCGCGTAGTTTAGCACCAGCTCTTTTATTAGGAGGAAAAGCTTTATCACAGGTATGGGTATTTATTGTTGGTCCTTTAATTGGTTCTTTTATAGCAGTTATTGTTTATAAATTTTTATTAAGGACTAAAGATGAAAAATAAATCATGAACCATGATTTATTTTTTTTTACTTAAATTTCAAATTGAGAATTATATAATTCCGCATAGAACCCATTTAATTGCATTAACTGTTCATGGTTTCCTGTTTCAATAATATTACCATCTTTCATTACTAAAATTAAATCGGCATTTTTTATTGTGGAAAGCCTATGAGCAATAATAAATGATGTTCTGCCTTCGGTTAATTTATCCATCGCTTTTTGAACAAGTTCTTCTGTTCTGGTATCAACATTGCTGGTCGCTTCATCTAAAATTAAAAATGGCGTATCTTCAAGCATACCACGAGCAATAGTTAATAATTGCTTTTGTCCAGCTGATATTGTATCGTTATCTAATATTTTGGAATTATAGCCTTTAGGAAGAGTTTTTATAAAGTGGTCAAGACCAACTATTTTACATACTTCTTTAACTTCTTCATCACTTATATTTTGACGATTATAAACAATATTTTCTTTTATTGTTCCATCAAATACCCAGGTATCTTGCAATACCATTGTAAATAGACCGTGAATATTTTCTCTTGTTAATTCTTTCGTTGATATTCCATCTATTAAAATATCCCCGCTATCTATTTCATAAAATTTCATTAACAAATTAACCATAGTTGTCTTTCCTGCCCCGGTTGGACCGACAATGGCAATTTTTTCACCAGAATGAGCCATAGCACTGAAGTTTTTAATAGTTGGTTTATCATTACCATCATATTTAAAGACAACATTTTTAAATTCAATATTACCTTTAACCTTAGAGCGAGATAAAGATTTAATAATATTTTTTTCATCATCCATTTCCTCTTCATCAACAAAAGCAAAGACGCGTTCACTAGCGGCAGCTGTAGATTGCATAGAAGTCATTGCTTGAGCAATTTGAGAAAGAGGAGAAGTAAATAATCTAACATAAGTTATAAAAGCAACAATTACGCCAAAACTGATTTGATTTTTCATGGTTAAAACAGCCCCAACAATACAAACTGCTACATACCCTAAATTACCAATAAAGCCCATCATCGGCATCATCAAACCTGATAAGAATTGACTTTTACGATTTGCCTCATAAACTTTTTTGTTGTATTCATCAAACTTCTTATTAGCTTCTTTAGTCCCATTATAAACTTTAACAACATTTAAACCAGAATACACTTCTTCAATGTGCCCATTTAAATTTCCAAGTTCTTCCTGGCGAGCACTAAAGTATTTTTGTGATTTACTTAAAACTAACGACATAAAGATAAAACCTAAGAAGCTAGAAAAAATTGCAGTTAAAGCCATAATCCAATTCGTATAAAACATCATAATAATTGTACCTAAAAATAAAGTTAAAGCTGATACTAAAGTAGCAAGTGATTGGTTCATATTCATGGCTATCATATCAACATCGTTAGTTACTCTTGATAAAATATCACCAGTTGAATGTTTATCAAAATATTTTAAAGGCAAACGATTTATTTTATTAGATATACTAGTCCTTAATTTTTTAGCAAATTTATTAGAAACATCTGTCATAGAAATTTGTTCTATGTAAGTAAATAAAGCACTTGCTAAATACATAGTAATTAAAATAATACCTATTTTTTTTATTTGTTTCATATTCATGGTAGGCTCAATAACTTTTCTAATATTTTTAGGAGCTTTATCTAATTTTTGATAAAATTCCTGAGCATTATTAGTATCTTGAACACTAGCTATAAGTTCTAAGAATTTTGCTTGCTCTTGAGAAATAAGTTTTACTCCATCAATAGTAATTTCTGAAAATAATACTTTTTCTATATTAGCAGGAATATCTTGAGTCTTTTTATTCTTAGCCATTTTTAATAAATCTATTTTATCTTGTGATGTTATAGTAACATTTTGATAAACGCTATCCTTTAATAAGATATTTAAAACATTAGATGATAAATTAGCCAGGTTATTTAAAATATCCTCGGGTTTAGCTGATGACATACTATTTAAAAAATTAGAAAATTCTTCTTTTTCTAAAGGAGATATTTCGGAAGATGACATTACTTCCAAAGTAGTCTTTTCATTTAACTGTAAATCCAAAATTTCTTGCATTTTTTCATTATTTAAAGATGTTGTCACAGTCTCCGTTAATTTTTTTACATTTTTCGTATTAACTATTAGTCCTTTAGAAATTTCATCGGTTAAATCAGCAAGGCGATTAGGTGCCATAATCGATAACACTGCGCCTGCTATAGCTAAAATCATCGATATAATAATAAGTGCTTTAAATGATTTTAATTCTTTAAAAAGACGAGTTATTGCACTTTTAAAATTTTTAGCCTTCTGTGGAGGAGCCATTGGCCCACGCGGAGGTCTTTTTACTCTTTTTTCTTCTTTCATTTAGCTAGTTCCTCCTCTGATATTTGCGATAGAGCTATTTGTTTATAAACCTCACAACTTTTTAATAACTCTTTATGAGTTCCTATTCCCACACACTTACCATTATCTAAAACTATAATTTGGTCTGCATGCATAATAGTTCCTATTCTTTGGGCAACAATTAAAGTTGTAGCCTCTTTAGTATATTTTTTTAATTCTTTTCTTAAAGTAGCATCTGTTTTATAATCTAAAGCGGAAAAAGAGTCATCAAAAATATAAATTTCTGGTTTTTTAGCAATAGCTCGTGCAATAGCTAATCTTTGTTTTTGTCCACCAGAAATATTTGTTCCTCTAGCAGCAATATGAGAATTATACTTATTGTCCATTTTTAAAACAAATTCTTCCGCTTGCGCAATTCTAATTGCTTCCTCTACCTGTTTATCACTAATTTCTTGGCCATTATCTCCATAAGCAACATTTTCTTTTATCGTTCCATTAAATAAAACGGCTTTTTGAGGAACATATCCTATCTTATTATGTAAATCATATTGTTTATAATCTTTAATATTAATTCCATCTACTAAAATTTCTCCTTTAGTAACATCATAAAAACGAGGAATTAAATTTACTAAAGTTGATTTACCACTACCTGTAGAACCAATAAAAGCTACAGTTTGTCCTTTTTTTACTTTAAAAGAAATATCTTCTAGTAAATATTCTTCCGCATCGGGATACATAAAACTCACATTTTTAAATTCTACGGTACCTACTTCATTAGTTGGGATAGTTGTAAGGTTACCATCAGTTATTGTGATATCCTCATCTAATACTTCTCTAATACGTTTAGCAGAAATACTTGCTCTTGGCATCATCATAAAAATCATAGCTAGCATTAAAAATGACATAATAACTTGCATAGCATAAGATGAGAAAACAACCATATCGCCAAACAAAGAAATTTTATCAGCCATTAGGGCCGTATCAATTAAATTAGCGCCAATTAAATAGATAAATAAAGTTAAAAAATACATAACTAAATACATAATCGGCATCATAATAGCAAAAGTTTTTTGATTAAATAATTGTTGCTTAGTTAATCTATTATTTACATCATCAAATTTATCTTGTTGGAATTTTTCAGCATTAAATGCTCGTACTACTCTTATACCTGTTAAATTTTCTCTAGTTACCCCATTTATTTTATCTATTAACTTTTGTACAATTTTAAATCTTGGCATTACTATAGCTGTTAAAATGCCAATCACCGTAAGTAAAATAATGACTGCAATTCCAGTTAATGTGCTCCATTGCCAACTTTTATTTAATATTTTCGTTACCGCCCATATTGCTGTAATAGGGGCTTTAATTAACAGTTGTACTCCCATAGCTAAAAACATTTCAATCTGCGTTATATCATTAGTTGTTCTAGTAATTAAACTAGAAGTACTAAACTGTTTGACTTCATGAACAGCTAAATTTTCTACTTTAGTAAATAATTTTTTACGTGTTTCTAAAGAAAATAAAGCAGCTACATTAGCAATAAAGTAACCAACTATAATAGCTGATACTAAACTACCTAAAGCACAAAGCATCATATAGCCACCGTTTTTTAAAATGTCAGCCATTTTACTACCTTCTGTTTGCACTAAAACAGTTATCTCCGACATATAATCAGGCATTTTTAATTCTAACCATACTTGGGCAAAAATTAAAATAAAACTAATAGCTATATAAAAATAGATTTTTTTATTTAAACCTTTTAGTAATTTAAGCATTTTGTCCTCCTTTTTTTATTTAAACACACCATATAACATATTAGACATTTTGCCAAAATATGTCAAGTTAGAGAATATCTTTTAATTTTTTTACAACCTCTTTAACAATATATTCTTTATTTTCATGGCGGGTTTTTGCTAAAGCTATAAAAGAATAATTATAAAATTGCTTTTGATAATAAATGCTAACAAAAACTTCATTATCTTTCCCATAATTATTTTGTTTATCTGCCCTATTTAATTTGCCTGTAATTCCTATGCCAATATCACTATGGGCAAACTGGGAAATATTAAGAGCCATCTCTTTAGCAGTATTGCTACTATATACGCTATATTTATCTATAATTTCTTTATTTACACCCATTTTAATTTTATATTCATTGGAGTAAGTAATAGCACTAAACTTTAAGATATCACTTGCGCCTTCAACATCTGTTATAGCACAAGCTAAAGCCCCACCAGTGCAAGACTCCATTGTAGCAATTGTTAAATTTCTTTTTATTAATTCATCGACTATTTCTTTCACTTTAAATTCTTCTTTCATGTTAATTACAATTATAACATATACCTGAAAATATGTTTAAAAATTTCGAAATGGGTAATAATAATTTTAGGTGATGATATGAAAAATAAAGGTTGTAGTAAATGTGAGGAAAGCACTTTACAAGGACGTGCGTATATTGATGAAGAAACAGGTATATTATGTGTTTCTTTAGAAGAAAAATATGAAAAACCGAAAGGCAAAAAAGTTTTAGTTCCCTTTGTTTGTACAACTTGTGGTGAAACTACTTGGAAAACTATTGATAATGAATAGAGCCTAAACATAGGTTTTTTTATTGACTATATTTTTAATTATAACATAATATTACCTACCGCAAGGGGTGGCAATATGCAAAATATTATGAATGCTAAAACGAAGATTATAAATTTACAACCCAATTATTTTGATAAAAATAATTTCCCATCAAAACAAATTACTTCCGCTATTGCTCATAAAATAAGCGAGCAAACCGGATTACCTCTCAAACATATATGGTCAGGTGACACAATTGAGTGGTTTGATTATGTACTAAATTGGTATAACATAGATGGTAAATGGTTTTATTTTAAATGGGCAAAAAGCCTAAAAAGTATTATTAATGAATTAATGGGTGAAGTTATTTCAAAATATTTTAATCTAGAAAGCGCACACTATATACTAGCAAAATTAGACCATAAAGAGGGTGTAATTAGTCAAAACTTTTGCTGTAAAGATTTTTCTTATAAAACTAGCAGGGAATTAAAATTTACAGGGCAAATTAATTTAGATATTCTAAATAAGATTAAGGATAATCCTAATTTACAGGATAACGATTTATTAGTAGAAGATATTAAGAAATTATTTATTAGAGATTTTTATGCTATACAAAATGATAGAAATAATTACAATCTTTTATTTAAGTGTCAAAAAAATAGTATAAGATTAGCCCCTTTATTTGATTATGAAATGGCTTTTAACCCTTATACTAACTTTCATTGTTATCGTAATGTTTTAGGAACATTATATTTAGATTTTATAGAAACTCGCCAATTAGTTATTAACGATGACTTTTTTCAAAAACTCTTACTACTACTTATGGACACCAACATGCCCCTTTTTATTCAAGAAGTTGAAGATACTAACGAAATAATAATACCTCACGATATTAAAGAGGCTTACCTTCAAAGTGACTTACAAGTAAAAAAATACATTAAAGATATTAAAATAATACGTTAGTTAATTTTATACACATTTTGATATGCTTAACATATTATATTAACGGTAATAGTCTAATTGACAAATACCCTATATTAGTGTAAAATCATAATGTATTTAAAAGACGGGTCTATAGCCAAGTGGTAAGGCGTGGGACTGCAACTCCCTGATGCGTTGGTTCAAATCCGACTAGGCCCTCCAATTTTTATTTATAACTTGTATAAATACTAATTTTATGATATTAGGTATTTAGCAAGAAAATTTGCATAAAATAAAGGGAACATTCAGTTTTTGCAAGTTGAATGTCTACCTAAATTGTTTTGGTTTGACATTTAATCTTAAAGATTAGATGTCTTTTCTTTATTACTATAAATTAAAAGACAAGCATTTACTTGTCGTATTACTATTTACTTGTTAATTTCATTTGTAATATTCTATTATTTATTTCTGGGTTGGCAGTTAAACAATCATAGAATATTGCCTCATCCGTTGTGGAAAAATAATTACTATTAATTCTAAACTCTTGACTAGAAATATGATAATAAGCTTGAGTTAAAGCAACTTTATCTTCTTCATCTTGGGCTTGCTCTAATAAGGTTGGAATATGAGCACCTGCTAAAATTAATATTTCATATCGAGCAGATTTACAAGCTTCTAACATTAAATTTTTAAAACGGGAATTACTTTTTTGCAGTTTATCATATTCATTTTCAACTTCGTTTAACAATTCTTTAGCTTGCCCTTCTGATAAGTATTTTGGATTAGTAACTTTAATATCTTCTTCCTCATATATTTTAGCATCTAGTAAATGGGCTTTTCTAATTGCTCTTCTTAAATCAGATATTTCCGCTTGCTCAGATAACCATTTTTCTTCATCTTGTTCTAAATAATCTTCATCATCGGCTGAATTTAAAGAGTTTCTTAAACTCCTATAATAATTTTGTTTTTCCATTAAAACTTGTAATAAAGGTAAATCTTTTTTAGTTACCTCTTTTAATAATATCCCTTGACTTTCGGCGCAAAAAGGTTAAAAAATCAAGTTCTTCTTTACTTAGTGGGTAATCTTTAGTAGTTGCTCCACAACACATACACTTTAGTTCATCAGCAAATCTAACAAAAAAGTGTCTATCCATACAACGTTCATTAAAATAATTATTATTAAAAATATCAAAAGTAATATTTTGAGCAATCATGCTTTTTCTTTCTCTAAAGGTATTTTGTTTATCATCATACGCTTTTTTTCTCGCTAAACAATTATCAATTTTGGCATTTAATTGTTGATAATAGGCAAGCTCTCAAGCCAAAGTTTTCGGTCCTTTACAATTTTCTTTGACAAATTCATCAACACTTTTCAAATCAAAACACTTTTTACATATAATATTTTACCATATAAATAATTAATTGGTAAAACTATGACTTACAGAACCATCCGAATTATGAGTAACAGTTGTATTCCCTATATTAGTACTATGGCTAGTTGAACCATCAGAATTATGACTAATAGTAGAACTTCCCAAACTTGTGCTATGACTAGTTGTACCACTACTGTTATGACTAATTGTTGAACTACCAAAAGTTGTATTATGACTAGTATTTCCATTGGAACTACTGCTTATAGAACTTCCCAAAGAAAAATTTGCTCCTAAAGTAGAATTATTATCATCAAACATAATATCCCTCCTTAAGTTTATTATACACAATTTGTAATTTATTGGCTATTTTAAAATATAGTGCTATAATAAATTTCGAGAGGTGTTAAGTTTGAAAAAAAGAAATATTGTATTTATTATGCTAATTGCGGTGTTAATGCTAACCGGTTGTGAGTTTAAAGAGAGCGATGCTGTAAAATTTAAAAATGCTTATGAAGATTTAAACAAGCAAGAAACAGCAGAGGGTGTTAAATATCGTAGTATAAGTATTGATAAAGATAATCCTATAGTTTATACAACATTTAAAGATGTTAAAGAAAAGATTGATGACAAGGAAACATTTATCGTTTATGTTGGTTTTTCCGCTTGTCCTTGGTGTCGTACAGTTATTCCTTATATCTTAGAGTCGGCTAAAGAAAATAAAATCGATAAAATCTATTATGTTAATGTCCGAGAAGATAATACAAAAGAATCTGACTTACGTGGCTACTACAAAGTTAATGAAGAAGGAAAAGTAGTTTATGATATTTATCCAGATAAATATTATCATGATATTTTAAATTCCTTAAATGATTTTTTAGAGCCATATACTGTTACAGATGAAAATGAAAATGTTTATGAAACCGGCGAAAATAGATTATTTGCCCCTACTTTAATTGCTTATAAAAAAGGTAAGGCTGTAGCTTTAGATGATTGTATTTCCGAAAAACAAGAAGATGGTTATCAAAAAATTACTAAAGATATGATAAAAGATATGAAAGCAAAAGCTACAAAAGTCTTTAAAGAGTATAAATAGGAAGTCCTTTTAAGATTTCCTTTTTTTATATTTTATGCTATAATTTTTTTAGGAGGGTTTATATGAAATATAGAAGCATAAGTTTAAATTCTAAAAGTGATATAGGTTTAGTTAAATATAATGAAAAATATCAGGAAGAGTATTCCTATTACTTTGATGTAAATGATAATAATATCTTAATGGCTGAAGATATTAAAAATGGGAAGCAATTATTTAAAGATAAACAAATACAAAGCTATATGTTATGTCATCACGATAATATTATAGGTGGCATAAATATTGATACTACTAAAAAAGATTTAGAGGTTTTTTTACACTTAAATCCTAATAATCTATATGGTCCATATAAAATAGCTCAGATAGTAAATGACCTTGCTGTCTCTTTAAAGCAATATTTTTATGACAAAGAAAATATTATTTTAAATGTTTTGAATAAAGAATATTTAGAATTAGATGGCGTGAGTAAAACTTTAAATAATGATGATACTTATACATATATTTTTAAAAATACGCATAATAACTTTTTAATGCCTGCCCTAGTAGCAGAAGTAACTACTTGTGAAGAAAATTTAACCAATTGGGGTGAAGGCTGGCTACAACATTTAGATATGACTAAAAATTTATCTAGGACATATGATAATTTATTAAGTGAAAGCATTCAAGAAGGTAAAGTTACTTATCCTGAACTATTTAGTAAATTTGATAAAGTAGTATGGCAAGATATTAACTCTAATAAAGCGACAAGAACTATTATATTTCACAATAATGGTGATATTTCTTATTCTAAACAAAATTATAAAACTAGAAATCAAAAAAATCATAAAAACTGTACAATCGATTACAATGTTTTATACAATAGTTTTTCATTAATAGAAAAAACTTACCAAGATAATTTAACAATTGAGCATAATCCTATTTTTACAGAAATCAAAAATAATAATTTAAATATGGTAATTAATTCAGGAAGTAAAAGAAGTAAAATTAATTATACTAGTGATATAGTTAATAACTCTTCTGTTGCTGTAGAACTATGGTGCATAGAAGGCCAAATAATAGGTTGTTATATTGATTTTCGTACCCATCGAGACTATAAAAATAAAATAAATGGTTTATATACTTTAAGAATTGCACCTGAAAAAAAATATGGACAATTTTCTTTAAAGTTTATCAGTCGCAAAGGTTATTATGGGTATGATTTTAGTGAGAAGGTTGCTAAAGAGGATGAAGAGCTTTATTCTACTTTACTATATGATAATATCACTTTAGAATTAATTGAAGAGTTAGTAAATAAGTTAATTCCTGTTATAAATAAGGAGGCAATTCATAATAATAGGCCATTAATTTCTTCAGATAGTGCAATTACGGTGGCAGAAATGAAAGACTTAGAAGATAGAGTATTAAATGCCCTTAATGAAATAAAAGACGGTATTCCTTTAAAACATTTAGAGCACATTCTTCAAACATTTATAGATTATTATAAACAAGAAAGACCAAAGGAAAAAATCTTAAAATAAAATGTCATCTTAAATGATGACGTTTTTTATATATTCTCTTTTATTTCTGGAAATAAATCATATATATTATGTCCAAGCAGATTATCAAAATATTCTTTTAATTTATAAGCTTCTTTAATATGATAAACTGTATTAGAATGTACTCCTCTTCGTAACATAACATCTATTAATCTTTGCTCTAGAGTACAAACTTTATTTGTACACATTAGGTCACATAAATTAATTATTTTTTCATATATTGTATATTCATGATTAATTATAAAATTAGTTCTAAAAGGAATATCTTCAGGTATTCCTCCAGCCGTACATTTAACATCATTATTTAAGTAAGAATGAGTTAAACATATATTACAGTATTCTTCATCATATCCAAGCTTTTTTAAAAGATTATAGCCTTCAATAACATGATATTTAAAGTTTATTTTTTTACCTATATCATGAATATATCCTAATGTTCGTGCTTTTTCTTTGTCTAAATTTAAAGAAGAAGCAATAGTCGCGGCACTATCTCCAACACAAATAGAATGATATATCCATCCATCATGAGGAGTTTGACCTATCGTCTCTTCTAACATCTTTTTGGCATCTTTACTACTTAATTGCAACTTTACCACCCTTATTTTATTTTAACTATATATTCTTTATTTCTAATAGTAAGTACTAAATTAATGTTATCAGCATTTCTTATTGCTGAACTTACTTGTAATACTACTTTACCCTTTAACTCATCTGGAGTTACATTTTCCGTATCTAAAGTTACTGTCTCGCCACCCTTTTGACTATACTCGACTTTGGCAAACTGACTGAAAAAAGCATTGGCACTTTTATTACTCTTATAATAATAAGTTGTATCATCTAGCTTAAGTTCATAATCTAATACAAGTAAGATAGTATTAGAAGATTTAGTATACTTAGGCGTTACTATACCTACGGAATTACGACAATCCTCGTTTATACAAAAGTCATAAT
Source organism: uncultured Bacilli bacterium (assembly GCA_947625365.1). Taxonomy (GTDB): domain Bacteria; phylum Bacillota_I; class Bacilli_A; order RF39; family UBA660; genus HGM10766. The sequence continues at coordinate 14,901 of CANQNZ010000002.1, read as the reverse complement.
TATATTTATAAACATTAGTAATATTATAATTAGTTATTTTAAGAGAGCTTTCCTTTAACATACTATCCTTAAATGATATTTCATCTTGTTGTTTAAAAGTTCCCATTTGTTTTACTTTAGAAATATCTTCCGGCACTACTTTAACTCTTTTATAGTTAGCTTTAATATCGCCCACATTATAGTTAATTGATTCTAAGATATCAATAGTATAATTATTTCTTAAAGCATTTTTATCTAACTCAAAAATTAAAATATAGTTACCATCACTACCCCCTTTAAGTTTATCTTCTTTATAAGGAGTTCCTAAATCAGCAAAATATTCAATCTTACTTTTAGTTGGATAAATATTATCTTTATTAACTTTTAAACGAAAATCTGTTAGTTCTAAAGCATTAGCAGCAGTTGATTTATTTAGAATATTCATATTTACTACTAAATAATATTTATCCTTTATAAGTTCATTACCTCGAAAATCTGTATTTGTAATATAACTATTGTTTACTTTTAAATTAAATGTTTTATAAGTAAAGACAGCATTTTGTTTATAAACTTTATTATAAACATTAACATTCATAAAAATACCAGTTCCTACAATTATCCCAATAATAGAAACAATACAAATAAAAATAAAGGTATTTTCTAAAAAATAATATTTAAATTCCCGAATAAAACGTCTTAAAGTTCTTTTAGCTTTGTAAGTTTCCACCCCCACTGTTAGTTCTATTTCTTCATCGTCGGTAGCTTCAATTTCCATCTCTTTTAAATCTAATTGAAAATTAAATTTCTTTAAATTAAAGCCTAATCCTCTCATAGCAGTTACAATTATAAAAAAGTATTGTGGCAACGAAAACAGTAAAGATAAATCTCGATATAAACGAGCCACTTGGGCATCTACTACATCTTTTTCTAAACCTTGTAAGATACCAAAAGATACTGATAATAAAACAAAGATAAATATATAATAAGCAATTAATCCTACATATAATTTGGTATCTTTCTTTTTATTTTTCATTAACATATATACAAAGATACTAATACACAAGACTAAAATGACGGCAAAATACATGAATAAATTAATATAACTTCCCGCAATATTTGACGCTGAAGTATAATAGCCAGAAGAAGCAAATTCACTAAAAAATCTTACTATTCTAAATATGCGAAAAGCCAAGTAAACAAGCAAGCCGACAATAACTAAATGAATGGCTTTAAAATGTTTTATCAAAAAAGCATACGGCTTTTTAAATACCATGTAAATTACCCTCTTTCTATCATAATAATTATAATATAGGAGGGAAAAAAAAGAAAGCTTAAACTTTCTAAAACTATTTATACTAATAAATAAATTATATTGTTTTTATTAACCCAATAACCTTAATTATAGTTTAGATTTATTTGCCTTTTTTTCAGGAAGTTTTTTTAAGTCATATATTTTATCAACAGTATCACAGACATTTTGAGAATGTGTTACAATAATTACGCATTTATTTTCTTCATGAGCTAATTTTTTAAATATTTCTAAAATTTCACTTTCTGTTTGCTTATCAAGATTTCCTGTTGGTTCATCAGCAATTATCATTTTAGGGTTGTAAGACAGACTTCTGGCAATAGCAACTCTTTGTTGTTCTCCTCCTGATAATCTTAGTACTTTACGATTTGCATAGGTGTCTTTTAAGCCAACTTTTTCCATTAGCTTTATGGCTTTTTCTTTTTTATTTTTAATTTTTAAACCACTAGCATCCATAGAAAGAATTATATTTTCACTTGCTGTCATAAAAGGCAATAAATTATAACTTTGAAAAACAATACCGATATCACTATTACGATACTTATCTAAATTCATATCTTTTAAACTTTTACCGTCAAATATGATTTGGCCTTCCGTACATTTTTCCAGACCACTTATTAAAGATAATAATGTCGTTTTTCCTGTACCACTTCGACCTCTTATAGCATATAATTTCCCGCTTTCAAAATCAAAACTGATATCTTTTAAAGCATAATCATTTTCTTCCGCATCACTATATCGATAACTAGCATTTTTAATACTTAAAATAATTTTATTGGAAGATGCATTTTTTTCCTTCTTTACCATTATTAAGACCTCTCTTTCAATATTGTAAGTGGCGAAAATCTTTGAATACTAACCATGGAAGCAATCGAACTTACTAACACTAAAGAAATACTAATTCCCAGTAATTCTACTAAAACTTTAATATCAACTACGGCATCAATAGAGTCATAAGCTTCAATGACTGGCATACCTTTGCCATGCATACCACCTTTTTCACCACCATGATTACCAAAGTTTTTATTTATTTCTTCTGCTGTTTCTTTACTACTATTTATTTCACTTTCTAGTAAAGAGTTACTTACACTTTTAGAGCTTACAGCACCAATTGCTGCTCCAAGCATAAGAGCAACTAGTGAAACAATTACCAGTTCTGATACAAATTGCATGGTTAATTTTAACTTACTTATACCGATTGTTCTTAAAACTCCTATTTCATATTTTCTTTCGCGAATATTAATCATGTTGATTACAAACAATACAATTCCCCCGATAATAAGCGTAATAACTAAGAAAGTAGTTGCAAATGAATTAATATTTTTAATACTAGAAACCCCACTTAAGGCTAACTCTTCATTAGTTTGTAAGATAAAGTTTTCATCTAATCCTTTTTCATAAAATTCATCTTGTAATTTTTCCACATTATCATAAGAATCGATAATAAAAGTGGGATAAATTGAAGCTTGTAAATTTTCGTTACCGTTTGTCAAATTTACAACTGCATTACTATTTGTTATGATTGTATTTACAGAATTAGAAAACATTGACATAGGCTGCTCGTTTTCATCTTCATTTTCTTTAAATATACCAATAATTTCAAATTCATAAACGTTGCTATCTTCATCTTCTAACTTTATTTTGTCATTTAATTTTAAATTATTAAAAGTTGCTAGTTCTTCATTGATAAAAACATAATTACCATTAAAGGCAATATCCCAAGCATTATCTGCTATTTCACTCATTGTATAAGTTCCACTTATAAATTCGCTCATGGCTTCTTTAGAACTATAACCTGTTAAATTAAAATCAGTAGATGACATATTATTTTCTTTTCCATGTCCAAAGCCATTTGGCATATCACTATTTGACTCGATTTCTGCTTTTTCGATATCATTTCCATTTAAGCCAACACTATAAGTATAATAGTAACTTTCAATGTAATTGCTATCGGCAAAAGACTCAACATCATTAATTGTGTAACTGGCGATATTATCAAATTTTTCTCGAGCATTTGCTCTTCCTTCTTCATCGGCAGGATTGAAGTCCTTCATCATGTTTTCTCTATTAAAGCCGATTGTTACTTCTTTGTCATAAGCACTTTTATAAGAATCAATTAAATCAACAGCTGTATTTTTAATAGCCAGTGTTATCGTGCAAGCACAAGCAATAATTAAAATAATTATTCCTATTAAAATATTCCTTCCCTTATTTCTTTTAATGGAAATCCATGCGTTTTTTAATATAAACATAATATCCTCCTTTAAAACAATATCATTTTATTACGTAAATATTAAAGAAACATTAAAAAACACTAACTTTTTTCGTTAATGTTCATTTTTTTAAATTTGACTTCAAAAGTAGTATAACCATTTTTAGAGTAAGCTTTAATATCTCCATTATGGGCTTTTACAATATTTTTAGCAATGGCAAGACCTAAACCATATCTCCCATTTTTTCGATTATGACTTTTATCATTTCGATAAAATCTTTCAAATATTTTTTCACATTCTTCAGGTGGTATAGGATTACCCTTATTAACTACTGCCAATTTTATTTCCCCTTTATCATTGGTTAGATTAACTTTAATTTTGCTATTTTCTTGAGCATTGCTTATAGCATTATCTATTAAAATAGATACTAATTCGTCGATGCTTTCCTTATGACAAAAGATGTTTACTTTTTCGGCAATATTTGTTTTTATGGTTATATTTTTTTCATATGCTAAACTTTCAAATGTTAATGCTCTTTTCTCTACAATCATCGAAATATCATTTTTACTAAAATTTTCTTTCGGCAAATATTCAGTTTTAGATAAATCAAGTAATCTGGTGATTAAATTACTCATTCTATCAGACTCACTTTTTAAATTGTTAATCCATTTTTCATTTTTTTTATTTACATCTAAACAGTCAATACTTGCCATCATAACTGCCAGAGGCGTTTTAAGTTCATGAGAAGCATTAACCACAAATTCTTTTTCCCGATTAAAACTTTCCAAAACAGGTTTGGTAATCCATTCCGTTATTTTTTTCGAAATAATATAAATAATAATTTCTCCTAGACTAATTAATAGTAAAGAAATAATTAAATTGGTAAGTAACATATTTCTAGTATTAGAAATATTTACAATAGTTAAAGAATTACTATCTTCAAAATTATAAGCATAGCTTTGTAAATATAAGAGGCCAATTTTTACTTTGCTTGTATTATTACTAGAAATAATGTTTTTAGCTTTAGTTAATATCTTATCACTAATAGCATTATCACTATGGCTTATTTTATCAACAATATCATTATTATCATTTAGAATAAAAGTATATATTTCATAATCCATTACTTTGCGATTACGCAGTTCATCATCATTTATTGGTTTCATCTCTTTATTAAGGGGCTCATGTTTTTGGATAGTTAAATTTCGCATCCTGGTTAAATTATTTAATATTCCTGTATATTCTCGATGATAAATTTGGACATTAAAGAAAATAGCAAAAATAAAAGCAAACCCTGAAATTATAATAAAAATTGTCAAAAATGTTTTCTTTTTTAAATCTTCCATACTTCTTTATTCCTCCATTTTGTAACCTAAATTACGAACTGCTTTAATATTTACTTTTGAGCCAATAATTTTTATTTTCTTTCTTAAAAAAGATAAGTATGCCTCTAAATTATTGGACTCAAAATCCGCATCCATTCCCCAAACTTTATCATAAATTTGTTCTTTTGATATAATTTGCTCTTTATTATTGATAAAATATTCAAGTAAGAGAAATTCCCGATAAGGAATATTTATTGACTCATCTGTAGTTACACAAGTTAAAGTAGAAGTTCTTATATTTAAGGCTAAATCCCCATATTCTAATACATCTTTGATTTTCGATTTTCCTTTATTTCTTAATTGTACATTTACGCGAGCGATTAATTCTTCAATATGAAATGGTTTAGTTACATAATCATCTGCTCCCGTATTAAAACCCTTTAATTTATCATCTAATTCCGATTTGGCCGTAAGCATGATAACTTTAGCACTTATATCATTTTCTTTTATCTCTCTTAGTATTTCTAACCCATCCATTTTAGGAAGCATTATATCCAGAATAATTAAATCATATATATTTGAAGTAGCTTTATATAATCCATCTTCCCCATCGAAACTGGTATCGACTTCATATTTTAAAGCCCTTAATTTTGTAGCAATAACATCAGCTATAGCCTCTTCATCTTCAACCACTAAAATTCTCATCTTACCACCTCCATTTTTTAATTTATGGCTTTACCATTTACATATAATTTATATCCATTAAAATCAATATTACTATTACTACTATCAGCATTATCCAAAGAAGTTATATAACTATCTCCCATTAATTTGATTTTAGATGTTTTATCTAATTTTAATTTGATTTCTTTAGCACTATCATCACCATTAATTATTCCTTCGTAATAAGAATTTGCACTCATAGTCATATCAAGAGTGGAAATAGCATCTATAACAATGTTCCCTTTAGCTTCTTGATTTTCCATTAATAGTTCAACAATTCCTCCGTTTGAACCATTATTACCCCAAGGGCCTTTCTCTGCTCTTAAAAAATTACCAGTAGAGTCATTATTTATAAACTTATTATTATTTAAAGTAATTTTAGCACTTGTATTTGTAATATAAAAATTATCACCTTTATTTGTAGTTATTTCAGAATTAGTAGCACTAAATTCTGATACACCAGTAGAAGCATCTCCACTCATAGATTGATAGAGAAAAATATTTTTATAAGTTGTAGATTGCCCATTTAATTTATTATTAGTATCAGTTAGGGTTACATTTTCAAGATTTATCTTGTTTTTTCCTTCAATTACTACGCCTTCTGAGGCCGTAGCAATTAAAGAGGCATTTTTTACAGTTATATCGGCAGTTGAATAAATTGTAGGAGAGCCTGCTCCAGTTGTCTTGTATGTTCCACCATCAACATTTACTATCCCACCACCACGGTCTGACCTAATGGCGGCACTTGATACTCCTGCTGTATTAACGTTAAGATTTTTGGCAATCATTGTTCCTCCACCAGTTGTCATAATTCCGCCCGAGTTATCTTTTGTTGTTGTTATGGTAGAATTGCTAATCGTTACTTGAGTACCATCGCTATTAGTATTATTTGTTGTTGCACTTCCGCCATAACTAAATACACCATTTGCCCCTGTGGCATTTGTATTTATTTTCATATTTTTAAGGGTTAAGTTAGCTCCATCTTTGGCTAAGATAGCCGAATTTGTACCATAGAAACTTGTATTATCACCACCATCTGCATCGCCACTTTTATCTATGCTTATATCTGATAAAGTTACATCAATATCACCACTAACTAATATAGCATTTTCATCCTTTTTTAAGCTTTCATATTCGCCACTTGTTTCCGTTATAGATTTAGTAATTTCTTTCACAGCTGAATAAGATATATTTGTATTTTGTTCTGTGCTCATACCTTGATTAGAATTATCATTAACATTCGTATTATCTTTTAATTTGTTAGTAACCAAATTTTCCGTAAAAGTAAGTCCACTTGTTAAAATAATTACTCCTAAAATATAAATTAATATTTTATCAGTATTAGCAAATGTTTCTTTTAAAGTCTTTTTATTAAATCCCGACATCAATAAATAAAGAACAATGATAGATAATGTTAAACTTTCTATTCCAAAAAGAATTAAATAAACATAATTATGGCCGGAGTTATTTATTTGCTCCATACCATTGTTTGGCATCTCTGGTGGAGTTCCCATGTCGTTATCACCACTAGGCATCTCTGGAGGTTCTTTCATATTTGAATTACTATTTCCTTGTTCATTATTCATTTCACCATCAGGTTTTTCTGGAGGCTCTCCTTGATTATCTCCATTAGGCATTTCTGGAGGCTCACTTCCACTTTGGCTCATATTTGGTATATTATTACTATTATTCGTATTAGATGACTTACTCAAATATCCCGTAAAAACAATACTACCACATAGTAATAAAATAATAACTATAGCTATAATATTTTTAGTTTTTCGTTGCATAAGTTTCCACTCTTTCTTTTTAGCAATTAAAGTATAAAATATAAATGTTAAAGAAACATTAAAATATGTGTTTTATCAAAGATAATTATATCAAAGAAAAAACAAATCTCATATAAAGTTTTGCTAATCCAAAAATAATAAAGAGCTATAAAAAAAGAAAGCTTAAACTTTCTAAATTGTTCTTCTTGTAACTAGTAATTGGTCGGGCATTAAATAAATAGTCTCATTTTCACGCATTACTCTATCCTTATCAACTTTAAATCTATTTGCCACTATATCTAAAGTATCACCCTCAGTAGTTACATAATAACTATAGCCACTTTTAGGTATTAAGATTTCTTGACCTGGATAAATATAATCATTCATATTAAGACCATTTAAAGTAGCTAATAATTCAGGATTAATATTATAACGCCTTGCTATTTGATATAAATTATCGCCTTTTTCAATTGTATAATATTCAAAATATTGTTCTTTATTTTTAGGCACAATAATTTCCATACCTTGTCTTAAATAACTATTATATTCCATATTGTTTATATCTTTTAACATATCCACAGTCGTATTAAATTTCTTAGCAATAATCTCTAAATTATCCCCTTGCTTTACTAAGTATTTATCATACATACTATCACTCCTAATAGTAAGATATGATAAATATCCCAAAATGTTATTTATGATTAACGTATATCATATTTTCATAATTAAAGTTCCATTCAAAATTCTCAAGTAATAATTTCTCTCCAGAATTTGGACTATAACCATATAATTTTGCGTCACTTAAATAATATACGTTTTCTTCATCACTATCAACAATCTGCAAATTCTTCTTAGTTGTAACTAATATTTTTGATGAACTATTATAAGGTTTTAAATATAAATTATCATCAATTACTGAGTAATTATAAGCTTCTATCTTTTTAAATTCTTGTTCTTTTTTAGTTAGTTTAGTCAAAGATATTTTTTCAAAACCATTATTATATATTACTCCATCCTTTTTACTCGTACCAACTATTCTAATTTTTTTATGAGATGGTACTATTTCATATTCAACTTGATTTTTCTTATCAATTAAATAAATACTTTTATCATAACTACCTAAAATATAGCTATCCATAGAAATATCATAATCAATTTTCCAAGTTTGTTTTTTACCATTTTCTAAATCAATAATAATAAATTTATTAAAATGATAATTTTCATTATAATCTGCTAACATTACTAAATTATCTAGCTTGGCAATAACTTCTAAGTTATAAACATCTTCATTAGTTATTTTTAAATTATCAGTAATATTATTATTTAAGTAATAAAATCCTTTATAATTCCATAATAAGAAAGCAGAATTATCTTGATTAAAGATTGTTATATTATTATAAGATTTATTTTCTTTATTATCTTTTGAAGAAATTTTATAATGTTTTAAAATATCTTTATTATTTATAAGTTCAACGTCTTTCATTTGTTTTTTTTCAAAACAGATTGGTCTTAATTTTGTATCCTCTGCTCTGATAGCTAAACATTTTATATCATCTATATCATAATAATCAGTATCAGTAACTAATTTTCTCTTCCAAACATTATTGATAACAAATTCATAACTTATATTATCTTTAGTGGCCTTAATATAATGCATCTTTAATTTTTTATTATACTCTTCGTCAATTTTTACAGACCCTATATTATAATGAATTTTATAATTATGAGGCATTTTAAAAAGAAATATAATAAATATTATACCAAGCAATAACACAATAATTCTTTTTTTATGAATTTTTCTAATTTTCTTTTTCATCATCAATTTGGTACTTTTGTTTCTCCCTCATCATATATTCCGTTATTTCGGTTTCAATTTTAGTTAATGATTTTTTAGATAATTTAGATATTGTTATAAGTTCTTTCACTGTGTCAATTGTTATTCTTCCCCAAATAATTCCTTCTCTGACTGTCAAATCGTTATACATATCCGGAGTTATAGATAAAAATGTATAACCCCATAAAACGCGTTTTTTAGCTACTATTAATCGTTTATTAGTTAAAGCTACAACACAAGTAGAAAAAATATCCCATAGACTTAAAGCTTTTTGCCCACAAAAAATAAATAAAATTTCTTCTTCAGGATTTAAATGTTCCTCAATAATTTGGCAATGTTTTTTAAGACGCCAGGCTATGCCACCAGGATAAGTTTTAATATATTCTAAAAGTTTATTATATGTATTCATCTTCTTTTCCTCTTTATCTATATTTATTCTACAAATTTTTACTAAATATAGCAAGTCTTTATTCAAAAAGAAAAAAAGGATAAAACCTTTTTAATCTAAATTAACGTTATGATAAATTTCTGTTACATCTTCAATTTCATCAAGCAAGTTATAAAGACGGTCGAAAATCTCTTGGTCTTCTTTATTTAATGTTATTTTATCTTTGGGATACATCCCTATTTCATCTATTTCATAATCAACATCAGGAATGATTTGTTCAATAACATCTTTTATTTGATGAGCATCAGCAGGATTTGCACTTATAGTTATATAACCATCTTCATTTTCAAAATCTATTATTTCAATACCAGCATTTAATAAAGCTTCAAAAATTTCTTCTTCTTTACTACTTTTAAAACTAATAATAGCTAAATGATCATAATTATAAGAAACAGAATTAGTAACTCCTAAGCTCTTTCCTACTTTATTAAAAGCCGCTCTTACAAAACCTACTGTTCTATTAACATTATCGGTTAGAGTTTTAATAATTAAAGTTGAAGCTCCTGGTCCAAATCCTTCATAGATTACTTCTTTGTAATCTTCGCCTCCAACACCTTTGGCTTTATCAATAGCTCTATTAATAATATCACTTGGCACTTGTTGTTTTTTAGCTTTTTCAACTATTCTTTTTAAAGCAATGTTAGAGTCAATTTCTGGAACACCACTTTTAGCTGCTAAATATATTTCTTTAGCAAAATTAGAATATAATTTAGCTTTAATAGCTCCTGTTTTAGCAATACTTGCTTTTCTTACTTCATATGCTCTTCCCATGTTTTGGCCTTCTTTCTTTATGTATTATAACATAGTCTTATTTATTTGGAAAACTTTCTAATATAAATATAAGCAATTAAACGATTGATAGAACGTAAAAATTTTTTAGGGACGTTAAAACTTTTAAGAAAATCATCAATTGAACCTTTTTGAAAATCTAAAATTTGATTAAGGTCATCACCATCATCATAAATATGTCCATAAAAATTCTGAGGGATAAAATAACGGCTTAGGAAAAAACGCGTTGATACTCCTTCTATTTGTAAAGCTTTAATATAAAGTGCATTACTAGTTATTCGATAATTTTTACCACCGGATAAATTAAATATTTTCTTATTTAACTTACGTTTGTTAGCTAAGCTTTTTACAAAAGCACTCGCTACTAAAGAACTTGTAATAACTTCCATTTCGGTATTTAAGGGAATATTAAACATGATAGAAGAATAATTGTTTTTCTCTAATATTAAGGGCAAACGATAAATAGTATAGTTAGTCAAATTCTTTTTAATATATTCTTCTATTTTATATTTATTTTGACTATAAATATCATCATTATAAATATTTAATTCACTTTTACAAGTAGCATGTTTAACATTACCATAAACCGCCGTTGTAGACGGGAAAATAAAATAAGCTTTAGGATTATAAGTGTTTATAGCATCTATAATACTCTTAGTACCTCCGTAATCAATAATATTAGAAAGATTAGGATGCATTTCGGCAGAAGGTGGCATTATACCTGCTAAATGAAAAATAATATCATGGTCTTTAATTAAAGCTTCCATAATAGTATTATCATTTATATCACCATAAACAATATTAATTCTATTTTTAAATTTATTTAAACTTTTTAAAGCTTTGGGACTTTTTAAATCTAAAGCTGTAATCTCATAATTAGAGGCATTTAAAAGCTTCGTAATTAATTTTGTTCCTACAATTCCACTTGCTCCTGTCACCAGACATTTTTTCATAACGCATCTACTCCTTACAAAAAGACCGTAATTACCATTAATAATAAACCGGTAATGAGTCCTAAAATAGTTTGTTTCTGTTTAATATTATTTTTTATTTCCCCAAATAATTCAAAAAAGGAAATATAAATTAGCATTCCACATGTTATACACATTAATATTCCTAAGAATATCTCATTAATATTATTAAATATTGCCACAATTAATCCTCCTAATAAAGGAGATAATATTAAAAATAAATAAGTAAGAATTTTATTTTTTTTATCTTGAGCTCTATCTAAAGTCAAAGATATTTCCATTCCTAAAGGAATATTATGTAATGCTACACCAAAACCCATCAAAAGACCAGATTTTAGTGAGGCTAAGCTCATACTATATATAGCCATTCCTTCTATTATATTATGAATAATTAAAGCTACACTGGTGATGATACCTATATGAACTAAATGATTATTATGTTCTAGGGTATTTGTTTCATTATCAGTATGAGAGTGAGTATGAACTGGAACTAAAGAATCTAATAATTTTAGCATGATAATACCTATTAAAGTAAAACCTAAAAAATAAATAATTCTTTTATTTTCGCCCATTACTTTAAAAGATGTCATTATTTCCGGTATTATATCTAAAATTAATAACCAAATAATAACACTAAACGCTAAAGCACTAGAAAATTTATAAACAAATTCTTTATTTTTTACTTTATTAATAATAAGGACTCCAAGAAAAAATAGAAGCCCTGCTATTAGAGTAATTAGAAAAGCCAAAATTTTGATAAAAATCTCCCCTTTCTAAAAAAGAACTTATGGAGTAGTTCTCGTATTTGTTGCATTAAGTTCTATTTTAGCACTAAATGAGCCTTCTGATAATTCAGCTTGATTAGAGCCATTTTCTTGTAACCAAACTCTTAGAGTATAGTTGTCTTCCTGTTCAAGTGGTAAAGACTGCTCACTAGTAAGTGCCATAGTAGTTCCACTAAGGGTGGAAAAATCACCGCTACTTACTTGTGAGCCATCTTTTTCAAGTTCCCATTTAAAATCTTTAGTTTTAAAATTATCTGTAATAGATATATCACTTAACTGCAGAGAATATGTAGCAGCTGCTGTTGAATTGCTATTATGTTTAACAGTAAAAGTATTTTTATCAGCATTATTTTTATAGTTTTCACTTGTTAAAAGTTGGCCATTAGTATTAGAAATATAAGCTGAAGAAGTAAAATCAATAATTAATTTACCAGTTGTTACTTTAACAGGATTTGCATCATCATTACCTTGAACATTAGCTGTAAAATAAGCATAAGTAGTACCGATTGCTAAAACTACAACTGTTACAAGAGCAACCATTATTATCATTTTTGTATTTATTTTATTTTCATCCATATATTTATACCTCCTAGGTAATTTTTCTATTTAAATTTTAACTTATCAACCTGCAAAAGTCAATGTGCATAGCTTATCTAAAACAACTCAATAGTACTAGAAGCGTTCAAGGCTAAAGATGCAAATTCTTGCTTTAAATACAAAGGATACGCCGCAGCACCAATCATCGCCGCATTATCAGTGCAATATTTAAAATCAGGAATAGATAGATTTATATTATATTTTTGACATAATGTAGCCATTTCCCCTCGTAAATATTTACTTGCGGAAACTCCTCCAGCAACAATAATATTTTGAATATTTTCATTTTCTATTGCTCTTTTTACTTTAGTAATTATTTGATTTATAGCGACAGTTTGAAAAGAGCAAGCTAAGTCCGATTTATTTATTTCGTGTCCTCTTTGTTTTTCATTGTGAACTATATTGATTACACTGGATTTAAGACCACTATATGACATATTATAATTATCATTATTATGTAGCGCACCTAACTTATAAGAAGGCTTTCCTTCTTTAGCTAATTTTTCCACATTAGGCCCACCAGGATATTTAAGGTCAAGAACTCTTGCCACTTTATCAAAAGCTTCCCCAATAGCATCATCTAAAGTTTTACCAATTACTTTGAAATCATAATCTTTTTCCATTATCACTAAATCAGTATGTCCTCCACTAACTACAACCGCTAATAAAGGGAATTTTAATGTTGAAGTTAAATTATTAGCATAAATATGTCCAGCAATATGATTGACGGCTATTAAAGGCTTATCATATAAATAACTTAGGGTTTTAGCAAATTCAACTCCTACTAAAAGACTTCCTAATAATCCTGGCGCATAGGTAACGGCAATAGCATCAATATCTTCTATTTGCATATTACTTTTAGTTAATACATCATCAAGCACCATTGTAATATTTTCGGTATGCATTCTTGAAGCAATTTCAGGCACTACTCCGCCAAAGTTAGCATGAGTATCCATTTGGGTTAAAACATTCATATAGATGCATTCTTTGCCATTTTTTACTATAGCTATACTAGTTTCATCACATGATGTTTCAACTGCTAATATATATACATCTTTCATTTTTCATACTTCCTTCCCATTAAATATCCATCACCATCAGCATAATAATTTTTACGAACGGTTAATATTTCTAAACCTTGTTTTTTATAAAAATTAATAGCTTGTGTATTTTGGGCCTTAACTTCTAAAGTTATCCTATCTATGTTATTATTAGCAATTAAATATTTAAAAAGCTGCGTACCAATATTCTTTCTTTGGTAATATTTTTGCACTACAATATTAATAATATCACAATCTTTTGCAAAAATATTAACATGAATAAACCCAATTATTTTATCTTTTATAATATAAACATAAACTTTAGCATAACTTTGTTTTAAAATATCAGTTAATTTAAATAAACTAGAGTAATTCGGATTAAGTGTTAACCCTAGCAAATTTATATCTGAACTATCTTCAAGCCTTGCCTTTCTAATCATTGTTCTACTCCAATTTTTTTAATATAAAGAGGATTTACAGCATGAGGATTTAAAGCCGGCAATTTATTTACGAAATCATAAACTAAATCATAATCTATATTTATATCTTTTTCTTCAATATAACCATTTATTTGCCCGCTTATATATTTATATTCTTCTATTTTTTTATTACTTTTATCAAAAGAAGCAACATAATAACCTTTAGGGTCAGCAATCGCTACTTTTTTTTCATCACCTGTTAAACTACAAGCAAGCATCTGTAAAGAAGAAATAGCCTTTATTTTTACTTTCTTACAATATGCCCAAGTTTTAGCAATTGTAATTCCCAACCTAATACCTGTAAAACTCCCAGGACCATTTACGACAATTAATTCTTTAATATCATTTTTATTGACATTTTCAGTTGTTAATAATTTATCAATCATAGGCATTATATAAACAGAATGTGATTTAATTGTTTCTTGAAATAATTTAGAAAAAACTTTTCCATCTTTATATAAAATTAATTTAATATTTTTATCATGTGTATCAATTAATAATGAGTACATGCTACCACTTCCAAAATAAATTATATCACAAAAAGGACCGCAATAAACAGTCCTTTTCCAGTCAAAGAATAATAATAGGAATACATTTTATTATATAACGAAGTGTAACAATAAAAAGTTTTCTTTGACTT
>CANQNZ010000001.1 GCA_947625365.1 uncultured Bacilli bacterium | reverse complement strand
TGGCTGCCCCAGTTAGATTCGAACTAACGGAATGTCAGGTTCAGAGCCTGATGCCTTACCACTTGGCTATGGGGCAAACAACAAAAGTATTATAACATTAATTTAATAAAAGTTAAATATAAATTATAAGTAAATAAGAAAACTATCTCACTTAGATAACCTCTTTACAATTTAGTAAAAAAATGATAGTATAAAAGTCATTAAAAACAAAGGGGGATTTTTTATGAAATTATTTCATACAACTAATTATAAGATATATAGAAATAATCCAGTCACTTTAAAATTTGCCATTATAAGTGACTTACACTTTAGTTATAAGATAAGTGATAAAAAATTATCTAGTATTTTAAATTATTTAAAGAAAGAAAACTTAAATTATATCTTATTTCCAGGAGATATTATTGACTATACTAATTTAGTACAAGATGAAAGCGAAAGAAATCGCTTGCTAAATTGGTTAGAGCAATTAGGCAATGTTAGTAAAACTTTAATTTCTTTAGGTTCCCATGATTACTATTATAAAAATAGTGATGGTCATTGGGAATATTATCTAGACCAAAATTTATTAGATAACATTAATTCTTTAAATAATGTTAGATTATTAAATAATGCTAAATATGAAGATGAGAATGTAAATGTTGTAGGAATTACCCAATCATTTGCTTATTATCACCCTGCTGGCTCTAGAGAAGAAGATAGTAATAAATTATTAAATGAATTACAAAATTTAAAAGGTCTATTAACAAACCTTCCTCAGGATAAATTAAATTTGGCTTTAATTCATTCACCAGTGTGTTTAACTGATGAAAAAATAGCCCAAGAATTATCAGAGTTTAATTATTTAATATCAGGACATATGCATAATGGTTGCGTTCCTCCTATTTTGTATGAAATGTGGAATTCAACCAGAGGATTAATAGCTCCAAATAAACAATTATTTCCAAAAAATGAAAGAAATACCTTTAAAAATAGGAATGATAAATTAATAGTTAATGGTCCTTTAACAACTTTTCAAGAATGTACAGGGATAATAGAGAATTTTAATCTATTCTATCCATGCTTTATGAGTTTTATGGAATTTAGTAATAATCAAACCTATAATACTGGTAAAGTTTATATGGAAAGAAAATATCAAAAAATGAATTAATAAAAGGTACTAGAATTGAATTTTCTAATACCTTTTTTATTTTAATCTATTAAAGAAGAATCTTGAATTAATTTAATTCCTTCTAAATTCTCCCAAATATATTTTAAAACACCATTATCATCATCAATCAAAATTAACTTAACATTAGGATTTTCTTGTTTAAATTTTTGCAAGTAAGCTAATTTTAACTCTTTAGATGCTTTATTAGGGTAACTTTCTTTAGATATAATAGTTCGTTCTTTAAAAAATGGCGCATGGATATCTAACCAATAGTTTTTATCAGCAATTTGACTATCTTGGCGGCAGATAGAAAGAATATGTAATGTTACATTTGGAAATTTAGCGATTTGTTTTAAAACTTCAATATTACTTTTTAATGGTCGTTTTTCTCGAAAATCTAGCTTTTCTTTAAATCCATATTCGGCTATGACACCATCCATATCTACAAAAATAATAGTTTCATTATCTTTAATTAAATCTTTTATTTTTTGTACAAAATACAAAGTAATCACATCCTTTTAGAGTAAATTTTTTTCACATCGTCTAAAACTTGAGCAGCAATCATATAAGAAGCATCCATTCTCCCAATATTAGTTGTATTTATTAATTCTGAAACAGATGCCTTTTGCTTAATCAAAGGAAGCATACGCATTAAAGAAGCATTATAGCTAAAAATATTATCATAGGTCATTGTTGTTCTTGGCTCTATGGATAAAGAGTTTAAATAATCACGGCGCATTGCTTCATCAGCTTGACAATATAATCCATAAAAATAATTAATAAAATTACCATCTGTTTCCATTAGCTTTAAAAATTGCTCATAACGTTCTTTAGACATCATACCTTTATTATAATACATATCATACCAAATGAAAGTATCAAATACTCCTCTATCGCATAAAATAACTTCATTATGGGCATTTTTATTTATATATTCTTGCCCTATTTTATACTGCGTATCAACAAAACCTACTCTGTCTTCTAATAATTTAGCTTTTTCGGCTTTATTTTTTAAGGTCGCATATACAATTCCCGCTGGCTCATCTAAACATTTTGTTTCTAAATCAGCCTTTTTTAAAAATTCAAATAAATTATCTATACACGTCGTTTTACCTGCACGAGGTGTTCCACTAACTGTAACAATTATCGGTTTTTCCAAACGACCATACTTTTCTTTTAAAGCTTTAATCTCTTCTTTTTTATGATGAAGAATTAAAAGTTTTTCATAATACTCAGGCGAAGTAATGAAAAAGCGTTTTATATTTTCATCAATATTTTTTTGCGCTTTTTCTTGCGAAAGATTTACCTTTTCTAAAGCTATTTCTTTTTTTGATTGGAAAGATGGTTTAATAAATGGCAACTTTTCTAATTTTTCGTTAATAACTTCTAAGCTTTGCTCATTACCACTAATAAGTTCACATTCTATCATATAATTAGCGGGATAGTTTTGATTATTAGCTTCAAAAGTAGTAATGTCAAAAGAAATTTCCAATGTTCCATTTTCTAACTTTTTAATATATTTAGTCCTATTTGTTTTTAAAATTATTTTTGGTTCTAACTTACTAATGGAAATATTTAAATTCTCCTTTAGAAACTTTAATACATCATCTTCGCTAGAAAAATTTTTTTCAAATCGTTTAGAACCAGAAGTTATATCTGAAACAGGTCTTTTAATCGTCCACTCTGTTTTACCATCACATTCTCTTTTTCGTACCGCTATTCTAAAAGCTTCTAAAGTGTCTTCAAAATCATAATATATGTCATAATTTTCTACTTGCTTAGGATTTTTTAAATGTAAAGTTTTAGCTACAATGTCAAAATTATCTTGAATATTACCAGAGCTAAAAATATACTTTTTTTCTAATTCAAAATTTTCTTCTGCATGTGTATCAACCTTTTTTACCCCTAAAGTTTGTTTACTTTTCATTTAAACCTCCATAAGTGTATTTTTTACGCTTAGTAGATGTTTTTAAAAATGTACTTAAAATACATTTTTATTTTGGATAGCATTAAACTTATAAAGTTTCGCCGGTTTATTACCCTTAAAAACCACTGTTTTATTAGTGTCACTTATCATTCCCGAATTTAAAAGCTTCTTACGAAAATTTCTTCGGTCAAATTCTTTACCTAAAATTATCTCGTAAGTTCTTTGCACTTCCGGAAGGGTAAAACCATTAGGAAAAAGCGACTTTAAAATATCAGTATAACCTATTTTTTCTCTTAAAGTTTCTAAAGCTTGATTAAGTATTTCGTTATGGTCATAAGCAAGATTTGGAATGTTTGTAATTGAAAACCAATCAGCATTTGATGTTTTTAAAGTTTCTTTCATAACTTCTACTTTATCTTTATCAATTACACCGATAAAAGACGTGGCCACCATTCTCATCACCGGTGAGCGATGTACTTTACCAAAAACTCCAGAAAAATAAAGTTCAATATTATCAATACCGCTTTTTTCTTTTATTTCTCTTTTCATGCCCGCTTCTAATTCTTCATTATTATATAAAGCGCCTCCTACTAATGCCCACATATTATTATAGGGATTATTTTTTCTTTTGATTAAAAGCACTTTAACTTCTCCATTAGAAACTGTAAAAATACTAGAAATAACATGTATTCCCTGATTTTTATATAGCGGGTTATTAACCTCCAATTCCATCCACCTCGCAATTCTATTATATGCGTATTTAATACACATGTCAATATTATTTTTTAAATTTTTACATCTAAATTATATCACATGCTTAAAAATATTCCTAATTTTGGGCAAAGAAAAAGTGACTAATTAGTCACTAATTTCAACATATTTCTTTTCTGGTAATTCTTTTTTCTCGTCTTTTTTCGGAACGTTTAACTTTAAAGTACCATTTTTAAAAGAAGCGCTAACATCTTCAGTTTGAATATCTTTTCCGACATAAAAGCTACGAGAACATTTGCCAAAGTATCTTTCTTTACGAACAAAACGGCCTTCTTCTTTGTCTTCGCTGTTTTCATTTTTAGAAGCTGTTACCGTTAAATAACCGTCTTCTACTTCAATTTGAATGTCGTTTTTTTCATAACCTGGTAAATCAATTTCGATTAAATAATGATTATCTTTATCTTTAATATCAGTTCTCATGATATTTTTTTCTTTAGGAAAATCCCAAAAGTCATCAAAACCATCAAATAAATCGAAATTACGTTTTCTTGGGTACAACATTTTTTAACACTTCCTTTCCAAAAATATTATAGCACTTCTAAAATTGTTTTATGCAATATTTATTTTAAATAAGCGTTATAAACCCATCTATTTTGTCCAATACGTGTCCAATTATTTTTTACTTCTATCACTGTAACTACCGCATTAACTGGAAGCGTCCCCACAATTGCGCCATTATTGTAATTTTTACGAACATTTAACGTTTGACAGTTATAAACTTCCATACTCTTATAATGGTTCGCCGGTTTAGTTTTTGTTAAAAAATTATTGCTAACCCAAATCCCTTGTTCAATTCTCGCCCAAGTTCCTTTTGTTTCATAAACTTTAACAGCCGTGTTTTTTAAAAGACTATTAACTATTGAATAATTAGTACCCGGGCCTGTTCTTTCATTTAAATCACTTGTTGTATATAAAATATTAGTAGTTGATATTGGTTCACTTTCTTTCTTAAAAGTATATTTAGTATTTTTATAAATATCATTTTTTACAATAGTATCATTTTTTAAAAATAAATATTCTTCCGGCTTTACAGCATTATCTATCATGTAAATGCCTTGAGAATTTTTATGCCAACCACATGTTCCTATTCCAATTTCCATATGCAAATGATTACCAGATGCATTACCGGTCTTGCCTTCGTGACAAACTAGCTGTCCTTGTTTAAATTCTTGGCCGACTTGCAACTTGTTAATATCTTCAGGATGAACTATCATCATAGTTAAATATTCTTCTTTTCCATTAGCACATAAAACTTTATTTAAACTTGTAAGCCAAACCGTATAAGCATGCCCAGCTTTAACATATTTTTTGGTTACTTTACAAGAAAATGGAGCATAAATTTCATCTTTGCCAGTATCTTTTCCCGCTGTATCTAAAGCGTACGTCCCTTGATGAGTGCTACTATTTAAATAACCTTGAGTTAAGTTATAATATTTCATAGGAAAATAAGCTTTTTCCATTTCATTCCCTCTTTCTAATTTTATTGTATGTAAGAGGAACATTTTTGGAATGTATGAATATAATATGTTCACAAAAAAACACCCTAAGGTGTTATTTTACTACTATATTAACAATTTTATTAGGTACAACAATAACTTTAACTATCTCTTTACCTTCTAAATATTTTTGAATTTTTTCATCATTTTTAGCTAAATTTTCTAATGTTTCTTTAGAACTATCTATAGGTACTTTAATAGTATTACGTAATTTACCATTTATTGAAATAGCTATTCCTACTTCGCTATCTATAAGCTTAGCTTCATCGTATTTCGGCCATGCTTCTTCAGTCAATGGTTTATAACCTAATTCTTCGTTTAGCTCTTCAGTTATATGTGGAGCTATTGGATTTAATAATGTTAATAATAAATGATACTCATCTTTAGTAAGCTCAGCTTTTTCATCATATGCATTAGCTAAAATCATTAGAGTCGAAACAGCTGTATTATAAGCCATGTGTGTTAAATCGTATTCTACTTTTTTAATACTTTTATGAATTATTGCTTCTAAATCCTTACTGTAACCGGTTTTATCATTAACCTTATCTTTTAATCTTATGATTTTATCAATAAAACGTTTACAGCCTTTTAAAGAGTCAGTACTCCATGGTGCATCCTGTTCATAGTTTCCCATAAACATTTCATATAAACGTAACGTATCGGCGCCATACTCTTTTACTATATCGTCAGGATTAATAACATTTCCTTTTGATTTACTCATTTTTTCATTGTTAGAACCTAAAACCATGCCGTGAGAAACTCTAGTCCAAATCATTTCTTTATTTGGAACTAAGCCAATATTATATAGAAATTGTACCCAAAAACGCGCATAAAGCAAGTGACGAGCCGTATGTTCCATTCCGCCGTTATACCAATCAACTCTTTGCCAATATTTCATTGCATCCATTGAAGCAAATTCTTTATCATTATGAGCATCCATAAATCTTAAGAAATACCATGAAGAACCAGCCCAGTTAGGCATAGTATCCGTCTCTCTTTTAGCAGGAGCGCCGCATTTTGGACAAGTTGTATTTACCCAATCAGTTATTTTAGCCAAAGGACTTTCGCCTGTATCAGTTGGTTCATACTCAGCCACATCAGGAAGAAGCAAAGGTAAATCTTTTTCATCCATTGGCACCCAACCACATTTTTCACAATGTATCATTGGGATTGGTTCCCCCCAAAATCTTTGACGAGAGAATATCCAATCGCGCATTTTATAATTTACTTGTTTTTTACCACAATGATTTTTCTCAAGCCAAGCAATCATTTTATTTATAGCTTCTTCTTTATTTAAACCATTTAACTGCTCAGAATTAATATGAATACCATCACCAGTCATAGCTCCTGGATTTTTCGCATATTCATATGTTTTCATATGCAACTCATCTTTAACTTCTTTTAAGATAACATCTTCACTTACCCATTCGGCTTTAAAATCTTCATCATCATCTAAATTTAAATCAACTTGCTTCTTAGCTTTTAATTTAAAGAAGAAACCAGTACTTTCAATATTAAAATATTTATCTTTATTATAAGCATAATAATGATGATTTATTTTCGGTAATTCTTTTACAAACTCTAAAGAAGTAAAACCTGTTTCTTCAGCAATTTCTCTTTGCGCACACTCCAGTGGTGTTTCTCCCTCTTTTATAGTGCCTCCAATAAATAAGCGACCACCTTTTTTACCCCAATTTAAAGTCAGATATTTATTTTCTTTTTCATCATAAACTACCGCAACAATAGAATTTTTCTTTTCTTCTTTATCATGAGGAGTGCCTGTAACTTCTTCTAATACTTGAATAATAGGAATATTAAATTTTTGGGCAAATTCATAGTCTCGGTCATCATGAGCCGGAACTGCCATAATAGCTCCCGTTCCATAAGTAGCCAAAACATAATCACTTATATAAATAGGAATTTCTTTATTATTAACAGGATTAATTGCATATGCTCCTGTAAATACACCTGTCTTTTCTTTATTCAATTCGGTTCTTTCTAAATCATTTTTTAAAGCACAAGCTTTTTTATACGCCTCGACTTCTGCTTTTTTATCAGGAGTTGTAATAATATCAACATAATCATGTTCTGGCGCTAAAACGCAGTAAGTCGCACCATATAAAGTATCACATCTCGTTGTAAAAACTGTAAAGGTTAAATCATGACCTGCTATTTTAAAATCAACATGAGCTCCCACAGATTTACCTATCCAGTTAATTTGACCTAGTTTTACTTTTTCGGCAAAGTTAGTATCATCTAAGCCTTTAAGTAAATCCTCTGAATAACTAGCCATTTTAAGCATCCACTGTGATTTTTCTTTTTGAACAACTTTATTGCCACAGCGTTCACAAACACCCCCAGCGGCATCTTCATTTGATAAAACAGTTTTACATGTATCGCACCAATTTACTGGCACTTTTTCCTTATAAGCCATTCCATGTTTATAAAATTGTAAAAATTGCCACTGAGTCCATTTATAATATTCCGGGTCAGTAGTTGAAAATTCTCGGTCCCAATCAAAGGAAAATCCTAAAGATTGCATTTGCTTTTTAAAAGTTGCTATATTTTCTTTAACTGCTTGTTTAGGATGAATATGATTTTTTATTGCATACCCTTCCGCTGGAGCTCCAAAAGCGTCCCAACCCATAGGATATAACACATTATACCCTTGCATTCTTTTCATTCGTGCTAAAGCATCTTGGGCAGTATAACTACGAACATGCCCAACATGCAAACCAGAACCTGATGGATAAGGAAATTCTACTAATATATAATATGGTGGTTTATCACTACCATTAATAGCTTTAAAAACTCCCTTTTCTTCCCATCTATTTTGCCACTTTTTCTCTATTTTTTGATAATCTCTTTCCATTTTTCTTCCAACCTTTCTTTACTGCATATATTCCTAATAATTCATAACATAAAAACATTAAAACAAATAATAAAACAAAACCAATTAACATTTGCCATAAGAACTTTAATGGTAGTACGGATATTATTGTACAAACAAAAGAAATAATAAAAGCATTAGCTATATTAATTAATCTAATAAGCTTCTTATAATCTATTTTCTTTTTATCAATAGTAAAACGACTAATTAAATATTTTACCTCCGCCATCTGGTATTTCTTATTAGTATTTATTTTAGCTCTATTAATGAGCGAAAAAATAATCCAAGCTATAACAAATAAAATTAGAAAAAATATTAAATTATATAACATTATAAAACCTCTTTCTAATAAAAAAACACATCCTCTAAAGGACGTATTTAAACGTGGTACCACCTAAAGTTCCTAGTATTACTAGCTTAAAATCCATAAGGGAGATGACCCATCACATCCAAAAGCAAGTTCAAATAATCTTATTACTAGTTTTCATCAACCACTAGCTTTCTAAAAATAATTCTTATTCTACTACTCTTTTTTCATCGCTTGTCTATATTATATGCGATAAAAGCTAAATATTCAATCTTTTTTAACGATGTAATATTCTTTCTAAAATTTCAACTTCAAAGCTATATCTAGAATATCGATTACTCTTGATTATTACAACATAAAAAGATTAATGATAACAACATTTTCTAATCACATTTATGATATTTTTTAATTAAATCTGCCTCTTTTTTATAACCTCTTTTTTCTAATTCTTTTACAAATACTGGCCATGGCGGAATATTACTCATATATGATTCTCCCGGGCCATTATATGCTCCGCCACTTGGACCGGTGTATAATCCACCTCCTGGACCTGTATATAGTCCACCTCCTGGACCCGTATATAATCCACCTCCCGGACCTGTTTATAATCCACCTCCTGGGCCTGTATATAGTCCGCCTCCCGGGCCTGTATATAATCCACCTCCTGGACCTGTATATAATCCACCTCCTGGGCCTGTAGATGCACCACCTCCTGGACCCGTATATAATCCACCTCCTGGGCCTGTATATAGTCCGCCTCCTGGGCCTGTATAATTATTTCTAGGCCACTTATTAATTTTCATTAACTTCAGCCTCCTCATTTATTTCTTCTTCATCTATCTCATCGACAAATAAATATTTATGCAATTCCATCATTGTATGAATTATTCTTTTTTCAATAAACATAATAAATGGAACCGGATTCTCTTCTAAATCTATTTTTGATAATGCATCATAATATTCTTTTCTACATTTTTGTTCAATATAAATTGGAGGGATTTTCTTCTTGCTTAAAAGCCAATTCATTATAGCTCTTGATATACGTCCATTGCCATCTCTAAATGGATGAATAACAATAAACTTATATGTGAAATATGCCACTTGCTCTATATACTCTCCTATTTCATATTGTTCTATATTTTCCATAAAAAATTGTAATTCTTCATCAAGAGCATTAATTCTATCATTTATCTCATAATATGGAACTGGTTGTATAGTACCTCTTTTTAATAATGCCGTTTCATCCCTATACTTACCATTATCATCAGGATATGGAACATATTTAAATAATAATGAATGTAATTGTCCACAGTTTCTAAATAAAATGTTATCTTTGGTGTTAATTACATATCGTTGTAATTCTAAATTACCAAGTGTCATTACTATTTCTTCTCTATCATTTTCAAAAAATTGACTATCAGTGCCATTAAAATTTAAATCGGCAAGTATGTAATTAAGTTGTTTCCTATCAATTACTACCCCTTCAAGTTTATTATCATTATAAATATAATTTTGCAAAAACTTTTGACCAGTATACTTATTAATATCCATCATAGCAAAACTCATGGAACTTACAACATTAGATAGCAACGTGCTATCAATTTTATTTTCTATTAATTCTTGTCTTTTTGCTGATACTCCATACTCCTTCATTCTTTGTCTTAATGATGCATAAGAAATATCACCATTTATTAAATTTAAGCCATAAGCAATTCTATTCAAACAAGAATTAAAGCTAACACCAAAATATTCAGCTATAATTGTAATGCTTTCAAAATCAATAAAACCATTTTTATTTTTGTATTGTTCACATACGGTCCTTAATTCGTCAGTAGGCATAAGTAAATAGCCAGCAAAATCGTTTGCATATTTTTCAATTTTTTTATTTGATTTTTTTAAGCACTCAATATAGTCAGTTATTCCAATTTCTTTATTCAAATCTTTTATAAAGTGACAATACTCATGTGCTGCAGTAAATCTTTGTCTTTGCCATCCGCTGTTTGAATTAATACCTACAATTGTACAGTTATCTTCATCATTAATGATAATACCATCTAAATTTTCAAAACTTTTTAATACAACGTATACACCAGCATTATGAAGGATTTTAAAGGGGTCTATCGGAAAAGTTAATTTGCCACTTTTCTTTAGCTTATCTAATTCTCTTTTGGCTAAATCTTCTGGTGTCATATTAGTCATCCTTATTTTGTGACTTTAATATATTCTTATACTCAATTAAACTAATAATTTCTTTTTTATCCTTTTCACTTAATTCATTAAATCCCCTAGCAAAAATAACATTACTACTATTTATAGCATGTTCTTCAGCTGTTAATTCATCCATACTTATATTATACAATTTTGAAAAACTCATTAATTCTTGCAAATCAATCTTGCGTTCTCCTTTTTCAATTCTTAAAATTGCATCTCTACCTACATTCAAAATCTCAGCAACTTGTCTTTGAGTTAAGCCCATATATTTTCTAAGTTTTCTTAACCGTTCCCCTATTTTTTTATAATTTAACTCTTTCATATACACCACCTCAACGTATAAAGTCATTTATATTATATGCATTAATGTTGAAAAAATCAACATTTTGTATTAAAAAAAATATTAACGATGTAATATTCTTTCTAAAGTTTCAACTTCAAAGCTATATCTAGAATATCGACTATCCTCTATCGCTTTTTCTAAAAGTTCTAATTTATAATTTTCAATTGAACCATAATACTCTAATATATCATTTAAATATTCAAAATAACTATAGTCACTTATCATATCATAAACACTACCATAAACATTTAATAAAAAGTTATAAAAATCTTCTGACAGTTGATAATCTATCCCGGTCATTTTTGCTAACTCTTCTTCTAAATATTCGGGATTTGTTCCTAATAAAATCAAATGATAATGTAAAGCCTCTTTTAATTCTTCCTTATTATTGTTTGTCACTTTAGTATCACTATTTATTGTAAAAGTGCTTGGGTCACAAAAGTATAGATTACCATTATATAAAAGATTATCTCTAACCGCTAAATCATGTAATTTCACATTATTTTCCGTTAATATTTCCACATCCTCTTCTATATATTTTCCTTCTTCTTCTAATTTTTCTGGTAATGTTTCCCACATTGCACTTAAAGGTATACAATTTTGAATATATTGATGACGAGCGTACCCTTTAAATATTTTCTGGCCATTTTCCATAACATAAATAGGATTTTTAGGAAGTAATATTCTTAATGTTTTTATTTTAGCTAAATAATTAACATCATTTTCATCTAATAACCTCTTTTTAGGAGCATCATCGTAAACTTTTATTACACTTTCCCCGGCATAAAATATGCCTTCGCCATTTCCACCTAATAATTTCATTTCTTTAGTATCTAAAGTTTGACCTTCATTATATATTAACATTTTAACTAATCCTTTCAAATTACTATTTATTTAATCATTAAGCACATCAAAAGTCAATAACAAAAAAAGTAAACCTATTTTTTTAGTTTACTTTCTAATTATTATTCTGTTCTTAATGCTTCTACTGGGTCTTTTTTACTTGCCATCTTAGATGGTCTTCGTCCAGCCAAAACAGTAAGTAAAGTACTTAAAGCAATTAGTAGTACAGCACTTAATAATGGTAAATGAGCAATATTATCATAGCTCATAAAGTGAGCTACTACTTTATTAATTACAAATGATACTAATATACACATTATTACGCCCATTACACCTGCCACAAAACCTTCGATTATAGTTTCGGCTCTAAATACTCGTTTAACGTCTTTCTTACTAGCACCAATAGCTCTTAAAATACCGATTTCTTTAGTTCTTTCTAGAACACTTATATGCGTAATTATAGCTATCATAATACTTGATACAATTAAACTAATGGCAACAAAAGCAATTAAGACATAAGTAATAATATTAACTACAGAAGTAATACTACTAATTAAAGTTTTTAATAAGTCAGTATAAGAAATAACATTTTCTTTATGTCCAGCTTTTTCTTGTTTTTTATTATATTTATCCATCAACTCTACAATTTTATCTTTTGATTCAAAATCTTTTGGATAAAAACTAATTTTATTTGGTTTATTAACATCAACTATTCCAAGAGTTTTACAAACACTTTCATAATTATTAGTTTCATTATCAAAAGGTAAGCCTGTTAAAACATTTATATCTTTATTTTCTGTTTGCTCTCTATAAATATCAGTTTTAGCAACATTTTCAATGACATAATCAACTAACGAATGTTTGTAACCAACTAAATTTTCTTGGTCAGCAGAGCCTTTTACTTTAACAATACCAACGATTGTCATATCAACACCATTATCAATGATGTTTTTCATATAATTATTATCACTAGAGTAATCGCGATATACTCCTCCTACTTTTTTATAATAATCAGTATTTAACACTAATTTATATGAAGTATTTAAAATATCATCATAATTATATTTAGTAGCTTTTATTTTTTTATCTTTTCCTAATACTTCATTTATTTGATTACGGTCTTTAATATCTAAACCGTATAAAACAGAGTCTGGAATAACACCATTTTCATCAACAATTAAAACAAGTTCATTATAATTTTTAGGATAATGTCCCGCTAATACCTCATATTTACTATCATCATTATCATCACTTTCTAATAATTCGGTAAATATTGGTTGTGGTTCCGTATCAATATATCCAGCAAGCTCTCCAGATGTATCCTTAACATTTGCAATAGTTAAAAGATTAAAACTATTAGGATTTACTCTGACATAGTTATCATTTTTCGTTGAATAAATTTGTAAATCTAAATTATATGAATATTGAATTTGGGAAGCATATTCTTTAAATCCTTTAGTTTCATCAACATATTTTTTAAATTCTTCCATATTATTTTGTTTAACAATATCATTAGTAAGAGATTGTACTTCACTATTTATATCGTCTTTAGAACATAATTTATTATCGGGACATTTATCATCATCTTTACCAAATAATCCATCTGTTAAATATGTAGAAACATTGAAAGCTTCTTCTTCTACTGTTAAAGGGAAATTTTGTAAAGATTCTTTTTCACGGTAAGAAACAAATCCTGATACACCATTTGATAAAGCTAAGATTAAAGCAATACCAATAATACCCATACTTCCCGCAAATGCTGTTAAGAAGGTTCTACCTTTTTTTGTCATCAAGTTATTAAATGATAAACTTAATGAAGCTAAAAATGACATAGAAGTTTTTGGAGTTTTATCCCCTTCTATACTTTTTTTCTTTTCCTCTTTTTCATTATAAGGACTTGAATCATCTAAAATTTTTCCATCTTTTAATTCAATTATTCGCGTTGAATACTCATGAGCAAGTTCTGGGTTATGCGTAACCATAATAACTAATTTATCTTCAGCAATTTCTTTTAAGATATTCATAATTTGAACACTTGTATGAGAATCTAAAGCACCAGTTGGTTCATCGGCTAAAATAATATCTGGATTATTTACTAGTGCACGAGCAATAGAAACTCTTTGCATTTGCCCACCAGAAAGTTGATTAGGTCTTTTATTAATATGTTCTTTTAAACCTACTTTAGTTAAAGCCTCAATGGCTTTTTCTCTTCTTTCTTTTTTAGGAATACCTGATAAAGTTAAAGCCAGCTCCACGTTAGCCAAAATTGTTTGATGGGAAATTAAGTTATAACTTTGAAAGATAAAACCAACTCGATGATTACGATAACTATCCCAATCTTTATCTTTATATTGTTTAGTTGAAACCCCTTCTATTACTAAGTTTCCACTATCGTAATGGTCCAAACCACCTATGATATTTAAAAGTGTTGTTTTACCACTACCACTTTGCCCTAAAATAGAAACAAATTCATTATCACGAAAATCAATACTTATGCCTTTTAAAACATGTTGTTTATTGTTTCCTACTTTATAGCTTTTCTGAATATTCTCTAATCTTAACATAAATGCCATACTCCTTCTATTATAAAATATTCGCTATAGCTAAATATTTACATAATTTCATTAAAAATTACGTTTTTATTATATTTAAATTTACAGTTTATGTCAAATAAAAGATTTATTATATAATTGACATTTTCTATTCTTTAAATTAATATAATAAATAAATTGAAAAGGAGTAAGTAATTAATGAAAAAAATAGGGAAAAATTTCTTTTTACTAACCTTCATAATGCTGCTAATTCCAATTATAAATGTTAAAGCTGATGAAAATGATTTTAACAACATTACTGGTACCGATGCCTTAATTAAAGGAACTAATTATGAAATTAGCTATGAGGATAATAAAATAATTTTATCAAATAATGCGAATGTAGAATTAAGAGGAGATGCTCAAAAATACCGAATTATTATTAATGAAAATGCTAATGTAACAATAACATTAAATAATTATAAAGCGGATACAACTGAAGGCGGTTGGAAGAATACCATTGATTTACAAGATGGTAGTAGTGTTATTCTTAACCTAATTGGCGAAAATACTTTAAAAGCTGGACAAGAATCTTCAACTATTAAAGTTCCTAAAAATACTTCCTTAGAAATTAATGGCGATGGCTCTTTATTTGCTTCGGTTGATAATTCTGGCTCAGTATGTTTGGGAGCTGTAATCGGTAGTATATATAATTATCCTTTTGGTAATATTGTAATTAACGGTGGTAATATTTATACAAGTTATGATGGAAAATATAGTTCAGGAATAGGTAATGGTTATTGTAGTAAGGAGCATGAACCACCAGTTTATACTCCCGAAGGTACAATTACATTAAATGGCGGTAATATTCATACAGATGTTTTAGGTTATGCAATAACCGATTCCGAAGAGCAAAGTCAAGTCGTTTTAGAAGGTAATGGTAATGCCATAGTCTATACCGAAAGTGATATGAGAAATTTAAATGCTGAAGGATTTAATGGTATTATTTTTGATGAACATGGAAATGGAATTGTTAAAGGTAATGCTACTCTTAATCAAGATTTGGAAATAACAGGCAGTTTAACTGTTGAAGATGGTGCTAGTTTGACTATTCCGGAAGGAGTAACTGTTACTAATAAAGGAACAATAACTAATAATGGCTCTATAAAAAATACTGGTACTATTGATAACAAAGAAGGTCGTATTGACAATACAAGTAGTGGTACAATAGAATCAGCAACAAATATTGAAGGCACTGAAGGCATTGATATTAAACCAATATTATATAATATAGATATTAATGTAGGTCCTGGTGGTACAGTGAACTCTAATTCCTCTCAAATAAAACATGGTGAAGATATAATCATTAAAATATATCCCAATTATGGTTATAAAATTCAATCAATAATTGTTAATGGAGAAGATAAAACTAGTGAAGTTATAGAAGGCACGTTAATATTAGAACATATAACCCAAGATACAAGCATTGAAATTTCATTTGAAAAACTACCATATTCAAGCAGTACTCAACCAGAAAAAACGGAGGATACAGAAACCCCACCAGACCCAGAAACAACTATTTCTGAACCAAATAATACCCAAAATAATGTTTCTCAAGATGTAGCAAATCCTCAAACTTCTGACCGTGTAATTACATACACTATTCTGCAATTATTATCTTTAATAGGTTTTATTAATTTAGAAATATATTTAAAAAAATCACTTTAACCGTTAATACGGTTTTTTTATTTCCATATGAAAAGAGTTCATTTAGAACTCTTAACTAATCATCATCTTTATTTCTTCTAAATAAGTTTAAGAAGAAATCTTTAATAACGCCAAAGTTAATATAAACAGTATATCCCATAAGTTTTAAGACAAAGTATGCAATTACTAATAATAAGATAATTGAACCAATAATAATTAATATTATTTGCCATACCGTTATCCTGCTTTTATTTAAGGCGATAGAATAAATTCTAGCACTACCATCTTCGGCTCTTACCATAACATGAACAACACTATCTTTAGTTAAATATTTAGTATTATCAATTGTTACTTCCGCATTACTATCTTCCGCATAGGCATTAACATTTAAATAAGTTCTATTACCTAAAGCAATGGCGTATTCTAAAACATCTTTATCAAATTTAATATCATATCCTGTTATGATTAACTCTTTTAAATAGTTATTAGTAGAAACTTGGTCTGTTTCTTTTCTAATAATATTTAAAGTATATATTGTAGAAGTACCATCTGTTCCTGTAACAGTAATTGTTACTTTATTATCACCTATTTGCAAGCTTTCGGGATTTTCTATTTTAACCTCAGCATTGCTATCTTCGGCTACTGCCTCTACTTCTAATTTTTCCAAACTGCGAGGAACATACATTCTATATTCCGTTATATCAGGATCAAATGTTAAATTACCACTATTTAAAGATAAAGACTTTAAGCGAGCACTAGCTCTATTAGAAGCTTTACCATTATATGTAACTTTTATTGTATATTCCTTAACATTGCCTAAAGCACTTTTAACCTTAATAACGATATTATTAACGCCACTTTTTAAATTCACAGTTCTTGGACCATATTTTTTAACAAATGAAGCATTACTATCTTGTAAAGTAGCATCTATAACAGCTTTAGATACACTAGCATTTGCAGTATATTCGGTCACATTAGCATCAAAAGCTGGAGATATTTCCATATTTTTAATACTAAGGGATGCTAACAAGTTATTATCGGTAGTAGACGATTCGGCAATATTTGCTGTTTTACTAGTACTAATATTTCCCGCAGCATCTTTAACCCATATATAATAGGTTCCCGCCGGTTTATCAATTGTATAAGATGTTTCATTTGTATTATTCCAATCAGAAGAAAGAGTTGGCGCCGCATTTTCTGTACTAATATAATAGCCTGCTACCCCACTTCCCCCTTCATCGGAAGCATTAATAGTTAAATTTTTATTAACTGATGAAGGAATTACAGAGTCAATATGAGGAGCAGTAGTTTCAATTTTAGATACGGTAACTGATTTATAATTACTGCTGATATTACCTTGGGCATCTTTAACCCATATATAATAGGTTCCTGCTCCTTGTGAAGTAGTCCAAGTCGTAGAATTTGAACCGTTCCAACTTGCTCCACCATCAGGTTTATTAGAATTGGTAGAAATATAATATCCTGCTATTTCACTAGAACCTTTTTTACTAGTAACAACAATTTCCTTATTACCATTTGTCCATTCATTAGAAGTTGTAGCACTAACTACACTTAACCCATCCCCAGATGCTCCACCTGTAGGAACGCACGCATAAGTCCATACTTTTGTACAAACTTTTTTAGATAGTCCCATTGCCCCAATAGTCGAAGGAGAAAGACTCGTACAAGTATCTTCAGTAATTGTTGTTTTGCTTTCATCTCTTTTATAACCACTAGCACATGTTACTAATTGTTCAGATTTAGTTTCTTCTAAATATTTTCCATCGGCTGTATAGTAACAATGACGAGAAGTACCATTACCTTTAGCATTAGAAACATAAGCACTTGAACATGAATTAGAAATAGTAATAGTTTGATTATATTGGGCTATAGCTCCTGTCCCATCTTTAACCCAAACATGGTAGGTGCCATTAATTAAACTAATATTATATGAATTTTTATTTAAAGCGGGAAAATAAGTAGCACTATTAACGTTATTTGCTGTTCCAACATAATAACCAACTATAGGTGATGAACTAGAAGCACTAATATTAATAACATCTGAACCATTAACAACTCTGACACTATTAATACGTAAATTTAAAGCATAAGATTCTCGAATATTACGTGAAAATACCGAAATACTTACTGTTCCAATAATTACTAAAACTACAAACACAATACTTATTATAATATTTTGTTTTTTTGTCATCTTCATATTCGTATGCTCCTTATTTAAATAAATAATATCATTTAAAGCCTCTTTTGTCAAAAAAAACTACTATTTTTTACTAGTAGTTTTAGTAGTTTTTTTAGGTGTTTCTTTTTTATCGTTTTCTAACTTTTTAATTGTAGCATTTAAGACTTTAATAGTAGCTTCTTTAGCCTCTTGAGCTGTCTTTTCTAAAACAGGAGTTCCTTTTTCAATAGCTAATGCTACAATATCATTAGCTTGTTTTTTTAACTTTGATGCTTTATCTTTAGCAATAGTTAAAGCCTTTTCTTTATCTAAATCGGCTACTTCTTTTTTTAAATTAGCAATTTTGTCTTCAATTTCTTTTTTAATTTCTTTATAGTCAGCATTTTTAACTTTACCTGCTAATTGTGATGCCTTATCTTTTAAATCTTTTCTAGACTCACTACCTTTTTTCGGAGCAAATAAAACTCCTAAAGCTCCTCCAATAGCTGCCCCTGTTAAAAATTTTCCTAATCCTTTTTTTCCCATTATTCTTCGTCCTCCTTCACTTTTGTTTTCTTTATTTTCTTTTTATGACTAAATAATTTAGAAAAGGCTAGAGATATTACATCTATTACTTTATCACTTAAGGAAACGATTTTATCTGTGGTAAAATCAATAATACTAAAAAAACTATTTAATGACTCCACCTTTTTATTAACATCATCGACAACTTTTTCCACTTTTCCTAAAGCAGTAATAGCCTTTATACCTAATATTATGCCAACAACTAATAATATTATTAATAAAATATAAATAATTATTGGTAAAAAATCTTGTAAAAAGTACATTATTTTTCATCCTCCTTACTTGTATACATCGAATCAATTAGATTAAATAAATCACTTTCTAAAGTATCTTCCAAACTACTTTTATCCACATCTTTTTTTATTTCATCTAAAACTTCTAATGATGAAGTTTCGTTTATTTCTTCTTCTGATACTTCTATATCATTAACTTCTACATCTTCGATTGGTATTTCTTCATTAGCAGCATCAATTAATAAATCATTGATTGTTTTAGAAGGCTTTTCTTCATAAAATTGTTTAACTGGTTCATCAAAAGTACTTTCAATTTGGTCTTCTAAAGTCCCATAAGCTTTCTTGCGAACATCATCCACACTAACAACTTTTTCTTTTACATTTTCTTTTTTAGGTTTCAAATCTTTTTTAACATAATTTTTATCTAAAACGCCAAAAACTGGAGAAATAACTGGGGAAGGAACAAATCTTTTTGGTTCTTCTTTCGGTTTTGCGGGAGTATCAAATCGGCCAAAATCAATTTTCTTATGATTATTTTTTGGTCTATCATGATTTACTTTCACCGTTTTTTTAGGAGGCTCATTAAACTCATCTTCATCAAATACGGGGAATTGAAAAGTTGGTTCAGTTTTAAAAGT
Organism: uncultured Bacilli bacterium; assembly: GCA_947625365.1. GTDB lineage: Bacteria > Bacillota_I > Bacilli_A > RF39 > UBA660 > HGM10766. Next base: position 15,514 of record CANQNZ010000001.1, on the reverse strand, counting down.
CTCTCTTTCATTATCTTCTTTTACTTCAATTTTCTCTCTTGGTGCAGAAACTTCCACTTTTTCCCTAGGGGCTTCCTCTTTTTTTATTTTTGGTTCTATTGGCTTACGCACTACTCTTACTGGCTCTTCTTTTTTTTCTGGTTCTTTTTTATAAACCGGTATTTCTATTTCTTCTTCTTCAAAAAGCACATTCTTTATCTTACTTAGTAGTCCCACTTTCTACACCTTCCTTTATTAAATCTGAATCGTGAGTTTCTTTGCTATCATCATATTGTCCATAAATTTCTTTGTACAAAATTGTATTACTATCGGTTTTCTTACTTTCAAAAATATTTATTTCTGTTTCCTTATTTTTTAACACATTTTTTCCCATTACATTTTCAATTATATCTTTATTATATTGAATTGAATTTAAAATGGTTATAGCATTAGCCACAGTAATATTTAAATCACTCGGCTTTACTATTACTTCTATTTTAGCATAATTATACATTATTTCAACTAAATATTTATCATTTATTCTTCTAATTTGTAAGTAACCATACTTATTTTTACCTTTTATTTCCTTCGAATAATAGGCTTTTGCTACAGGATTAAATTCATTATCTACTTTATTATAATAACTTATAATATCGACATATAAATAGTAAGTATATCTATCTGTATTAAGTTTCTCATTGTAATCACTTTGACTAACAACACTTAGTCCTCTTGGTAAGTAATACTTATAACCAGTCCGATATTGATTACTTAATTTGCTTTGATTTTCTAAACTAGTCGATACTATCTGTGAGATTGAAAGATTATTTATATTAGTACAACCAGTTAAAAATACTAAAGCCAAAAGAGCAAAGACTAACTTCTTCATAGGTTTTCCTCGACTTTCAAATAAAATTATATCACGTCTAATATTGAATAGTAAATTATTTTCGGCGATTACGTATTTTTCGAACATCTAAATCATCTTGCCCTAAATTAGCACTAATTTCATAAAATTTATCTAGACTCTGTTCATAAGCCTGATTTAAAGAAAGACTAAAATTATCAAATTGGGAAATATTCATAGGCAGATAATCTATTTCATCTAAACAAATCTTAAGAGGGTTATATAAAATATAAGAGGCATTTTTAGTTTTGTTAAAAATTCTAAAGGTATATCTATAATAATAAGACCCTTTGGTAATTACAGCTTTAGAAATATCCGAATAATGCTTTTTCGCGGCTTTAAGTTCTTTGATAATAGGATAGAAAAAACATATATCGCCTGGTGCAAAATAAGTACTTGTATTTTCCTCATAAAATCTTTCAATTTTCATAATAATATTAATTATTGGTTTATTTTCACTAAAAGTATTATAAAAAATATTAGTTCTTTTATATAAAGCTAAATCATTTTTTAATAATTCTAAAATTTCTGTACGTAACTTCTCATCTTCAATTGCTTTTATTTCCTCTAAACTATAATTATAATAGTCGAAAGTTGTAATCACCTAAATTCCCTACCTCTTACTAGCTTTTAAATAGTTAATTTTAATATTCTGAGCAGCAAATTTTTCTTCATACTCCGTTTGATAATTTTCTTTATCTGTTTGATGTAAATCTAAAGATATATCTTCGATTTTATAACCATATGAACTTAAAGATATAATACTGCTTTCAAAAAGAGCATCATTATCAGTTTTTTGAATTATAGTTTTAGTATCTTTAAAAACACCATCGTAAGCTTTTAAGAAAATTTCGGAAGTTAATCTTCTTTTAGCATGCCTTGCCTTAGGCCATGGGTCAGAAAAATTTAAATAAATAGTCGTAATTTCTTTAGAAAAAATATCAGGAAGCAGTAAAGCATCAGCTCTAATTACTTTGACATTAGGAAGATTATAGGGAGTTAAATGCTCAATAGCTCGCGCCAGAATGCTACTCATTTTTTCCATGCCGATAAAATTAATTTCGGGGTGATGCATAGCCATTTGCCTAATAAAAGCTCCTTTACCCATCCCTATTTCTAAACAAATAGGATTATTATTTTCAAAAAGCTTTTGATATTGACCTTTATAATCCTGCGGATTTTTTATTAAAAAATCACAATTATCTAATATTTCTTTAGCATTTTTAACATTACGAAGCCGCATTTTTCTTCACTCCTTTGAAACTTCTTTAAATTTAGTCATATACTATTTACTGAAAAGGGAGGAATCTTTTATGAAAAAAGACCGCAATACTTTTTTTGAAAGTTCACACATGTCTTCATCGTTTGCCCCAAATATGATGGGGCCTAACGGGGCATTTCCTAACGGAGCTATGCCTTATCAAGCTGTTTCCAATTCTAATAATTTTTATGCAGGGCCTGATATTCCATTTAATACATACCCCAATATAAATAATGATTATGATAACAAAATAGCTCGCTTAGAACGTCAAATGCAAAAACTAGAAAACCGTATTTCTAAATTAGAAAATATGGTTAGTAGTTCTACTTCTAACGATGAAGTTAACATTAGTTCAAATATGTATATGCTTTAATGTTTAGAAAGATTTACTCTACCTAGAGTAAGTTTTTTAATGATTGTATTTATAAATTCTTGTCCGAAAACATCTTGTAATATATGCATTTTATAAGCAATAAATAAATAGGTTATTGCCCCCAAAAGAGCAATTATAGCAATATAGATTACACAACTTAATTTACTTGCTAAATTAAATGGAATAATTAGTTTAAGAATAATTACTAATATTATCATTGCTCCTAAAGGCACTAAAGATTTGCCTATATTTTTTAAAGTTGACATATAATTCAGATTTTCTTTTTTATGTAGTGTAAATAAAGTGATAAATATTGTTAATAGGTAACCTAACATAGTAGCAATGATAGCTCCGTAATAAGCCGGCAGATTTAAACGATGAAATAATAACATTAGCGGTACATCTAATAAAGCATTGGCTGCAAAGCCAGAGATAGTACTTATGTAAACCGTTTTAAATTTGTTAAGGCCTTGTAAAACTGAACTTGTAATAACAAAAGCATTTGTCAAAATAGCTGTAAATATACTTAAAGTTAATATAGTGAAACCAAAATTATTTACGTTATAAAATAGAGACCAAACTGGCCTTGCTAAAAGGGAAATCCCTACGGCCATAGGTAGTGAAATAATTAATATGATTTGTAATGCTTTATTAAGTTTACTATTAACATCTTGCCAATCTTTCTTGACAAAAGATGACACAATCGTCGGTATTAAACTAACGGACATACCAGTGGCTAGTGAAGAAATTATCATATTTATTTTTGGTGCATACGTTACAATTGAACTAGTAATCATCTCAACATTTACAGCACTATAACCTAGATAATTTAAAGTACGTATAATTAAAACCATATCAATAAAATGATAAATACTCACTGCTGTATCGATAATAATAAACGGAATAGCATAACCAAATATTTTTTTGACTATTTCTTTGTTAGTAACATCATCTTTAGGTAAGCTTTCCTTTAAATCTAACTTCTCTTTATTATGGTTTATTTTGGACCTAATATATAAATAAGCGACTATTCCTCCTGCTAAAGCCCCAAATAAAGATATACCTACGCCAATAGAAACTTTAAGATTTAAAATTTTAATGGTAAGATATGAACCCCCTAATAATACTGCTACTCTGACTAATTGTTCTAAAACTTGACTAACTGAGGGAGGCTTAATGTAATGATGCCCTTGTAAATAACCTTTAGAAACAGCTAGATAAGGAATAACCAAAATAGCAAAAGAAACACACCTTATAACTAAAGTAACATCGGCAATGGTGTTTCCCCCTTGTAAATCTCCTAAAATAGCTATTGCAATGGACTTAGCAAAAAAGAAAACAATTAGGAAAGAAATAACGGATAGAATACCAACAATTTTAGTACCAATCCTATACGCTCGCACTTTAGCTTCTTTTTTTCCTAAAGTATTATATTCATTGATTAATTTAGAAATTGCAATAGGTAGTCCAGCAGAAGCAATATCTAAGAAAATATTATAAATAGTATAAGCATAAGCATATAGACTAGCTCCTTGCACACCTACTGTGGCATAAAACGGAATAACATAAAGCATACCTAAAATTTTTACAAATATAATGGCTGCTGTTGCTATAAAACTTCCTTCTAAAAAAGAATTTTTTTTCACATATATCCCTACTTACTCACTATATATTATCATAGCTGAAAAACAATATATTTGTTCTTCACCAAAAATAGATATAGATACTTGATACTTGATATCTATTATATCACCATTTAAATTGCTAAGAAACATATTTACAGAATTTTCTAAATCTTTTTCATGATTTTCATCAAATATTTTAACTTTCATCTTTATCCCTCAAAAGTAATATAACTTAAGTAAGGAAAATAACTTGTCGAAAACAAAAAGAGCAGACTAATCCATTTGTCTCACTCTTTTTACTTCTTGTGATAACTTTGTTTCTAACACTTTATTATAAGCTTCATCTTCGCTTATTTCTGGATTTTCTAAACGAACATTAATTAACTGCTCTAAATAAGGTTTTAGCTTTGGATAACTGCTAGTTAAATCTGTTAAAATATTTACTTTATTAAAATCAAAGATTAATAATTTATCGCTATAAATTAAACCAATATGAGGATACATTTTTATTGCTTCTAAAGAATTTATAGAATAATTAAAATCTTCTATTACTTTATTAATTTCCTTTGCTTCATGCTCACTAGTTAAAATTTTTACAGATTGAATAGTTGGCATCGGAAAGCTTGGATTTATAAAAGGATAATTCCAAGTTACCATATTATAATTTAAAATAATAAAGTCTTCATTAGTCATTCGGCTAAGAACTTCGGCCATAAAATCATATATTTTATCAAAGTCAAAAGTTGCAACCTGATATAATTGATTTTTTCTAGTTAAATATAGTTTTTCTTCGGCTAATTTATCTTTTCTTTTTCCTTGCAAACGAGCTAATAAACCTACCTTGTTAAAATGTAACATTCTTTCATAATCTTTTATGTTATCTATTGCTTCTTGTAAAGGCATTTCTTTTTCTACTAAAGGCTCTTTTATGATAGGTGTTGTTTTAATTACTTTTGCTGGTTTATTTATCGTTTGTTTTTTATCAGTTTGTTTTAGCACTTCGGTCAAATACCCTCTTTGCTCTGGCGTACCAATGAAATAAGTTTGGCCGCCCTTTTCGATTATAACACAAGGCTCATAACCATCTGGTCCATCTAACTTTAAAACTGCTAAATTTTCTTCTTGCTCACTTACATGCTTACATATTATAACACCCTCATATGGATATCGCTCATTTTGATAATCATAAGATTTTAAGCCCGTTAAAGCTCTTAAAGCTATCTTTTCTTTCAATTTATCTACCTGCGCTAAAGTAATTTCTTTTTCTATTTTAGAAGTTCTTTCTATTTTTAAAAACTCGTGTGCAGCAATTCTTGGTGGAGCAAATAATTTTTCTTGTAGCATGCCAAGGTTAGCTCGCAAAAGACCGGCGTTATAAATACGAACTGTTTCTTTTAATAAGTTTTCCACGCTAGCTACCTCAGCTAACTGTTGCTGAAAAGCCTTTGAATAATCAATTCTTTGCCACTGTTTTCTTAAAAATTTATAACTATGCTCATAATAATCAGTAGTTTTAGGATTTAAATTTTTGCCTATTTGTCCAAACCATAGATATTTAAAATTTACGCGTTGGCCTAAAATGTTTTCATCAAACTCTGGCATCATAATATTCTGCGCATCATAAGCTAAAAACAAACTTAAAGGTCTTTTGGCTAAAAGACATTGCTCCATAATAACATCTTGAAGCTCTCTAACCTTATCTAAACGTTTTTGACTAGCGATAATAATATCATACTGCCCACTCGCTAATAATAAATTAATATTAGTATCAAAACGACATGTTACATCAAGTCCAGTTTGCTTTTGAAAATCATTTTTATAATCTAAATTATCACCTAAAACTAAAACTTTAATCTCACGATTTTTAATCGGAATTTTCGTTTGTTTGGTCTCTTTTTTTATTGGTGAATATTCTCTTTTTTTAGCTAATACTTTATTTGCTACTAAATTATCCGCAATTTTACTTACCGCATCTTTTTCCGAAACTAATCCTGTAGTCCAAGAAAAATTTAATATATTATTTTGCATATAAAGATTTAGCTTATCCTCGGCATTTTCTAATATACCAATATTTATAAAATCACTTTTAGCATCCTCATAAATTGCCTTTAAAATTGAGTAGCTTTTAAAAGATTGAAAATGTTTCGTAAAATCTTTATTAAAATATTCTTTACCAAATACTATCACATTATATTGATTAAGAAGATTTTCCTCACTACGAACTAATCTTTCTAAATCTATCAAAGTTGGTACATAATCAATACGTTCAAAACCATATTCTTTTAAAACTTGATAATCATCTTTATTATTCGATATTACCAAAATATTACTGCATCCTTTGATTTTCTCTTTTTCCTTTGTCATATTATAGTTTTTACGTTCCTCGTGATTATAACCATTCCAAGGACGAGAGAAATATCTTTTCTTAAAAAAACTATATAAACTACTAGGAATATTTTTTTCTAAAATTTCTTTCCTTTTCTTGTTTTTAGAAAAGACTATTTTATCATCTTTATGAGAAATAACTTTAGATAACTGCTTATCTTCTTCTAACTCATCAACTATTAAAAATTGTTTAGTTTGCTTTATATCAGCCACAAACATATTTAAATCAATCTGGTCTACGTCATTAAAATATTGTAACGCTGTCCCTAAAATTTGTTTAACACTTACTTTTTCTCTGCTTTTATTCTTTCCCATATAAAACCCTCCGCCATTTATAATACCACTATTTATATAATTTTAACAACTTTTTATTAACAATATTTTCATCTTTGGGCCAATAACTTAAAAGATTAATATAGCGCTCCATTACTTTTTCGAATTCTTCATTAGAATATTTAAACTTACCCCAAAGTCTATTTCGCACTTCTACATTGCAAAAATAGATAACTTTATTTTGATAATTTATCTGTAAATATAAAAGACTGCCATAAATAAATTTTAAGGCTAAAATTCGCCCCTTACGAGAAAAACCATGCAAGCGAATTTTCAAAATATCTTCTATAATCCCGCCACTTTCTGCTTCAATAGAAATACTGGTATCATGAAAATAAACCCCTATATTAAGAGCACCAGGATTAAGCTGCCAAAATTCATTTAAAAAATTTCTTACTTCAGCTTGCCAATGAGTTTTATAAAATATATCTAGAAAATTAATATTATTTTCTTTTTCTAACTTTACTACATTCATATACTTCCTATTATTTTTCAGTCTTTTTAAATTTAGCCTTACTTTTCTTCTTTTCCTTTTTTGGACTCTTTATTTCTTTTAATTTCAAATAATAAATCTTTTGAGACATTGTAAAATAAGGTAATACCCAAATAAAAGCAAGCCCCATTGTTACAATTCCTAAAAAGAACCATAATAAATAACTAATTAAAAAATTTAAATAATCCCATTTATACCCTTTCATTAATTTACAGCTTTGCGATAAAGCATCAATAGGATTACTAGTTCCATCAATCAAACAATTTTCAGACATTGATACAAATAAATACATTAAAACAGCAGGAAAAATATATAAAATTAACCCAATATTATAACCTAAACTTAAAATCATTGATAAAACAATAGTCTCAATAATATTATGGCGATAATAATACAGTAAATCTTTAATACTTGCTTTTTCTCGGCGAGCACACGCTAAGAAATATTTATTTAAACCAAATGAGAAAGGAATTGTTATTAAATTATATACCATAGCAAGCGCTGATGTTAAGTTTTCATTTACTCCCTTAAGTCCATAATTAAATAACACCATATATGCACATGATATAGCCATGTTAATAATTAACACTTTCCATAAATCTAAAAACTTCTCTTTAGTTAAATCCCAAGCTTCTTTTTTTATTAATCGTCTATCCATTAGTATCATCCCCTAATTAAATTATAATACAATTAATCAATAAAATCTATTTTCTTAATTATTTGGTCGTAATAAGAACTATGCGTATTTCCTTTTAATAATTCCTGTAAATATTCTAAAGAGTCCTTTTTTACTTGCAATAAAATCTTATAATCCCTTTGTAAATTAGCAATTTTAAAACTCATATCTCCACTTTGTTTAGAACCAAATAAATCTCCTTCTCCTCGCAATTCAAAATCTTTTTGACTAATATAAAAACCATCATTACTTTCTTTTAATACTTGCAATCTTTCTTTTTCATAATTACTTATTAAATAGCAATAACTATCTAAATTGCTTCGTCCTACTCTCCCTCTTAACTGGTGCAAAGTAGCAAGGCCAAAACGCTCCGCATTAAAGACTACCATCATTGTCGCATTAGCGACATCAATACCTACTTCAATAACTGTAGTGGAGATTAAAATATTATATTTGTTTTCTGCAAAATCTTGCATAATCTTTTCTTTTTCCGCCGGTTTTTGCTTCCCATGTAAAACCCCTATTTTAATTAATCCTTTAAAGGCTTGATTAAATTTTTCTTTTAAAGAATTTACGTTTTCCAGTTCATTATCTTCATTATCTAAAATAGAAGGAGCAACAACATAAATCTGATGTCCTAATTTTATCTGCGTTAAAATTGCTTGTAATACTTCTTTAAGCTCGCTTTCTTTTTTTATATCAGTTATAACTTGCCGGCGTCCTTTAGGTTTACTTTTAATTAAAGAAGTATCCATATCCCCATATAAAGTTAAAGCATACGTACGAGGAATAGGCGTTGCACTTAAATAAATAACATCAACTTTTTGTCCTTTATTTTGCAAGCTACTTCTTTGATTAACTCCAAAACGATGTTGTTCATCCGTTATTACTAATCCTAAATTAGCAAAAACCAAATTTTCATTCAAAACCGCATGGGTTCCAATTAAAACATCAATTTTCTGCTCTTTTACTTCCTCTAAAATTTGCTGTTTTTCCTTCTTTTTCATGCTACCAATTAAAAGTTTTACTTTAATATCATAATTTGCCATTATTTTAATTATATTTTCATAATGTTGTTTTGCTAAAATCTCCGTTGGCGCCATAAGAACACTTTGATAATTATCTAAATAATTAGCATAAATAGCAATAAAAGCTACAATTGTTTTACCACTTCCTACATCACCTAAAACTAAGCGGTTCATTCTTTTGGGCGCAATATAATCATTTAAAATATCCTGAGTAGCCTTTTCTTGATCTTTAGTTAAAGAAAAAGGTAAATTCTTAGTAAAATCTAATACTTCTTTTTCTTTATTCGTTCTTTTCAAAAAATCATGTTCTAAAGATTTTTTATATTTTAAATAATTTATTTTAAACATAAATATAAATAATTCTTCATATATAAATTTTAGTTTAGCTTTTTTTAACAAGGTAAGATTAGTAGGATGATGAATTTCTTTTAATGCCTCCCATTTAGATAAAAATTTATAAGTTTTATTTAAATATAAAGGAATATAATCCACTACTGGTTCATTACTATTTAAAGCTTGCCCCATTAATTTAGAAAATAAATTTGATTTCATTTCTTTAATTAAATGATATTTAGGTTCTATCAGTGTTTCTTCTAATTTAAATAAACGAATATCACTAGCTGCAAAGTTATTAGTTTTACTATTATATTTACCTATCAAAGTTAAATCTGAGCCTATTTGAATTTTATCTTTTAAAAAGCCACGATTAAAAATAGATACATTTATTATCTTTCCTTCAGTTATAAATCGAAAAGCTAAACGATTTAAATTTCTTTTAATAAATATAACTCTAGGTGCACTTTCTACTTTACCTACAATAGTCTTTACATTATCGCTATTATCTAAAACTTCTGGTTTTAAAACTTGATAACGAAATGGATAATATGATAATAAATCATTAATATTATAGATTTCTAATTTATGTAAAGCATCTAAAGTTTTAGGACCTACTCCTTTTAAATTTTCTATCTCCATTTTAACACCATCTTAATTATATAACACAAACATTTATTTGTCTAACGATTTTATGTTGTATTTTTAGAAATTTTAAGGTATGATATTGGAGCTGAAAGGAGCTATTATATTATGAAAGCTTTAGTCGTTTCTGATAGTTATTATAAGATTGGTGAAATAATATCAACTTTATATATTAATGAAGTGCATGATATAACTACAGTTAAAAATGTTGTTGATGCTGAAAAAAGCATAGATAATGATACATATGATTTTATATGTTTAGATTTAGATGTTTCTTTATCTTTATCAAACCCTAATATTTATAATGATAAAATTGGTTTAAGATTAGTAGAAAGTTTAATTGCAAAAGAAGTTCACATACCAACTATTATCTATTCTGCTATGCAAGCAACAGATGAAGAGTTAAATACTTTGCTATATTCTGGCTATCCAATAATTAATCAAACTAATAACAAAGAAGAACTTAGAGGATTAATTTCATCTTTAATTACCCAAATAAATTCCGGAAAAGCTTATTTAGTTCGAAAATAAAAAATTAATTTTAAAAAATTTAAAAAAAGTGTTGACAAAAAACACCTTTTCAATTAGTATATTAATCACCAATTCACCAAAGGCGAATTGGTGCTAGTATCACACTAGCCAACCCCTTTTTATTCTTTTGAAGTTGCTCTTCAGGGGGGCAACTTCCTTTTTTATTTATTAGCTAAATCTTGATAATAATTATAACGTTTAATAGCGTACTTTTTATTTAAAGCAAGTAGTTCATCTGCTTGTTTTTTATTTTTTATCTTTAAAGCCTTAAAACGTACTTCCCCTAGTAAAACCTCTTCATATTTTGTAAAATCGGGCGTGCTACTATCTATTATTAATTTATCATCTTTATAACGCATTAAAATTTCATAACCACATTCAATTAATTTTTTTTGTTCTGTTAAAGAACATTTCATTCCATTTTTAATGCCTTGTTCAACACATGGTGCATATGCAATTATAATAGAAGGTCCTTGATGTTCATAGGCTTCTTTAAAAGCTTTAATAGTTTGCATAGGGTTGGCTCCTAAACATATGCTCGCAACATAGACATTAGGATAACACATAGCTATTTTAAATAAGTCTTTTTTCACGGTCTTTTTACCTAATTCAGCAAATTCAGCGACTTGAGCCAAAGATGAAGCCTTACTGGCTTGCCCACCTGTATTAGAATAAACTTCGGTATCTAAAACTAAAATATTAATATTTTCATTACTTGATAAAATATGGTCGATACCACTAAAGCCAATATCGTATGCCCAACCATCTCCACCTATACACCAAATACTACGAGAAGGAATATAATTAATTAATTCTTTTAATTCTTTAGGTATCTTTTTGCTTGCTAAACTTTCTTTAACTGCTCTAGTTATAGCATAATCATTTTTATTATCTAACCATTTATGATAATCTTCTTTTATCTTACTATCTACTTTATCCATAGTCTTTTCCATAATCTGCTCTACTCGTTTGCGTAAATTTTTATAAGATAAATACATTCCATAGCCAAATTCCGCATTATCTTCAAACAAACTATTAGCCCACGGAATACTATAAGGAGTAACAGGCACGCTACCTCCATAAATACTAGAACAACCTGTAGCATTAGCAATAATTAAATCATCTTGAAAAAGTTGCGTCAAAAGTTTAATATATGCAGTTTGTCCACAACCTGCACAAGCACCACTATAGGCAAAACGTGGTTTTAAAAGTTGACTACCTTTTATCGTATATTTATTTAAATTAGAAACATTTTCATGTTTGTCAAATAACACTTCAATTGGCTTACCATTTTGCGTATTAGCTTGCCATGTTAAAGCTTTTACTCCATTTTTACCAGGACATGCTTCCATACACAAACCACATCCCGTACATTTTTCCGCATTGACAGCGATTAAAAACTTAGGATTATCATCATCAGTTATAAAAGGTCTAATAACACCATGCGGACAAATTAGGGAGCACATTCCACATTCGATACAATTTTCTTTTAACCATTTAGGAATGCGTTTGGAAATTTTCAAACGACTATTATTTGTTTCACAACTAAAAGTTCCATCTTTATAGGCAAGCAAATCACTTACCTTTAACTTATCTGCCCTGCGAGCATTAATTAAATCACGAACATTAAGTTTTTCTTCTTGTGTTTTACCATCATAAGTAAAGCGTTGCTTAATTATCTTAACATTAGCCTTAACTTCTTCTAATGCCTTAATATTTCTTTCTACTATTTCTTCCCCTTTAGTTTTAAACTTCTTAATAATATTTTTCTCTAATAATTCACTAGCTTTTGCAACTCCTAAAACTTCTAAAATAACTAACTCCATTATCTTGCTTATTTTACCATCTAACTCATATTTATGAGCTAAACTATTAGCATCAATGACAATTAAATGTGCTTTTTTTTCACTTAATACTTTTTTAAAAGCATCAGGTAAATAATCATTTAAATCACCTTCAAAAGATGAATTTAAAATAACTAAACCATTTTCTTTAATATTAGAAATAGTATCAAAAGTAAATAAATATTCTTCTTTACTTATTACAACACATAAAGGATTACTTATATAAAATGGGGCTTTTAAAGGTTTACTACCAATACGTAAATGAGATTTAGTTACGCCCCCACTTTTTTTTGAGTCATATTCAAAATAACCTTGAACATACTTTTCTTTAGTCTTAGCAACAATATTTAGTAAATCCTTACTAGCACTAACCATACCATCTGAACCATAACCATAAATAATAATTTCTTGAGCGGGCATATCTAAATGATAACTAACTGGTTTCAAACTTAAGTGTGTAACATCATCATTAATACCAATGGTAAAATTATCTTGTAAAGGTCCTTCTAACATATTAAAGACACTTTTAATATCAGCTGGAGTCGTATTTTTACTAGCTAGACCATAACGTCCTCCGACAATATTAAGAGGAAGGTCACCTAAAGCGCTGATAACGTCTAAGCATAATGGTTCATGGGGAGCCCCAAACTCTTTAGTTCTATCTAAAACAGCAATATTACAAACACTTTCTGGCAAAACATTTTTTAAATGTTCAACACTAAACGGACGATATAAATGAACTTCTATCATTCCATATTTTTTACCCTTTTTATTTTCATTATCAACCACAAGACGTATAGTATCACATACACTACCCATGGCTATAATTATATTAGTGGCTTGCTCATCACCATAGTAATTAAAAGGCGCATAATTAGTAGCAGCAATAGCATTTATCTCTTGCATATAATTATTTACTATACCAGCTACTGCGCTATAACTATTATTACGTGCCTCTGTAGAAGAAAAATAAATATCTTCTCCCTCAGACATTCCTTTTTGAATATTATTTCCGACATTTAACATACGTTTACGAAATTCATTAACTTTTTCTTTATTGAATAACTTACCAATTTTTTCCAAATCTATTTCTTCTATGCTGTTTATTTCATGACTTGTGCGAAATCCATCAAAAAAATGTAAAAAAGGTAACGAACTTTCAATAGCTGCTAAGTGAGCTACAGCGGCCATATATTGACTATCTTCAACTGAAGATGATGATAACATACAAAAGCCAGTCTGTCTGGTGGCATATATATCCTGATGGTCGCCATAAATTGATAAAGCATGCGTGGCAATACTTCTTGATGCAACATGAATTACGGCTGGTAACATTTCGCCGGCGATTTTGTACATATTTGGTATCATCAATAAAAGACCTTGGCTAGACGTAAAAGTAGTAGCTAAAGACCCGCTAATTAAAGCTCCATGCAAACTACCTGCTGCCCCTGCTTCACTTTGCATTTCCACTACCTTAACCGTATCATTAAAAAGATTCTTCGCCTGCTCACTAGCTAAATTATCCACATTACTAGCCATCGGTGAAGAAGGAGTAATTGGGTAGATAGCTGCTAGTTCACTAAAATAATAGGCCACATCACTTACTGCTTTATTTCCATCTTTTATTATCATGTTCATCTTCCTATTCTAATTTAATTATATCACTTAAATTAATTTTTTTAACTAAAAAAGAGATAAATCTATTACCTCTTTCCAGTCAAAGAATAATAATAGGAATACATTTTTATTATATAACGAAGTGTAACAATAAAAAGTTTCTTTGACTTATCTATATATAAACGCTTTCGCGTTTATACCTAATTTATTTTAAATGGCGAACCAGATGTTCCATCTCCGCTAGTGGACAGTGTACCAGTTGACAGATTGATAACTGGGGCGACGCCAACATTAAGATTGACGTAGCTGTAGTCGACGCGACCGACACTACTAGCAAAAAGTACAAAGGCGTTAGATGTATTAGCATTATGAGGCGACAGAGTCCAATACCATGATGTATGTCTCAAGTAGTTTTCTGCTGTTGCATATGGAGAGCTCCATGAGTACCCTCCCATATTTAATTCGTCTCCATTTATAAGTCCTATTTTTAATTTATATACTCCTCCATAAGTTCTTAATTCACTATTATCCTTCTTATATGGGTCTGGGCATTCCAAGCTTGGTTTCTTATTTGTTGCTATTCTTTTATATGCTCCATAATAAAGTGTTCCTGTATCCTCAGTTCCTGAGCCATATGATGTATCATTACAAAAAGTCGTAGTTGTTATATATTCATCAGCTTTTTTTCCATTTACCTCTGTTCGAGCCAAGCTCTCCTGATACCAATTTTCCAAATAATTTTTTATATCACTTGGTGTTCCGTCTGGTGTCATAGTAAATGAGTTATTACTTAAACTATATGTACTTTTACATGGGTTTGCATTTGTACAAGATGAGCTATTATCTCGTGTATAGCCAACATACTGGTATCCTTGATATGTTGTATTAAATGCTTTTGTTTCGGTTAAATTTTCATTCAGTATTAATCTTATTGTTCCATCTCCATTTATTCGCAATATCCTCCAAGTCTTTCCAGCAAATTCGACATAATTATCTTCAACTGCTCCTCTAAAATAATATGTATCGCCATCATCATCGTATGATTGGTACAGTCCGCTTAGGTTCTTTTTATCATCATCAGTTGTGGATGAATTTGGAAAGCCTTTTGTAAAATCTGGTGTGGCGGCTATTACTGGATAATTTTTTCCTAAAATATTTACACTTTCTAGCTCTGGGGTTTGACTTGTAGCTATTGTCTCAATCGAGATTTTATAATTAAATGTTTTATTTTGTCCTTCTGCAGTTGTTGTTGCGTTATCCATCCATGTTTTTACCTTTACTTTCTTTGTTTCATTTGGTCCTACAAAACTTTTACTTATTATATTTGAATTTCCATCTGTATATCCACTTGGTACTTGTCCGCTACTTGTATTAGTTGGTGTAGTTTCTGTGTTAGAAAGTAATTTAGGTACTGCCCCTGTTGTTACTTTGACATGATTATCATCTAGATTAGAGCTTTTACTTTTATTCAATACGACATTATA